>JBAVQC010000347.1:0-16052 GCA_049693715.1 Acidobacteriaceae bacterium | reverse complement strand
GCCGCGCCTCCGGCGCTCCGTAATCTTTGGATATCTGTCTCCCAGCCCTTCCGGGCTGGGCTGACGTTTGGCACCGGCCCTACGGGCCTGTTTCAGTTCTGCGATCTGTTTTCGCGTTCTCACGCACACTCTTAAAGCCCGTCCTAGGCCGCGTAGTTAACGTACGGGCTGAAGCCCGTACCCTTCAAGGAGCGAGGCGAAGCCCCCAGCTACGTCCAGTCGCGATTGTGTTTCCGCCGGAGGCACAGTGGTAGCATTTGGATGGTTGGCCAAACATGATGGAAACTACCCAGGGGTTGCCGGCACTGCCCTCCGAGGACGGAGAAGAGAGAATTCGCCAGGGTGCGGCTGCGGCCGAGTTTCCGGCGAAAACCCGGGCAGAACTCGAATCTGTTGTGGTTGACCTGTTTGATCAATTTCAGCAACGGGTGGTCCACTATGTACTGACGTTCGGCTTGCCGCTCCCCGATGCGGAAGACGTCGTCCAGGAAACCTTTCTCTCTCTTTATCGCCATTTAGAACTCGGCCGGCCGCGCTCGAACCTTCGCGGCTGGATCTTTCGGGTGGCGCACAACCTGGCGCTGAAAAGGCGAAGGTCGAGCCTGGTGTTTGGGCTCAACCGCGATCAACATGACGTTCTGACGCAACAAGCGGCGCCTGATTCGAACCCCGAGGCTCACTTCGCTTTCAACCAGATGCATCAACGCCTGCGCGCGGTCTTCAAAGCCCTGCCCGAGCAGGAGCAACGTTGCCTTCACCTGCGCGCTGAAGGTCTAAAATACCGGGATATCGCGCGAGCGCTGAATATCTCGCTGGGCTCAGTTTCCGCTTCATTATCTCGAGCATTGGCACGTATGACGCGTGTCACGAGGAGTGAATGAACCATGCGAACAAAGTGTTCACATCTCTCCGATGAAGAGATTCTTCTTTTCATCGACCGCGAATTGCCTTCGCGACGTCACGTGCGTGCTCGGTACCATCTCGCTGAATGCCAATCGTGCAGCGGGCGGAAGGCCGAACTCGAGGGCGCGTTAACAGATTTCTCTCGTATTCACGAAGAGACTGTCAGCTCGATGGACTCGAACGTGTTTCGTTCCCGATCTTTGCTGAAAGCCCGCATGGCAGAGAACGCTTCGCGAAATCATCGTGGATGGGCTTACGGCCTGTTTCGTGTGGGATCGATGTCGCGGCAGTTGGCGTGCGCGAGTGTCGCGTTCATGATCGTGGGCGCGGGCTATTGGATCATGCACGAGTTCAAAGGGAAGGATCGCGGCGGGCAATCCATGGAGTACCAGGCATTCGCCCTGCCACAAAGGACTTTGACGCCAGGAGCTGTCGTCCCCGTTGCTATGGATGAGCTATGCGGTACCAGCGCCGTTGACAACGATCCACCCGTGAATCCCACTTTGCAGCAGGCGGTATTCAAAGAATACGGCTTGCCGAATTCGTCCCGGGTTGCGTACGAATTGGACTATCTCATTACGCCGGCACTCGGCGGGTCCGACGACATTAAAAATCTTTGGCCCCAACCCTACTCGTCTACCTGGAATGCCCGGGTGAAGGATCAACTCGAAGACCATCTCCACGAGTTGGTTTGCCGAGGGCAGGTGCAGCTCACAACGGCGCAGAAGGAAATCGCCACTGACTGGATCTCGGCATACAAGAGATACTTTAATACCGAAAGACCACAGCCAAACCCGGCAAATCTTGGGGAAATCCACACTGGTGATTGGCACAATCACAGGACGGGACCATGGTTCGCCGGAGACGCGGCGAAGTTGGTTTCGGCGTGGCGTGTACCGGCGGCGATCATCGCAGCACGACTCATCAAGTAACACCGGCAGGTATCGCGCCCCACGACAGTCTTCGTGAAAACTACCACGACGAAATCGAGTCCCGGAGGGCTGAATTCGAGTGACGAAAAGTCCCGTAGGGACGACTGGAAGTCACCCGACAACTTGGAGTGCACCCCTAAAATGAGACACGCTTGAGAGTCCCAATTTTCAGGGAATGGGCCGCGTTTCCCAACTGAAATGTGCTGACGAGTGGAGGCGTTGGGAATCATGCCCCGCGGAACGTTGGCCAAACCTAGTTGGCGGGATACAGTCAGCCGATGAATGGGCGCAAGATTCACGACGAGCGCGGACGCAGTAGATCGTCTTCCGACCCACGTCCTCTAGCCTTAGACTCCCGATGTGCGGCTTGGAGTTGGCCCAGTTCCGTCTCTAAGCAATGCTTTTTCTCGGTCAGCTCGTTCCTGCGCACCTCCAGTCTCTTGAGCGCTTCTTGAGCCTTCATGTGCGGAACCGCAACGTCCAATTCCTTGATCTGATCCTGTGTGTGAAGCAGGACTAGCGTGCAGTTCATAATCTTTCGCTCGAAGTTTCGCTCTTCTTCCATTGCCATATTCTCCGCATTCGCTCCGCAGGACGGCACTCGACAGGTTCCCCCAGAGTTACGTCTAGTGTCGTTGTGTGGTGCTATCTGTTCTCCAAATCGTGGTGCCTTGAGTCGGAGTGCTATCCCATATCTGATATCCCGCAATCCCCACCGCTCGCGCAAACACTAGTCCAGAAGTATCATTTTGCACTTGCCAGGGGCTTTTCCATTTCGCCAAGCATGTCCATGGCCTCCTTGAGATGTGCGTGGAAGTACCGTCGCATCAGTTGAAGAACCTTGTTAATGATCGGGTCACGAACGGAGTATAAGACCTGGTTCCCCACCTTCCTGTTCACCACTAGCTGCTTGGCACGAAGAATTGCTAGATGCTGAGAAACATTGGCTTGCTCCATGCCGAGTTTCTCTATCAGCGCACCTGCGGAGAGTTCCCCGTCACCCAAGAATTCGAGAATCGCAATTCGAGTAGGATGCGCAAGCGCCTGAAAAATGTCGGCCTTGAATCGTCGTAGGGCGTCCTGCACATAACCTCCAGACGCATCTAGTATATAATGATATTCGCATATAATAAAGACGAAGTTGCCCGATGAACGCTTTCTACAACATCATAATCGGCTACTTTTTCGGATTTGCATTGGGGGTGGGCTGCGCGCTGGCAGTTATGTACACGATTTATACGAATGGCTACAAGAAGGGTATCGAACACTCCCTGCTCAAGGAAAAGCCGAAAGGCTACTATTCGGCTTTGACCACTGCGCAGAAGAGGTTCAACAAATAGCGGCCGAGCCAGGTTAAGCCATCAGGTTCTGGGGGTTCGAAAGGCGGCCCAGGAAATTCAACCACCTGACAGCTCTTCCGAGCACTGTTTATGTTTTACAGGTTGGTTCATTGACATATACGAAACAGTTTGTCTTTTGTGAAGTTCGCCATTGATGTGTACGAACAGGAAAGGATGGTCATGTCTGCGATAAAAACGTTCCTTCGCTCGTTAGGTCAAGCGTTCGGCATTTCCAGCCCGCAGCAGGTGAAACCCCGACCGGTGTCATGGCCGTTGAACCCACCGGTCCGACCTGGGCCGGTGGGTACTCCGAGTAGACCTCATACTGCCACGTCAACGAAGAAAGACGAATGAGGAATCGAGCCGTTTCTCTAGCGGTTTGAGCCGTCGCCTCGCGACTCCCTTGAAGAGCTGGTAGCGTTTTCAGAATCTTGTGCATAAGGAGCGAAAAATCGAATGAGTATTGGGGACCAGTTGTCCGACGAATACGAGGAACACAAGAGGCGAACGCGCACGTCCGCGCCCTTTATTTATGAAGAGGACGGCACCTTAACCCTGTATTTCGAAATGGGTTCGGTGCAGAGCCAGATGTATGTGAACGAGCCCGATCTGCTTATGCTCGGTTACACACGAGCCATGATGGGCTTCCTACAATTCAACAAACGTCCGCGGCACATAGGGACTATCGGTTTAGGCGGAGGCTCGATACAGAAACACTGCTATCGCTGTCTACGTCACACGAAGATCTCTGTTGCTGAGATCAGCCCGGAGGTGATCGCCTTCCGCGACCACTTCTCTATCCCAAAGGATGATCGTAGATTCAAGGTGTTTTGCGAGGACGGAGCCGATTTTGTATCTCGCCATTCGAAGAAGTTTGATGTCTTGATTGTGGATGGATTCGACATCACGGGACAGCCCGAACAATTATGCAGCCAACGTTTTTACGACGACTGCTACAACGCATTAACTCCGGATGGTGTCATGGTGGTCAACCTGTCTGATCGTGGTTATAGTCCCTTGCTTGCGCGAATACACCAGAGCTTTCAAAATCGTGTGGTTGTGGTTGGTTGCGACGATGGATGGAACCAGATAGCGTTCGGCGGGAAAGGGAATGCGTTTGCGTTTGCTCAAGCCGGTATTGAGTTGAAACAACATGCCGCGTATAGGAAGCAACCTCAGCTAATCAAGATCAACTAGACAGCATCGCATCTTCGGCTTCGACGGAGGACGTGCAGGCCGGGTTGAAAGGGTTGCATGCTTGAAATCAATCCGGCAAAGGTACTTTCGTGAATCTCTCTAGCTGGACATCGTTGTCGATTCAGGCGCTGTCGAGACACGACCTCGCTATCTTGCTGACTTGTGTGCTTAGCTGGCTGATCCTGGGACTTGTCGCACTCGTCCGACCGCATAGCGTGCGCTTCGTAGCACACCTGCTTTTCCCGGTCGGTGCCTTAGTTGGACTCGGCGTTGCGCTCCTGGGAGGAATTGCCCTAACGGCCGGCCACGCACCGCAAATCGTGGTGCTGCCCCTCGGCCTGCCCGATCTGCCCTTCCATGTTCGCTTGGATGCATTGTCGGGCTTCTTTCTGCTCCTCTTGGGGGTTGCTGGGGCCGGCATCTCAACCTTTGCGGCCGGTTACTTCCGATCGGGGGAGGGCACCGCCCCCGGGCTGCTTTGCCTGCAGTACCACATATTTCTTGCCAGCATGGCCGCGGTAGTACTCGCCGACGATGCTTACTTCTTTATGGTGGCATGGGAGACGATGGCCCTCAGCTCCTACTTTCTGGTGACCTCGCAACATCGCATTCCTGAAATCCGCCGCGCTGGTTTTCTTTATCTCTTGATGGCTCACGTAGGCGCGATCTGCATCCTGCTCAGTTTTGGCGTCCTGCAAGGCGGCAGCTGGCAGTTCACTTTCGATGCCATGCGGAACGCCCGGCTCACACCCTTTTGGGCAAGCACCGCATTCCTACTTGCGCTGTTGGGCTTCGGCGCCAAGGCGGGACTGGTTCCCATGCATGTGTGGCTGCCAGAGGCCCATCCGGCGGCGCCGTCGCCGGTCTCGGCGATGATGAGCGGCCTGATGCTCAAGACGGCGATCTACGGACTGCTGAGGATCAGCTTCGATCTACTGCACGTGCGCTTCTGGCAATGGGGAGGGCTGATGATCGCGCTCGGTCTGTTCTCCGCCCTGTTCGGAGCGATCTTTGCGGCAGTGCAGACCGACATGAAGCGTCTACTGGCGTACTCCTCGATTGAGAACGTCGGACTCATCTTCACCGCTATCGGTCTATCCATTCTGTTCGAGGCAAGCAACTTGCGCCTGTTTGCCGCCCTCGCTCTCAGTGCCGCCTTGATCCACGCCCTCAACCATGCGCTCTTCAAAAGCTTACTCTTCCTCGCTACCGGTTCGGTCCTGCACGCAACCAAACAACGCAGCTTGGGCAAACTCGGCGGCCTGATCCGCCCCATGCCCTGGGTGGCATCCCTGGCGCTGGTGGGTACACTCTCCATTGCGGGCTTGCCACCGCTCAACGGCTTCGTTTCCGAGTGGCTGCTGTTGCAGTCGTTTCTTTTTACGCCACAGGTTCCCCACGCCTTTATCAACATGCTCATCCCGCTTGGCGCGGCAGCGCTGGCGTTGACGGTTGCCCTGGCGGCCTATGTGATGGTCAAGTTCTATGGCGTGATTTTTCTTGGTCAGCCCCGCGAAGCCTCTCTGGTACACGCGCACGATGCCAATTGGCTCGAACGGCTGGGCCTCGGGTGGCTCGCGTTTGGGTGCATTTTGATTGGCGTGTTGCCGCAGCTTGCGCTGCGGGCGGCGGGCGCGGTTACCGGTAAGCTGCTGGGTCAAACCGTGAGACTTAGTTCTTCCCTCTGGTGGATTACGCCGATTGCGCCGGAGCAGGCATCTTATGGCGGCATCTACTTACTTGCCGGGATCGCCGGAGTCTTCAGCGTGACCTTCCTGCTGGTGCGTATTCTGGCCCACGGGCGCGTACGCCGAACCGCTTCCTGGGATTGCGGCTATCCGTGGCAAACCTCCCGCATGCAGGACACGGCGGAAGGCTTTGGTCAACCGATCCGGCACATGTTCGGAGCCTTCTTTCGCATGGAGCGCGATCTGCCGTCGCCCTCCGACAGCGCGCCGCGCTATCGGATTCATATCGAGGACCGGCTGTGGCGCGCGATCTATCTGCCGGTTGCGCGCGGCGTCGAGCGCCTGGCGGACGTGGTCAGTGTTTTGCAGGGCGGACGATTGGCCATCTACCTGCTCTACAGCTTTCTGACTCTGCTTAGCCTACTGGTATTTGTCCTATGACTGGATTCACCGTCTTCCGCCAATTCGGAGAGGTAGTGTTGGCCATCGGGATAGCGCCGCTGTTTGCCGGATGGATCGCACAATGCCGTGGCTGGCTGCAAAATCGATCCGCCCCACCATTGCTACAGCCGTATCGCATGCTGCGCAAGCTCTTCAATAAAGACGCCGCGCTGGCTACGGATGCATCTGCACTCTTTCGGACGACGCCTTACGTGTTGTTCGGAACGATGGTGTTGGCGGCCGCCATTATCCCTTCACTGGGTACAGACCTGCCGTTCGCGCGGGTGGCGGATGCCATCGCTCTTCTTGGCCTCTTCGCCACGGCGCGTGTCTCGCTCGCCCTTGCCGCCATGGACATCGGCACGGCTTTCGGCACGCTTGGGGCGCGCCGGGAGATGATGATTGGTTTTCTTGCGGAGCCGGCGCTTTTGATGGTGCTGTTCAATGCATTTCTGCTCTTTGGAAGCACGTCCCTGTCAAATCTGGTGGACGCATACAGCGCGCACCGGACGGTGATCGATCCCAGCGTGATCTTCGCCGCAATCGCCTTCCTGATGGTGCTGCTGGCGGAAAACGCTCGCATCCCCATCGACAATCCAGCGACCCACCTCGAACTCACCATGATCCATGAAGCGATGGTGCTTGAATATTCCGCACGGCATCTCGCCCTGGTGGAGTGGGCCTCGAGCCTGAAGCTTTTCAATTACGCATGTATCGGGTTCGCCCTGTTTCTGCCCTGGGGTATTGCCACCCATGGTGCTGACGGAGGAAGGGCGTTGCTGCTGGCCGTGACCGCTTTGATTGCAAAGCTGGCGATTGCCGGGGCGGCCTTGGCACTGATCGAATCGTTATCGGCCAAGGTGCGAATCTTTCGCGCGCCGGAATACCTGGCGATGGCATTTCTGCTCGCCGTGCTCGGCTTGCTGGTTCATCTGCTGTTAGGAGCTTGATTCGGAAATGCAGACCTCTCATCTGACCGCCGAATTACTCAAAGTCCTGGCCGCGGGACTCTTGCTCATCTCCTTCGCCATGCTCTCGCGGCGGCGCACGCAGCGGTTGATTACGCTGTTCGCCTGGCAGGGTGCGATCCTGTTTGCATCAACCTGCATTGTGGCCCACAGCTCCGGCCTGACGGAACTTTACTACTCCGCGGCACTCACACTGATCCTGAAAGTGATCGCGCTGCCGTGGATTTTGCATCGGCTCATCCAACGGCTCGGCGCGCAATGGGACAGTGAACCGCTAGTCAACATTCCCACGACGATGCTCGTGGGATTGGTCTTGGTGATATTCGCCTTCGGCCTGGCGCAACCGATCAGCATGTTGGCGACGACTATCACCCGCCACACGCTCGGTATCGCACTTGCCGTCATCCTGCTTTCGTTCTTGATGATGATCACGCGCCGGAAAGCGGTGACCCAGGTAATTGGATTTCTCGCCATGGAGAACGGGCTGTTTTTCGCCGCGACCAGTGCTACCTATGGGATGCCTATGGTTATCGAATTGGGAATCGCACTCGATCTCCTGGTCGGCGTATTCATCCTCGGCATCTTTTTCTTCCAGATCCGGGAACAGTTCGACAGCCTCGATCTGCATCACCTCGAAGCACTCAAGGAGGACTGAAGTGGAAATATTGCTGGTTCTGGGTTTGCCGTTGTTAGGGGCACTCTCGTTGGCCCTCTTCGGCGCCCGCCGCTTCGCGGCCGAGCTTAATGTCGGAATGAGCTTCGCAACGCTCGTCGCCGCCGCATTCCTGGTGCTGCGGGTGATCCGGCACGGCCCCATGCTGGTCGCGCATGAGCAGTTCTTCGTGGACTCCTTCAACGTCTTTCTGGTCGCGCTGACCGCGTTCGTGGGTTTCACGACCGCGGTTTTCTCGCGGCCCTACATGCGCATTGAAGAACATCATGGGCGTCTCAATCCACGGCGTTTGCGCTTGTACCACAGCATGTACCAGCTTTTTATGGCTGCGATGTTTCTGGCCTTGCTGACCAATAACATGGGTCTGCTTTGGGTAGCGATGGAAGCAGCCACACTCTCGACGGTCTTGCTGGTTTCTCTCTACCGCACACGTGCGAGCCTGGAAGCGGCCTGGAAGTACTTCATCCTCTGCGGTGTCGGCATTGCCCAGGCACTCTTCGGCACTATCCTTCTATACTTTGCGGCCGAGCAGACACTTGGCCGCGAAGGCATGACCGCCCTCTTGTGGACCCACCTCAATGCTGTGAAAGGGCAACTTGAACCAAGGGTGCTGGGACTTGCATTCGTCTTCCTTCTGGTTGGATATGGCACCAAGGTCGGCCTGGCGCCGCTGCACAACTGGTTGCCCGATGCTCATGCCGAAGGCCCGACCCCGGTATCAGCCGTCCTATCGGGTCTGCTCCTTAATGTCGCTTTATATGCGGTTATCCGTTGCAAGGTACTGGTCGAAGGATCGATCGGCCCGCATATTCCGGGCCGCATGTTGATGACGTTCGGGCTCCTGTCTGCGGTTCTAGCAGCGTTCTTTCTTTTCAGGCAACGCGACATCAAGCGGCTATTCGGCTACTCGTCGATTGAACATATGGGCATCATCACTTTCGCCTTTGGGATGGGCGGGCCGGTCGCGAACTTCGCCGCGCTGCTGCACATGACGGTTCACTCACTTACCAAGTCATCGATCTTCTTTACCGCCGGGCACGCGTCGCAGACCGCTGGGACTCAGCGCATGGATGGGATTAGAGGGCTGGTTGGAATCAGCCCAACGATCGGTTGGGGATTGATGCTGGGGTCAATCGCGATCTTGGGCATGCCGCCCTTTGGAGTGTTTGCGAGTGAGTTTCTAGTGCTGACAACCGCGATGCGCGAACATCCCTGGACGACACCCTTCCTCTTGATTGCGCTAGGCGTAGCCTTCGCGGCAATCTTCAGCCGGGTCCAGCCCATGGTTTTTGGAGAAAGCGATGCACGTCCATTGCCGCACTCTCCGGCGATGGTGCCCGTATTCGTTCATCTCACCATGGTGCTGGCGCTTGGTCTATATATGCCACCTGCACTGGCAGCATGGTACCGGAGCGCGGCACGTCTGATTGGGTGATTGATCATGAGTAAATTACCGGCTTTCATCGAACAACACCGGACACAGATGCCCGGCAACATACCAAGCGCCCGGCTGTGCGTTAACCGCGAGCAATGGCTCGAGGTCGCCAATGCAATGCACGAGGCGGGAGCGTTGCTCCTGAGCCTCTGGGGAGCAGACGACCGAGATCGCGATCGCTGCTTCGCCGTCTATGCGGCCTATCTTCTCCCCAACACGTTGCTAGTGGTCGAATACCCAATTCAGGTAAAGACCGCCGATGTGCTGGAACTCGGGCGTGGGAACCCGCACGAAAAGCATCCGGCCGGTAATGTGGCTGAAGCGCGTGGGCTTCCTAGGTATCCGAGCATCGCGACATTGTTCCCGGCTGCATTGCGTATGCAGCGTGGCGTCTATGACATGCTCGGCATTGGCGTCGATGAGCGAAAGGCGGACACGCGCGGATGGTTGTGCCATGGCGGCTGGCCAGAGAAGTTTTTCCCCTTGCGACGGAAGGTCAATGGAAGCCAGCAATTCGCGGTTGGCTCAGAGCCATACCCATTCGTATCAGTAGAAGGCGATGGTGTTCATGAGATCGCTGTCGGCCCGGTCCATGCGGGCACCATTGAACCTGGACACTTCCGCTTCTCCGTAGTGGGAGAGAAGGTTCTACGTCTGGAGGAACGTCTCGGCTATACCCACAAAGGTGTTGCCAAACGTTTTGAGGGCCTTTCACAAAGCGAGGGACACCGTTTGGCCGCACGGGTCTCCGGGGACTCGGCCGTAGCTTTCTCGTGGGCGTACTGCGCAGCGCTTGAAGCAATCACCCAGACAGCCTGTCCTGCCCGGGTAACAGACCTGCGTGCGCTGGCCCTTGAGCACGAACGTCTGGCCAATCATCTGGGTGACCTGGGTGCTCTCGGTAATGATGCCGGCTTCGCTTTCGGGCTCACTCAGTTTTCCCGCATGAAAGAGGATCTGCTGCGCGCGAACGCATTCGCTTTCGGAGCGCGCTACCTCTTCGATTATGTAACGGCCGGCGGGGTGTCAAGCGATCTGCCCCCAGACGGGTCTCGTCTCTTGTTTGAACAGTATACGGTCGTCGAGGATTCGGTCTCCAAGCTGCGTTCTATCTATGCTGAGCATGCCGGTCTGCAAGATCGCTTTCGAGAAGCTGGAAGACTGGAGACAGGTCTTGCGCAGAAGCTTGGCGCGGTCGGTCTCGCCGCGCGCGCCTCGGGCATTCCGCTCGATCTGCGAGTCGACCATCCGTGGCCTCCCTACGACTGGCTCGCCCCGAAACTGATCGTGCAGAGTGCGGGCGATGTTGCAGCGCGAGTGCAGATGCGATTCGACGAGATATTCGAGTCCCTTCGACTTTGCCGTGCGCTCCTCGCGGGGATTGCTGCTGGACCCATCCAGATACCCGTTCCTCCCGCGGAGCCTGATCTTCTTGGGGTTGGGCTTATCGAAGGCTGGCGCGGTCCAGTAATGATTGCTCTCGAGACCGGTCCGGACGGCGCCATTCGGCGCTGCCATGCGCACGACCCGTCGTGGCAGAACTGGCCGCTTCTCGAATATGCGATCCTCGGCAACATTGTGCCGGACTTCCCGCTCATCAACAAATCCTTCAACCTGTCCTATAGCGGACACGACGGATGAGGTAATTATGTTTGACGTTCTTTCACAAATGCTGCGCACGGGTATATTGACCGAACCGCTGCCCGTTCCCGATGATTCATCACCTCCCTTGGAGGCGTTGCAGACGGACCTTCGGAGAATCCTGGGACGCGCGCTCTGCATCCGCCACGTGGACGCAGGCTCCTGCAATGGCTGTGAGTTGGAGATCCAGGCGCTTAACAATCCTTATTACAACCTGGAGGGCGTGGGCATCAAATTCGTAGCTAGTCCGCGTCACGCCGATCTGCTACTGGTGACTGGGCCCGTGTCGGTCAACATGGAAGAAGCGCTGAAGCGCACCTATGATGCCGTGCCCGACCCCAAGTGGGTTGTGGCCATAGGCGACTGTGGAGCATGCGGCGGCATCTTTGGCACGTGCTATGCCAGTCGTGGCGGCGTGGCAAATATCATCCCCGTAAACTTCACGATAACGGGCTGCCCGCCTGGCCCGGCCTCCATTCTACGCGGCATTCTCGAGACTGTGCGCACTCCACCTGGGCCAGGTGGGCTCAGCTCAGGCTTTTTTCGCAGCCTGTAAAGCCGATTCATCTTGTCTGTTTACAGGGGTCCCAGGTCTCAGAGGCGAGACCTGGGATCGTTCTGATTTGTTATCGACGCGGCGAGGCTCAGGCGAGGTCGTAGCGATCGAGGTTCATCACTTTGGCCCAGGCAGCCACGAAGTCCTTCACAAACTTCTCCTTCGAGTCGTCAGTTGCATAGACTTCAGCGGTGGCCCGGAGCTGGGAGTTGGAACCGAAGACGAGATCGACTACGGTGCCTTTCCACTTGGGTGCGCCGGTCGCCCGATCATTCCCCTCGAGTACGCCTGGCAAGGTAGCGGACTTCTGCCACTTGGTGTTCATGTCGAGGAGATTGACGAAGAAGTCGTTGGTTAATGCTTCGGGCTGTTTGGTGAAAACGCCATACTCGGACTTTCCGGAGTTGGCGTTCAGCACGCGCAGGCCGCCAATCAGAACGGTCATCTCGGGAGCGGTGAGCGTCAAGAGGTTCGCGCGATCCAACAGCAGTTCGGCCGCCGCCCCATGCTGTCCCTTGCGAATGTAGTTTCGGAACCCGTCTGCGGCCGGCTCCAGTACGGCGAACGCACTCACATCGGTCTGTTCCTGCGATGCATCGGTGCGCCCTGGCGAGAAGGGGACCTTCAAGTCATAGCCAGCTTTCTTCGCGGCCGCCTCAACGGCTGCGCAGCCGCCCAGAACGATCAGATCGGCCAGTGAAACCTTCTTTCCACCGGCGTTGAACTCCTTCTGAATCGCCTCCAGCTTTGCCAGGACCTTCGCCAGTTCCTCCGGTTGGTTGACTTCCCAATACTTCTGCGGCGTGAGGCGAATGCGCGCTCCGTTCGCCCCGCCGCGCTTGTCACTACCGCGGAAGGTTGACGCTGACGCCCAGGCCGTCGAGACCAGTTGGGGGATGGAAAGTCCGGACGCGAGGATCTTCGCCTTGAGAGCAGCGATCTCCGGCTCGCCGATCAACGCATGATCAACAGCGGGAACAGGATCCTGCCACAGCAGGGTCTGCTTAGGAACGAGCGGGCCAAGGTAGCGCGCAAGGGGGCCCATGTCGCGGTGCGTGAGCTTGAACCAGGCCCGGGCAAACTCGTCTGCGAACTGCTCCGGATGCTCGTGGAAGCGCTTGGAAATCTTCGCGTAGACCGGATCCACTTTCAGGGCAAGGTCGGTGGTGAACATCATGGGCGGGTGCTTCTTCGAGGGATCGTGAGCATCGGGCACAGTGCCTGCTGCGGATTTGTCCTTGGGCGTCCACTGGTGAGCGCCAGCCGGGCTCTTGGTGAGTTCCCAATCATAGCGGAACAGGTTGTCGAAGAAGTTGTTGTCCCACTTGGTCGGGTTGCTGGTCCATGCACCCTCCAAACCGCTGGTGATGGCGTGGGGACCTGCGCCGGTGCCAAAGGTATTGATCCAGCCGAGGCCTTGCGCTTCGAGCGCGGCGCCCTCGGGTTCGGGACCCATATAGGTGCTCGGTTCGGCAGCGCCGTGAGCTTTGCCGAAGGTGTGTCCGCCGGCGATGAGGGCCACCGTTTCCTCGTCATTCATCGCCATGCGGCCAAATGTCTCGCGGATGTCCCTGGCCGCAGCGACGGGATCCGGATTGCCGTTGGGCCCTTCGGGGTTCACGTAGATGAGTCCCATCTGCACCGCGCCGAGAGGATTGTCGAGCTGGCGATCACCGCGGTAGCGCTCATCTCCCAACCAGGTGGTCTCCGGTCCCCAGTAGATGTCTTCTTCCGGCTCCCAGACATCCGGGCGTCCACCGGCGAAACCGAAGGTCTTGAATCCCATCGACTCGAGGGCCACGTTCCCGGTAAGAATCATCAGGTCGGCCCAGGAAATTTTCTTGCCGTACTTTTGCTTGATGGGCCAGAGCAGCCGGCGCGCTTTGTCGAGACTGACGTTATCGGGCCAGCTGTTAAGGGGTGCAAATCGCTGGGAACCGGAGCCCGCGCCGCCGCGGCCATCCGCAATGCGGTAGGTGCCGGCGCTGTGCCACGCCATGCGGATGAACAACGGCCCGTAGTGACCGTAATCCGCCGGCCACCAGCTTTGGGATGTGGTCATCAAGGCGTGGAGGTCCTTGATCACCGCGTCCAGATCAAGGGTCTTGAACTCCTTGGCGTAGTCGAATGCCTCGCCCATGGGGTCGGAGAGCGCGGAGTGTTGGTGCAGGATCCTGACATTCAGTTGATTGGGCCACCAATCCGCGTTGGAAAGGGTCCCAGTGACTGCCTGTTGGCGAACGCCGGCGGTATAGGGACACTTGGCTCCGTTAGGCCCGTTTTGCTCCTTGCTATCGTGGACAGGCTCGCCCACTGCGGTGACAAATTGCTCTTCCATATTCCCTTCTCCTTCAAATGGGTTAAAGAACTGTTACGAATTACGGACTGGGCTGCTTATGGCGCAATCGCTCCAGAATTCGATCGAGGATTGCGCTCACCGGCGCACACCATTCATCCGCTGTTAACACGACGCTTGGCCGGACGGGCCTTGGGTGCGCACTTTGTGCAAAGCCCCCGGAAAATGAGTTCGCATTCCCGAACAATCCGCTTACCAAGGGTGCGGGTGGCGGGCCTGGGCACGTCGTACCACTCAATGTCTTCGACATTGCCGCAGCGGTCGCAAATGAAGTGATGATGCAGCAGGCCCTTTGCATCAAAGCGCGCGGCGCGGCCCTCGACCGCCACTTCACGCACCAAGCCGGCCTCAACCAGGTCGCGCAAATTGTTATAGGTCGTGGCCCGGGAAGAGCGCGGATCCATGCGATTCACGGCTTCGAAGATTTCGACAGCGGTGGGATGCCGGTTCTGCTCCATCAGGAAAGCCATCACCGCGTAGCGCTGCGGAGTGCACCGCAATCCGCCGCTCTCCAATGACCGTTTGATCGCCTCGGTGTCCACTGAAGATTAGACTATGTCTAATCTTATATTTTGGCAACCAACCACCGCCGGGCTGCTGTGGAAAAGGCTATTCGATGGGTTTGGTTCACGGGGTGGAAGCCCCCGCATTCATGCGGGGGGAGGAGAGCTTGAGCTCTCCGGAAAAGTCTTGCGCTCCCCGTCATGCGCTTTAGCGCTGGCTATGCAAGCGCCCATTTATCGTAGGCTGGTTCACGGGGTGGAAGCCCCCGCATTTATGCGGGGGGGAGGAGAGCTTGAGCTCTCCGGAAAGTCTTGCGCTCCCCGTCATGCGCTTTAGCGCTGGCTATTCAAGCTGCCGGGCTCACCGGCTTCAATGCACCAGCCACCATACCCGGAAAGCTTCGTAGGCCCATCGCAGCGGTCCTACCTCGCCTTCCAACCTTACGGGCCGGCGCTTCTGTGACGGGTGCCGGCTCCGCGATTGGTTTTCCTTCGCCTGCGGGCGGATGCCGCTGGCCGATACACGCGCTCGGCCGCGCCAGCCTAAGCTCCAGGCCAGAGCTACTTCGGCCGATGGAGTCGCGCGGTGCGGGTGTCTCCGTTCGTACTTGTCGATTGCCGATTGAATCTCGAATACATCGAATGGTCTCAACTGAGTCCTACCCTACCCTTTCCGCGCGATCCAGATTTGTTGCGCAAATGATAGTGACTTTAGTAGGCAAGTCGTAACGCTGAGAATGTCCGGAAAGGACAGATTATGAGTGAAAGCCCGATCGTTGGTCAACAGTGAAATGTCAGACCCTGCTTCTGGAGCGCGGCTGGATTATGGGGAGAGTTGCTTAAGCATAAAGTTCGCCATGATGTGATTGGCCTCGATGGACTCGGGGAGAGACGAGTCGTACCAGAAGGCGTGAGGGAGCGCATCGAAGACGACGAGGCGTGCATCGACGCCGGCGCGCAGATAGGCGCGGTGCAGGTTTGCGGTTCCGCTGAGGAGGGCGTCCCGGCCGCTGGTGACGAAGAGAGTGGGTGGCAGGCCGTGCAGGTCCGCGTAGATGGGGGAGAGCACGGGGTCTTTCGGATCGGTAGAGCCAACGTAATAAGGGTCGTGCACCCCGCCGTCGGGGGGATCAAGGTGGCCGGCGAATCCCTGGAGAGTGTAGAGCGCCTGGGAATCCGCCGCCTGGGCAAACCCGTCGAGGGTGCTGAAGATGCCAAGACCCGCGGGCAGGGGAAGACCGAGTGCTTTAAGCTTCACCGCAACTTCGGCGGTGAGCACCGCCCCCGCGGAGGTTCCGTAGAGAATGATGTGGCTTGGTTGGTAGGTCTTGAGGAGTTCCCGATAGACAGCTACGGAGTCGTCGACTGCTGCGGGAAAGGGATGCTCAGGAGCGAGGCGGTAGAGCACCGCGATGACCT
>JBAVQC010000346.1:0-32378 GCA_049693715.1 Acidobacteriaceae bacterium | reverse complement strand
TGCAATCCTGTTCCAGCGACTTGTTATATTTCGCAAAGTGGCAGACAAAGAGATCAAGAAGGCCGTTGTTGTCGTAATCGAACCACACCGCGCTGGTGAACAGGCCCGGCTCATCCAGCCCCGCGGCTTTGGTCACATCCGTAAACGTCCCGTCATGGTTGTTGTGGTAAAGAATCAACCGCCCATACGTGGTTACCAGAAGATCGGTCCATCCGTCTCCGTCGTAGTCGGCGGCCGCGACTCCGATGCCGAAATCTCTTCCCGCCACGCCTGCCTTTTCCGTCACATCGGTGAAGGTGCCGTTGCGGTTGTTGTGGTACAAAGCATTGCGTAGCGGCTTTGTGGGCTGAAAGAAATCCGCCAGACCGCTATTGGGAAAGTACAGATCCATCCAACCGTCGTTGTCGTAGTCGAATATGGCGACTCCCGGGCCTATGGATTCGGGCAGATAGCGGGAGGCCGAGAGTGCATTGTCGTGCTTCCAGGTGATTCCCGTTTTCTGGGCTGTCCATGTCTCGAAATATTGCCCGGGAGGAGTCCTGGCGTCAGTCCTGGCATTTTGGGAGGAATTCCCCAAGATCGGCAACGCCCGGGAGCTCAAAGTTCCTGCGCTCAGCGCTCCCAGGCCGGTTACAAAGTCACGTCGCGTAATTGCCAACTTCGTTCCTCAGATAAGCTGTAGCCCGCTTGGTCACGCCAACATGAGGATCTTTGGAGCCCGCTGCAAGCTAACAGGCCAGATGAATGCACCTGGCCTGTTGGTTGGAATATTAGCTGAATTGTCGCTTAGAACTGAATTCTTGCGACAAACTCGCCGCTTCTTGGAGCATAGTTTCCCCCTGCGCCGGAGATACCGTCCCCCAGGTAACCGAAGCCGTTGGTAATGCTTCCGTCGGGCCCATACGCAGGAGTTGAAAAAGGGCTGCTTCCGTTCAGCCCCGGATATGCCCAGCGGTTAAAGACATTAAAGAAATCCGCGCGGAGCGAGAATTGCAAGCTTTCTTTAATCGGGATGACCTTGCCAAAGCCCAACTGTTCGTTGGGATATCTCGGGGCACGGAAATTCCCATAGTATGGCTTGGAGTTGGCGTAGGTCCCGAGGGCGGGGTTTGCCCACGCGGCGGGGTTGAGAAAGAACGTGGTTCGGGGGTTGACGTGGTGGTCATTGAGACTATGCAGAAAAAGCTTCTGCCCCGGAACGCGATTCGCCCAAACTCCACTGGCAAAAGTCACCGAGGTCAGAGTGCTCGTGGAATTAGGTGTTTGTAGGGGAAAACCGCTCTGGTAATGGAAGATGCCGTCGGTGGTCCAACCCGAGAACAAGACGCGCTTCCAGCCGCTTTGGGAAAAGCTGAACCTCGGCACCTCGTAATTGAAGTAGAAGTTGAGCGCCTGCGGTTGGTCGATGGCCACATAGGATTTCTGGCTCTTGGGCGGCAGGGAGGGATCCTGTATCGGGATATTCGTGGTGAAAGTCCCAGTGCTCGAGACTGTTCCCAGATTCTTCGACCATGCGTAACCGAGGCCGCCCGACAGTCCGTTGCCGAGCCGCTTGGTGACCCTGACTTGAAGCGCGTCGTACCACCAATTGCCATCGTGCTCGTAGTAGTCGCCAATGTTACCGAATAGCGGGAACGGCCGTAATGCCTGAGCCAGGCTGGCTCCCGACGGAAAGGTGGAGTAGGGCGCCTTGAAGCCTCTCGCCGCCACGCTGGGCGAAGAGATCGTTTCCGTGAGTAGGTTGAAGTCGGTTGGGTTGGTAACGTCCAGACCGTATTTTTTTGAGAGGATTGATGGAGTGAGTTCGTTGATAGTGTTCGTCAACCCGTCGGAATTGAGCCATGCACCACGGATGTCGATGTAGGAAACATTGACCGCAAGGTCCTTAACGACCTCGCGCTCAACGCCAACGGTTGATTGCAGAAAACGCGGCGGGCGGCCATTGTTGGGAACAATGAACGAAGGAGGCGAGTTGGTTTGGCCTACATTCGGATAGGCGCCAGGGTCGAAATTGAGGGCGGTCAGAGCGGCCGAGGAGTAAGGTATGCCATTCGACAATTGGCCTGCCGGCAGGGCATACGAAGGACTCGTCAGAAACACCTGGTTAAAGCCAAAGCCCTGGTTGCTATAGCCTTCTTCGTTCAAGAAGAGTTGCGGGCCGGAGTAAAATCCGGTCCCCGCATGGAGCACGGTCTTCGGGTCCAGGAGATAACTGATGCCGAGGCGAGGCTGAATCAACCACGGATAGTACTTCTCGAAGCTGCAGTTGCAACGCCCGGCGCCATACCCCTCGTATGCGGTTCCACCCAATAGGCCGCCGGCCGACGGATTGGCAACGGTCGGGCTAAACTGGGTTACCCGGTCATGCTGTTCGTGCTGCATCTGTTCGAAGTCCCAACGCAGTCCGTAGTTCACAGTGAGTTTGCGGGTGACCCTCCACGTATCCAGCGCGTAAATCGAGCCCTCTTTGCGGTGAAACCATTGAATATTATCGTTGCCGATACTTGCGCCACCCAGTTGGCCAAGAACGAAGCTCGCAAAGCCATCACCGATGCTGGCTCCATAGAGATTCTGGCCATTGGCGGACGGCAGAGAGGTTTGCGCGGTACCGAAGCCGTAACTTCCGGCCGATAGGTCGTTGTGCGTGCCAAACAGTTGATGACGAAGATCGCCGCCAAATTCGAAAACATGGCGGCCATGGGTCCAGATGGAGGATCCCGTGTAATAGAAATTGTTGTCAATAAACGGAGCGTTGTTAATTCCCAACTGAGGAACATTCTGGCGGTTGGCGGTCAGTCCGGAGAATATCGGGAAGGTCTGCGCAGCCCCGCCAGGTATATTTGCCGCCGTGTTCAGCCCGAGAGTCGACGCCTGGAAGTTCTGCACCGCCGAATCCTGGTTGGCGTCATGACGAGTAAAGTCGGCGCCCCCGTGGAGCACGAGGTTCGGCGTAGCGGTATAGTTCGCGTTGAAATAGATCTGCGGAGCAGGAGTGAAGTTCGAGCGGGTCGAGCCTCCCACGCCGTTAATGCCGTCGGCCGCATTGTTCTTGTTTCCATACTCGGCGATATAGTAACCCGACAAGTGCCATTTCTCACCGATCGAGTGGTCGAGTTTGATGCTCGTCAAGTACTGGAATTTGTTGTTCGGCTGCAGATTCGGGTAGTTGTTGGTGAGCTGGCCAGCCGTGGCTCCCGCGGGAGCAGGCAGGTAGGCAAGAGCCTTCTGGGCCACCGGGTCCCATGTGCTGGGCGCACCGATAAAGTTGTTCGGGAACGGATCGCGGACAACGGCGGTCGAACCATTCGTGCAGGTTTCCGTTCTGGTCGTCGCCGGGTTGTACACCGCGCCGTCGACTATCTGTCTGCCCAGGCAATCCAGGACCGGCTGGCCATTGTTATCCACAATGGGACCACGACCGGTCGTCAAGAGAGAGCTTAGATCGCCATTGCGATAGGCCGTCGTGGGAACCGTAATGGTTCCCTGGTTCAGGGTCTGCGAGTTGTGATACTCCTCGTAAGCGAAAAAGAAGAAGGTCTTGTTGATGCCGTTGTAGAGGTGAGGAATCACGATCGGGCCACCGAAAGAGCCGCCAAAATCAAGCTGCCGTTGCACAGGGTTATACTTCTGGCCGCTTGCCGTGTAGTTGAAGGGCTGTCCGGCGTCCAGATCCTCATTCTCGATGTAGCTAAAGGCCGTCCCGTGCAGCCTGTTGGTGCCCGATTTCGAGGTATAGTTGAAGACTCCGCCCCCGGCCTCACCATATTGCGCCGAATAGTTGTTCACCAACAGGGATTCTGAGCCAAGTGATTCGACCGAGGGCTGCTGCTCATCGGAGATGGCGCCCTTGACCGCCGAGGTGTCGTCCAGGCCATCCAGAAAGACGCGGTACGTGGTTGCCGGCGAGCCGCTTATATGAATGTCGTTCCAGCCGCCGGAGATCGATCCCGGCACCAAGGCGGCAAAACCCGCCGGGTCGCGGATAGCTCCGATGCCGGCGACGTTGAACGGAAGCTCATTCATGTCTCTCGCGGTCACTTGGACATTGTTCTGTGGGCTGTCGGTTTGCAGCAAAGGAGCATCGCCGGTGACCGTAACCGTCGTCGCGCCTTGCCCAACTCCGAGTTGCAGGTCGACACGCACTACCTCTGAAACCGAGACGGTGATTCCGTTGCGGACCAGGTTAGTGAAGCCGGGTGCACCCACGGTGACCGAATACTGGCCCGCGGCCAACTCGGGAACGGTATAGTCTCCCGCGCCGGTCGTGACGGTGGCGTACTGTGTGCCCATCGCAGCATTGGTGACGGTTACCTTGGCCCCCACGATTCCGGAGCCGGTAGGATCGGTGACGGTTCCAGACACACTGCCGCGATCGCTTTGTGCCAAGCACACCCTGCTCACGCAACATAGCGATATGAAGATCACGCTCAAATGGATGAACTTGACCCAACCTTTTTTTTGCATAATTTTGCCCTCCTGGCCTCTCATGAAGTGCACTCGTCGTTGGTAGGGATCGAAAATGTATTTCTGTGAGCCGCAATTGTTTTTTGATTTTTCAATCGGCCACAACCATAGGCTGCAAGAGAAGGCATTGGCAACGTTAGGGTCGCCTTCTAACGTCCGAGTATCTCTATGTAAACAAACGGCTGTTTACTTGGGCGGCGATCTAACGGTGGCTACCTTTGAGGTTCGGTTTTGTGGCTACGCCCGCCTTTCAGGAGGGCACCGGGCGCTGAATGCTATAATCGCGGACGCCGATCCCCGCTTATGCAATCAACAGGCCAACACGGCGCGCGCGTCACAAAAGTTGTGGAGACCGAGCAGGATGCTGCCCGGCTGCACCAACATCTCAAAGAAGTGATTGAGGGCGAAGCCTTCAAGGGGAGCCATCGCAGCGGTCAGTTCCTTGCATACATCGTGGAGGAGTCGATTGCCGGCCGCTTCACGGCCTTGAAGGAGCGGGTCATCGGCGTGAAGCTGTTTGGACGTGATCCTTCCTACGACACGGGCGAAGACGCGATCGTGCGCGTGACCGCGAGCGACGTAAGGAGGCGGTTGCTGCAGCACTATGGAAAATACGGATTTACATCCGAGTTCCGCATCAGCCTGCCTCTCGGGTCGTACATACCGGAGATCACCAGGGAAAAGCTAAAGACCGGAGGCGTTCGCAATCCCCTTGCCATCCCCGAGGTTCCGGTTTCGACTCCGGAACCGGTCACAGTTCCACACATCGTCGGACCTATCGAAACCCCAGCCTCCGATAAACGCCGTGGAGTCAGATGGCTATATCTCGGGGTTCTGGCCGTAGCATTCAACGGGGTACTGTGGGGGATATTCTGGAACCACTTTTCTGGAGCGAGTTCCGCGCCAGTTTCCATGCTTCCATGGCCGGCATTTTTCCAGTCTCCGCGTTCCACAAAGTTGATAACGAGTGATCCGAACATTGTAGAAATCCAGGAAGTGACGGGCTCAACCGTTTCCCTCTCGGACTACGCCAACCAGCGGTTCATTCCGAACATTGGTTCGCTCTCGCCGCAGGTGATTTCTTTCTGCAGAAACATTCTTCGCGGAGACAAGGCTGCGGCCGTTGACGTGGGGGTCATCGCAAGCATTGCGGAATTGGCTCAGAGCGCCTCAAAAAAGATCAGTGTGCAGGTGGCTCGAGACGTCCGGCTTTCCGATCTGTACGCCGATGAAAACTTTATTTTCACGGGAAGTCCCCGCTCCAATCTCTGGACTATCCTTTTCAACGATCAATTGGACTTCAGATTTGTTTTCGATGATGAATCCCATCAGGAAGTCATTCGCAATGTGCATCCACGCCCGGGCGAGTCCTCCTCTTACGTGCCGACAGCGAAGGGCTGGGCCACCGGTCAATCCTTTGCGACGATCAGCTTTTTGCAAAATCCGGGCAAGGATGGCCAGGTTCTGATTTTGGCAGGCGCGAACGGGGAAGGCACGGCGGCAGCGGGGGAACTGGTCACAAATGGACCACGATTGTCAGCCGCCTTGCAGCAGTGCGGAATTGAGTCGGCACGTCCTATCAGGCATTTTCAGCTATTGCTGCGGCTGAACACAATGGCAGGCTCTCCGAGCAACGTTGACGTGCTTGCGTGTCACATCCTGCCCGGCAGTTCGCGTTAGTACCTTCGTCCGGCAGTCTTCTCCAAGCTCAGCGGGGAGGCCGCTTTCATGAAAAAGGAAAACACTACCCTCCGGGTCGGAATCCTTGGGTGCGGCCCCATTTCCCAGTTTGCTCATCTTGAATCTGCGCAAAAGGCCCGCAATGTCACCTTGCACGCCGTCTGTGATGCGGACGAATCTCTGGCTGAAAGGTTCGGGTCTTTTTACGACGCCGGGAGGATCTACCTCGACTACGACGAGATGTTGGCCGATGACGGCGTTGAGGCTGTGATCATCGCTGTTTCTGATGCGTTTCACGTGCCCGCAGCAATGAAGGCGCTCTCCGCCGGGAAGCATGTTCTCTGTGAAAAGCCTTTGGGGACCAACATTTACGAGGTCGAGGAATTGGCTCGGCGATTGTCGGAGACAGGACTTGTGCTGCAAGTGGGTCACATGCTGCGCTTCGATGCCGGCGTCCAAGCCACGCACGCTTTTATCCGTGATGAGATCGGTCAATTGCTTGCTCTGAAGGCCTGGTACTGTGATTCGACGCATCGCTACACCATGACCGACGCCGTGCAACCTCTGCCTCGTCCAGGAAGACGTCCCCTCAAGCCGGCCGGCGACCCGAAGGCGGACAAAGCCCGGTACTCCATGCTGGCGCATGGATGCCACCTGGTCGACCTGGCGCGCTACCTTGGGGGCCCAATCGAAGCCGTTCACGCGCGCTTATTGAACCGGTTTGGTGCTTACTGCTGGTTCATCGAGACGGAGTTCGAGAATGGCGCACTTGGTCATCTGGATCTCACGATAGCGGTTCGAATGGACTGGCATGAAGGATTCCAGATTTACGGCGAGCACGGTAGCGCCATGGGGAAGATCTTCAATCCCTGGTATTACAAGTCGAGCGAGGTAGACCTTTTCCGTGAAAAGGATGCCACCACCTCACGGGTGCTTGGTGCGGACGGCCATTTCTATCGTCGCCAATTGGAAGGCTTCGCCGACGCGGTCTTGAAGAAAGCCCCCATGGCGGGCGCTTCCATCGATGACGGTATGGCCTCTGTCCGGGCCATGGCGGCAATTTCAGAATCAGTACGGACTGGTAAGCGTGTACGACTGTCCGAGGCCGCGGAGGAGATATAAATGTATCCCGCGGTTTTCGGGAGGACCTACCCGGGAACAGATGCCTGCGATGTCCTGGACACCGCAGCAGCCGATGGTTTTTGTGGGGTTCAATTCAATCTTGCATCTGCCGGCCTTGGCAGCCTGCCGGACCACCTTCCGGATGGCCTGGCAGAGGCGGTGGGAAGGCATGCGAGACAAAAACAGTTGCAGATCGCCGCGCTCTCCGGCACGTACAACATGGCTCACCCTGATGGGAGCGAGCGAGAGGCATCGCGAAAGGGTTTCGCTAACGTGATGGAAGCGGCTCGCAGAATGGGGTCACCCGTGGTCACCCTTTGTAGCGGATCACGGAACGCCTCTGATATGTGGAAGCACCATCCTGAGAACCGGTCAGCCGCCGCCTGGAGGGATCTGCGCACTGAGCTGGACTTCGCTCTGGAACTGGCTGAGGGGGCCGGGATCCAATTAGGTATAGAGCCCGAACCAGGAAACGTCATCTGCGATACCTGCACTGCCGAGAGATTATTAAAGGAGGTAGCTTCCCCTCATCTTGGTATCGTGCTTGACGCCGCGAACCTGCTCTCCCCTGCAACTCTGGCACAACAAGATGAAGTGATGGAGAAAGCAGCCGGCCTGCTTGGCGAAAAGCTGTTGTTGGCTCACGCGAAGGACATCGCACCGGATGGCAGTGTCGTTGCGGCCGGAGCGGGTGCAGTCCATTTAGGAGTGTTCGTGAAGCTCCTGCATTCCTCAGGCTTCGATGGGGCGTTGGTTGGGCATGGCTTTGGCCCGGACAAGGGACGTGCGGTGTCAACCACTCTTGCCGCGCTTATCCAGGCTCACGCATGAGGAACCATTCATAGCACACTTGCCACTTGCACGGTCGCGAATCATGACTTCACGCTGTCAAAAACATTTCCAGGAAAGGTCCGTGGAACCGCAGGTCCCTCCGCTCCGCTACGCTGCGGTCGGGATGACAAAGGGGAGAGTACACCTTCCATTTGCGATTAGTTGCTGGTGCGGTGAAACTGCAGATCGGCTCCCCCGGATTTCCTGTGGAGAGTTGCGGCTTCGATCAACTGCATGTGGTTCTCTTTAGGGAGAACCACATACGTGGTCGCCGGTGAGATCAGTGAAGTAGGAAATCCGGGTACGGCTCGGGTAGAGTGGCCGTTAGACGGAAAGCAGTTACCGAGGAGAAGTGTCTTCAGATCTTCTGCTTCTTCCACTTGCCCCGCCGAAACAGAAGGATGCCGGCTAGGGCGACAGCAGCCTGGGCAATGACGATGGAAAGAAAGACTCCGGTGGAACGAAGCCCTTGGTGGAGAGCGAGCCACCAGGCCAGCGGAATCTCCAGCAGCCAGAAACCGAAGAAGTTAACAATTGTCGGCGTGACGGTATCGCCGGCGCCGTTAAAGGACTGCAGCATGACCATTCCGTATGCATAGGCAATGTTGCCATAACTCAGAATGCGCAGGGCTGAGGCAGCAAGAGGCACGACTGCTGGATCGTGAGTAAACAGGCGGACCAGGGGCGTGGCGCTAAAAATGAAGACGACCCCGATGATCCCGAGAAAGAGCATGTTATAGAGTCCAGTGCGCCACACGGCTTGCTCAGCGCGTTGCGGATGGCCCGCGCCCAGGTTCTGCCCGACCAGCGTGGCCGCCGCATTGCTGAGTCCCCAGGAAGGAAGGATGACAAAAATGACGATGCGGATGGCAATGGTATAGCCCGCCAAAGCTGCCGCACCAAAGACGCTGACGATGCGGACCAGCGCGATCCACGAGGTGTTGGCAATGGCAAACTGCAGAATACCGGTGAGAGAAACGCGAATGAGGCGCCACATCACACGCGGGTTCAGCCGTAAGAGGCTGGGCGGGATGCGGAGCCGCTCCGTGCCCTTCATGAGACGGTAGAACTGGTAGAGCACACCGATGCTGCGGCCGCTAAACGTGGCGAGTGCTGCCCCAGTGACGCCAAGACGCGGAAAGGGTCCAAGGCCGAAAATGAGACAGGGGTCGAGGATCAGGTTGAGGATATTCGATACCCAAAGCAAACGCATGGCAATGGCCGCGTCGCCCGCACCACGGAAAATGGCATTGTTGAGAAAGAGCATGACGATGGCGCCACACCCGCCAAGTGCAATGCGAGCGTAACCGGCACCGGTGGCCACGATTTCGGGAGACGCTCCCATCAGACGTAGAAGCTGAGGAGCGAAGATGAACGCGGGCACACCGATGGCCAGGGAGACAAGCAATCCAAGGAAGATAGCCTGCGCGCCGGCAATCGCGGCATCCACGGGGTCCTTCTCTCCGATGCGGCGGGCGACCATCGCGGTGGTGGACATGGCAAGGCCGATGCCGATGGAAAAGACCAGGGACAATAGGGATTCGGTGAGGCCGACGGTGGCCACTGCGTTGGCTCCGAGGCGGCCCACCCAGAGAACATCGACAACGGCAAAGAGCGATTCGAGCACCATCTCGAGCACCATGGGAATGGCCAACAGGAGAATGGCGCGATTGAGGTTTCCGGCAGTGTAGTCCTGGTGCGACCCGCGGAGCGCCTCGCGAATCGACGACCATAGACCGGGCTGAGGCGCATGGCCCTTAAGGGCTTCCATGGACATGGAAACGTGCCTTTCAATGCAAGGATGTACGAGACAACCGCGGGTTACGGTTTTCGCACTGCCGACGGACTCCGATTTTCGGAGGGTCCTAAAAAAGTGCTTAAAAAGCCCTAAAAGCCCCTTAATCCAGCAAAACCCTGGCAAAGACGTCGTGATCGACATTGCCACCGGTGGCCACCAGGCCCACACGTTTTCCCTGAAGCGTGTGCTTCTCCTGAAGAGCCGCGGCTAGCCCGGCCGCACCTGCTCCTTCTACCACGTTGTGGGTGTCGGTAAAGTAAGACTTCATCGCCTGGCGTATTTCTTCTTCGCTCACGCGTACTACGTGGTCGACGTTGTCGAACACTACTTCGAGCGCAGCATCATCCGGTACGCGACAAGCCATCCCGTCGCCCAGCAAAGTGGTTACCGGGGCAACAATCTTGCGTTTTGCCGCGAACGATAGCGCGTAGGCCGGCGCACCTTCGGCGACGACTCCCACGATCCGCGTCTTCAATTTCATTCCGTTGCGAACCGCGCTGCAGGAGCAGATCCCCGATCCTTGCCCGATCGGCACGTACACCACATCGACATCCGCCACTGCAGAGAAGAACTCAAGCCAATAGGTAGCCACCCCTTTGACAATGTCGCGATGATAGGGCGGTACAAAGTGCCAACCGTGCTGCTCCGCCAATTTCTGCGCGTGCTCTTTCGCTTCCTGGAAGTCACTGCCAAACTCGATGAGATGGCCACCCTGTGCCCGCATCGCGGCGTTTTTTTCCGCACTGTTGCCGCGGGGCACCACGATGTGCGCCGACAGGTTGAACCGGCTCGCCGCCAAGGCTACGGACTGACCGTGATTGCCGCGGGTCGCGGTGACCAACGCGGATAGAGTGGTTGATTTACGAAAAAGCTCGGCCGCATAGACTACGGCGGTGCGGGCCTTGAACGCCCCGATCGGAGTCTGGTTCTCATGCTTTACCCACACTTCGGTTCCCAGACGTTCACACAGCAGAGGCCACAGAAACTGCGGCGTGGGTGGCATGACCGCGTATACCAGTGCCTGGGCATCCTTGATCTCGTCGATGGTCGGCAAAGCTGTAGCAGCTAATACTTCGTTGGCCATGAGGGGTTCGGCTCCCGTCAACGGTTTCGGCGCTGTGGCGTCTCTCGCCTATCGCATCCGATTTGATTTTATCCCGACGGGCGTTTTCGAGTGGTTATCGCGGGTGGACATGCCGAAAAGGAGGGAGGCGTGGAGCGGTGAGTTTCATTCGCGTGTTTTGTGCAGCCGCGTTTCAAGAATGTGCACATCCGAGATGGGCGCCGAACATGCGGACGCGGTGCACAGGAACGCCGCCGCATGGTTGAGCATCGGATACTCAACATCGGCTCGAGGCAACGCGCCTTCAGATTTGTCCCACCACTCCACGCGCTTGTAGATGGGCCCCGCGAGGAGCGCTGTCTGGAAGAGGGATCGTGCAGAAGGATCTGCTTTTGTTCCAACAACTGTCACATGGACCGGTGGATTTGTGAACTGCATCTCTGCCAACAGGACAGGGGCAGAAAGCCACGCCAATGCGACCTCACGCGTCGCCAGATAACGCATTGCCTGGGTAGCCATCTCCCGATCACCCTTGTCGCCCGTGTATTGATAAAGCAGGTTCGCAAATTGGGCGATCTGTGCGTTTTCATCGCGTTCCGGATGCGGCCTGTAGGCATGGTTTGTCGAAGTTTCCGAGGTGACGAAGCCTGGTGTCGAGGCAGCGGCAAAAGCCTTGGCCATGAAGCGACGCGAAGCCTCCGCGCGGACTAACCAACCCCGGTCACCCGTCACCTCGTACAGAGTGAGAAACGCCTGACCCATGGCCAGCGAATCACCGAGGTAGGGTCCGGCTGCGTCGTGCTCTCCATGAGCAAAGCCTCCACCGGTAATCGTCCGGTGGGCCACCACCCAGCGCGCAGATCTTTCCGCCTCGGAGAGAACGGCTTGATCGTCAGTGGAAACGTACAAAGCGCATAACGCGCGTATCATCCACCCGTTCTCGCGGGCGTAGAGATGCTTGTCCACGCGCGGAACGCCCAGCGCCCGGCGCTTTGCATCTCCCATGGCGTAATAGTCTGCGCCTGGTTTTCCCTTGACCACATCCGCATCCTGACTAACGTAGAAAGCACCCTCAGGGCTGGTCAGGAATGAAAGCACGTAGTGATGGACGTTCTGTGCTGCCGCGAGATCCGCGGGTAAGCGCGACTGGTCATAAGCCTGTGCGTAGGTTCGCATGACCTGCGCTTGAATAAAGAGCAGCTTCTCAAAATGCGGTTCGTTCCAGTTTCCTCCGGTCGAATACTGGTAAGCGCCACCCCACACCGGGTCAAGCAATTTCTGCGCCGCCTGCAACGTATCCGCGACACGTTTCGCCTCCACGGCGTCGCCATCCCGCGCCAAGGCATTGGCGTACTGCACTGAGTCGGCATCAAGATACTTGTGCCCAAAGGCCCAGCCTTTGCCTTCCACGTCGTACTGTTTCTCGAACTCCCTCTTGACGCCTTCCAGCAAAGCTGGATCGAGAAATGGCGTGGCGGCGTAATGGATTTCTTTCTCCGCAACCACCGACGGACCAGGGGTGGGGTCGTCGATCACCGCCTGCAGCATGGACGCCATGAGCTTGGGGGGCAAATATCCCTGGCGCTTAACAAGCTCGCTTCCATCCGCGCTAAAAATGACCGTCGCCGGCCAGCCATAATCTTCATAGCGGTTGGAAATATCGGGGCGCGAATCCTGATCGACTTTTACTGCGAGATACCAGTCTCCGATGAGGCGACGTACCGCAGTGTCGCTGTAGGTGATCTGGTCCATGACGTGGCACCAGTGACACCAGACAGCCTCAACATCCAGCAACACGAACTTATGTTCGCGTGCCGCCTGAGCGAAGATCTCATCGGACCAGGAATGCCACACGATCACCCGGGATACTGATGGAGAAGGAGCTGCAGGAGAAGAATGAGGCCCCAGGAAAACGGCCAGCAACAGGAGGACGATTGGCGCTGATCGAACTTTCGCCATCATTGCCTCCTTGTAATCGCTATTGGATACTCGACCCTGCCTGTTCGCGGCAGAACCACCCCAGTTGTGCCGCATGCGCGAAATAATCCTGAATTTTCTGCGCCTGCTCCTCGGAGGGCAGGCGGCTGTCAGCAAAGGCCGATTCGAGCGCTTCCCCTAACGTCTGTTGGGCTTGCAGTGCAGAGAGCATCAAAAAGGCCTCTCGATCGATGCGCCGATAATAGATCGAGTTGTCAAAGCGATGGACAGCAAGGTAGCCTGGCTTCCGCCGCATCTGCGGCAAGCGCAGTTTTGCGGGCTGCTTACGCTCGGATGCGGCATTGCTCATGATGTCGGCTTCGGGAGTTGCCCGATGAACGGCAAGCACCAGGTCGTCCACCGGGAACTGAAGGTCAATCAAGCGCAAATGGGGTT
Organism: Acidobacteriaceae bacterium; assembly: GCA_049693715.1. Lineage (GTDB taxonomy): Bacteria > Acidobacteriota > Terriglobia > Terriglobales > Acidobacteriaceae > PALSA-350. Next base: position 19,047 of record JBAVQC010000346.1, on the reverse strand, counting down.
GCAGGGTAAGGGTTGAGTCGGCCGCCAAGCCGCGCAGATCATAATCTGTGAGGGGAGCGAGGGCCGCACTATCGAAAGCCTCCACATAGGCCCATTCCAGCTTGGCAACATCGCAAAAAAGCCTATGACGCCGAGGAACCAATTCTTTATGTTCTTGAAGCCATTGCGGCAGCCGTGCGCCCAGGTTGCGCAGAGTGAAGGAAGTGGAAGGATTCTCCTGGAGATAAGCCAGCACCAGGGCATCAAACTTCTTTGCTCCCAAAACCGCGTTGAGGGCGGGAAAATCTTCAGACACCGCTCCAATCACACGGAACCAGTACTGGAGGTTATAAATCTCAAGCCGCTCAAAGGACGTAAGACGATCGTTGGGTTTCACGTAGGCTGCCGCCACATCGCTGAGGGATCGTCCATCTTCGGTCGCGGTCTGCATTTTGAAGCCGGGAGCGAGAGGCCGTTGCACATCCGCAGACATTTGCCGTTGCAGCTCAAGCAGGGTCATGCGCTCACCTCTGTGAACGGCGCCGTCAAGAGTGGCTCGGCCAGAGAGCCAGGAGTTCCCAGGTAGCGGTTCGCCTTAAGTGCTTCGCCATGCACCTCATCGAACGAGGGGATGTTGTCATCCCATTCCAGCAGAGTAGCGGTTGGCCCCACCCTCTCAATGGCTCGATCATAAAGGCGCCAAACGGGATCGAGGACCGGGTGATCATGCGTATCCAGTGTGTACTTCTCGAACTTGGAGTGTCCGGCTACATGGATCTGCGCAACCCGATGCGCGGTGACGGCGTTGACGTATTCCATCGGAGCGAAGCCATGATTCTGCGAGGAAACGTAGATGTTATTAACATCGAGCAGGATACCGCAGTCGGCCTTATGAGCGACCTCGTTCAGGAATTCCCACTCGGTCATTTGCGACTCGTGGAATTCCGCGTAGCTGCTCACGTTTTCGACCGCGATCGGGAGCTCAAGGAAGTCCTGTACCTCGCGGATACGCTGAGCGGTAGTCTCCACGGCTTCAAAGGTGTACGGCAACGGCAGCAGGTCGTGGGTATACCGTCCGTCTACACTTCCCCAACAAAGGTGGTCGGAAACCCAGGGAGTTTTCGTGCGCCTGGTCAGTGTTTTCAGCCGCTTTAAATGTTCGCGATTCAGCGGCTGCGCGGAACCGAAGTACATGGAGACGCCGTGTTGAACCACACGATAGCGCTCCAGAATCTGGTCCAGCACCTGGAGCGGGCGGCCACCGTCGACCATATAGTTTTCTGAGATAATTTCAAACCAATCCACAACCGGCTTCTCAGCAAAGATGTGGTCATAGTGCGGAACGCGCAGACCGATCCCAACACCGTAATCGGTAAACCCGTTAAATTGGTTGGCTGGCATTACGAACCTCCGGGCAGGGAAGCCCAAGGAAAAGATGGAGGATTGAACGTTGGTTCAAACCTCCATCGATTCAAAACTCCATCGCTGAGACTAGCTGAGTTTCGGTCCCTTTGATCCATCAGTGGCGCAAGCGCCCTTGCCTTTGCAGCTGTTGGTGCCGGGGTGCTTGCCACCACCCTGACCTTTACAATCATTCTTGCCTTTGCAGGAGTGCTTGGTGGTATCGGGCGTCGCTTGGGCGACCAGAACACCGGCCTGCGCGGACACGCTGGTCTGCTGAGTCTGTGTCGGCTGCGCATTCGCGCGAACTGCAGTGCCACCCAACAAACCCGCAACGGCGGCGGCCAGAGCAAGAGACTTTGTCGAATTCTTCATAGAGATGAACCTTTCTATTGGTTGGGCCATGCACAACCGTGCATGGGAGGTTGATTGATGAGTTACTAGAGTTCTCTACTACACCTTTAGAACGAGAAAGACCAGCCCATTGGATTGCACGTGTCTTGCTCTTGGCCCGTCTGAGTATTAGAAACCGGGATTCGAATTAGGTTACAGGCAATCTCGAGGTGCACGCAAATTTGGTCAATTTCCTTCTACGTGGGCACCTCGCGGGAGTAGTGCGGCGCGGGCAGCATTTGTGATGGCAGCACGAACCGGCGCCAGCGACGCAGCGGCATCCAGGGTGATGGTTCCCTGCTGGTTGTGAACACCAAGTTGTTGCCACAGCGCAGGGAGGTCCACGTTAACAGGTGTCTGACTCCACTGTGAATACATTTGTTGCAATACTCGGGTGCCGGTCGCTCGATCGCCTATCTCCAGCACTCGTTGCAGTGGCACCTCGGTGTCGATTGTGGCGCCTTGGGCGACAATGGCGCGTAAGGCATCCTGCAGTCCTGCCCGGTTTTGCGTCTCCCGTCGAATCCGTAAGTCCGACATCAAACAAAATAAGGCCCCGCCCCAGTAGGTTCGCCCCCAGGTATGCGTGTTGTCCAGGCCCTGATCACCCGCTTGCGGTTCACCGTTCGGCAACCCCCTGACCATACCGGCCCACATTATCTCGGGGCTCATCCCGCCGGCCTGTACCCGAACGATTGGCTCGATATAACTGGCGATGCCTTCTTCCAGCCAAGTTTGGTCTTCGGGCAGCGAGGAGAGCGCCGTGTGAACAAGCTCGTGAATGATGATCCAGTCATTCGCTAGTTCTTCGCTGGTAGTGGAGCTGCCGATCCGGATTCGCACAAAGGCTGGAAAGCCTGCCGTGTCGCCCCAACTTGTGCCCTGAAGGACACCGTGTCTTCCCATAACGGGAACAACGAGGATACGCACGCGCGAGACCGGAAAGCGGCCATAAAAGCGCGCGACTGCCTCTGCAGCGGTTTGAATGCCCAGCACTACCTGGTCGTGAGAAAGGTCAAGGGTTCCGGTGCTAAAATCGACCTGAAATGCAGATTCGCCGGCACGGAAGGACTGAGAAAAGACGACCGCATGCTCTCCTCGATGCCACTCCTGGCCTGAGGTGGCGGTGGTCCCGCTGGCGAGAATCGAAAGCAGGCAGATGACCGTTAGTTGACTACGTCTCATAATTTCCGTGAAGTGACATCTGCCGGCGAACCAGTGGTGTTCCCGACTCGCCCTATGACATAAGACGGAAACAACCCGGCGAAGTTGCTGATTATTTCCTGTAATTATTCCTTAATGAACGGGTCTAATGGCTGCGGGAAAATAAAGGTTAGAAACGAGCGGTTATGCAATCAATCCTCACTTGGTATGGTCGTTTTGCGACCGGCGCCTCAAACCTTCAATCGACGTTACTGCTGGCGATCCGTCTCTATTGGGGCTGGCAATTTGCGCAGACGGGATGGGGCAAAATGCATAATCTTGCCAAGATCACCGGTTTTTTTGAGAGCCTGGGCATTCCTTTTCCATCCTTCAGCGCGCACTTTATCTCGGGGCTGGAATTTTTTGGCGGCATCCTGTTGATTTTGGGCCTGGGGTCCCGCGTTATAGGGCTGCTCATCGCTGGAAACATGTTTGTCGCCTATTGGACGGCGGAGCATGAGGCGCTCACCGCCATCTTCTCGGATCCCGGGAAGTTTTACGTTGCCGATCCATTTACATTTCTTTTTGCATCATTAATCGTTCTTATTTTTGGCGCAGGCCTGTTCTCAGTGGACGCCTTACTGGCGAGACAGTTGAAGGCAAGGATCACGTTTCCAGCACGGGTGGCCCAGGAGCCGATCCTCAGCTAATAGTTAAAATGACGGTGTTAGGATCGCGCCATGTGCCGGTCTCAAAACCCAACCGTACCGCAGCAGACGGCGCCTCTGCTTGCGTTGGCGACTCAGTTGCTCAGGGCCGGGCAACCAGCCGATGCCATCGCGCCGTTGCGGGAAGCAGCGCTGCTGCAGCCTTCCGATCCCATCATCCAGCACGATCTCGGTCTCGCATGCCTGGAGGCCGGCCGCATACCGGACGCCATCGCGGCATTGCAGCGGGCGGTCGCCAGCAACCCTCGCTACGCCGATGCATATTTCCGCCTGGGAGTTGCTTTGGAGAAGCTCGGCGACATCGGCGGGGCGATCGTTGCCTACGACCGCGCTACTGAATTCCGCCCACCCCTAACCGAGGCCTGGTTCCGCGCCGGCGCCCTGGTCTACACGCTGGGCCATCGCGACGAGGCGATCGGGTGTTTCCGGCGCGCGGCGACGACCGGAGGCGAGACCAGTTTCGGCCGCCTGGGCAAAGCCCGGGCGCTGCTGACCGAGGACCGCAATCAGGAGGCCGAACAGGTGCTGCGACGGACGCTGAGGCGCGATCCGAAGAACGCCATGGCACATGATCTGCTGGGAAATCTGCTCTCTGAGTTCGGCCGTTTCGACGAGGCCCGCGCATGCTTCCAACGCGCGATCGCGATCGCGCCGCTGCTGGCGGGATGCTATTACGATATGGTCCGGTGCCGGCCGGTCAGGAGCGAAGAGGCCGGTCTGCTGCAAGAGATGGAAGCCGCGCTTGACACGCCGGGGCTGGAAGCCGCGCAACGCGTGCGGCTTCATCTCGCGCTCGGCAAGGCGACGGATGCCATCGTAGGTAAAATTGTCGTCGTCGCGTCCTCGGCCGGCGAATCGAATGGACCGCTGGTTACTTCCCCCGGTATCGACGGCGGTGGGCTGAAACGACGTAAGATTGGCCCAGTTACGGCCATTGAGCGGCAGTGCTTTGGCCTGCACATCGCTGATGCTGGTACCCAGCGCATCCGTCGTCTTGTCCACCTGATCAGAGCTGGCTGCCACTTCGATCCGCTCCAGGCCGCCGGATACATTGAGCGTCGCGTCAAGAGTGCGGGTCTCCCCCAACACCTGTTGGACACTCACGAATGTGAGCGGCTTGAAGCCTTCATGGTCAAACGTGACCGTGTACGCCCCTACCGGCAGCTCGGGAATGTCATAGGCGCCACTCGAGGAGGACCTGGATTCCCGACGAAGTCCCGTAGAATTTTGGATTGCCGTGACATGCGTCTGCGGCAATACGCGTCCAGAGGGGTCAGTCACTGTGCCATTCAAACCCGCGCGGTCAACCTGCGCTAAGCCGAAGCGTCCCGCCGATATCGAGAGGCAAAGAAGCAGTACGCAGCGCCGGCTGCTGGGGCCATTCAACGTCATGGTGTGAGTTACCTTTCTTTCGTCGCTGGAGGAAGCAGACGCGATTGAGCCACCCAAAAATCTCACAGCATGATTACGAACCCATAATGTTCAAGCTAAATTTCTGTGACTAGCGATGCATTGTCAAGAGCCCATGGAGACTCTTTGACGTTATCAATGAGCGCTCAAAATTCATCGCCCCGCAATGCAATGCCATCACGCATTAACAATCCGGCACTATAAGTCGGAGTCGCATATGAGAATTCTGGTTGTAGACGATGAAATGAAGACCGCCAAGTTTCTGAAGAAAGGCCTGGGAGAAGCTGGCTTCGTGGTCGATGTGGCAGCCAACGGTTTAGACGGGCTGCAGTTGGCGCAGGATGTAGACTTCGACCTGATCATTCTGGATGTAATGCTGCCCGGCCTTGATGGCTGGCAGGTTCTTACCGGTTTGCGCCAGGCGGACCGAGCTACGCAGGTACTTTTGCTGACCGCCCGGGATGCAATCCACGAGCGCGTAAGAGGATTCGAGCTGGGGGCTGACGACTACCTGGTGAAGCCATTCGCATTCTCTGAATTGTTGGCGCGGGCTCGATCGTTGTTGCGCCGGACGCCTTCTCGCCCGCAGGATACCATCCGTATGGCCGACCTGGAAATTGATCTGTTACGCCATCGTGCGACGCGGGGCGGCCAGCGGCTGGAGTTGACTGCAAAAGAATTCCTTCTGCTGTCACTCCTCGCGCGGCGTGCGGGCGAAGTCCTGTCCCGGACTCTCATCGCCGAAGCGGTCTGGGACATGAACTTCGACAGCGACACGAATGTGGTGGACGTGAACGTGAGGAGACTGCGCAGCAAGGTGGACGACCCCTTCGAGCACAAACTGATCCATACGATCCGCGGCGCCGGCTATGTGCTGGAAACGGCCTCGTAGCCTCACACCAATATCGCGGCTGTGGCGGACGTTGGCGTTCCGGTTGACCGCCGGATACGCGCTGGCGGGCCTGGTTCTGGTGATACTGGCCACCGCCAGTCTTTACCTCCTGCTGGTTTCGGAATTAGAGAAGAGCACGGAATTGTTTCTGGGCGACAAGCTGCACGTGCTCCGCACCATGCTAAGCGAACGTCCTGACGATACGGACGCGCTGCGGGAAGAAGTTGAGCTGGAGACGGCGGCGCGGCGATATGAGCAATTCTATATTCGGCTGTTGGATGAACGTAATGCTCCAATATTGACAACACCGGGCATGGCGGAAGAATTAGACCTTGCGCAACTCGCCCGGCGGACACGAGGACGTCCCGATATAGCGATTCCGATGAAGGGATACCACGGGCGAGACTTTCGCGTGACCACCGCGTTCGCCCCGTCTGGCTCGCCTCCAACGCATACGATCACCATTCAGATTGCCATCGACGTTTCGCAAAAGCAAGCATTCCTGGCGCGCTTTCGATTAGGGTTCTGGATCATCATTCTGGGGTCTCTCGTGATTTTCCCTCTGGCCGGTTATCAGATCGCGCGCCAGGGCATTCGGCCGGTGGAAGAGATGGCAGCGACGGCGAGGCGAATCAGCTCGACCCACCTTGGGGAGCGAATTCTCACGGAAGGATATCCCTTTGAGCTGGCATCGCTGGCCGGCACCTTCAACGAGATGCTGGACCGGCTGGAAGATTCCTTCGATCGGATATCGAAGTTCTCTGCCGATATTGCGCATGACCTGCGCACTCCTGTAAACAACATCCGCGGTGAAGCCGAAGTTGCGCTGGCGCGTGCTCGCACGATTGACGAATACCGGGATGCGCTGGAGTCTTCTCTGGAAGAATCCGTGCGCCTGTCGGACTTGATTGGCAACCTCTTGTTCCTCGCCCGCACAGAAAGTCCGTTGACGCATTTGCGTTGCGAGCGGGTGAACGTAGCCGAGTTGCTGGATGGTGTGCAGGAGTATTACGAAGCGTCGGCCGCTGACCGCGGAATCTCTCTGCGTACGCGGTTCGGCGATGAGCCGGTAATCGCGGAAGTGGACCGGACGCTGATGCAGCGGGCGGTCGGGAACCTGGTCTCCAACGCGGTGGCACACACACTCTCGGGGGGATCGGTGGTGATGGCGGTCAGTTCCGAAAGCGCCGTGGTTCGTATCGAGGTCACCGATACAGGCATCGGCATTCCGGCGGAAGCGCTGCCCCGAGTCTTTGATCGTTTTTTCCGTGTGGATCCGTCCCGTTCACAGGCCTCGGGGGGCACGGGCCTCGGGCTAGCGATCGTACAAGGCATCATGCTGCTGCACGGCGGCAAGGCGGAAATTGTCAGCCAGCCAGGGAAAGGTACGCAGGTCATTCTCAGCATGCCCGCTGCCGGCCCCGCAACCAAGGTCTAATCGACGTCCAGCAAATGCGACAATTGCCTGATGCGCAGGTTCGGTTGCGGCGATCAGGCTTTCACCTCGAATTCACGAACATCCAGCCCATCGCAACGGCCGCTCAGGTGGAGTGAGTTTACGCTGTAACACCCATTGCGTTCTGTTACCGGCGTTCTTTTCGCGGCCGGTTGGCTAACAGCAACACAGCGATGCCCGCTGCAAAGGCCATACCGCCATAAACCGCCCACCGCACCTGTCCCGTCATGAAACTGCCAGGAAGTACATTGACCCCTTGCAGGAACCAAATAGCGCCTACTAAAATGGCAAGGGCGGCAACAATATTCAGTGTGATTCTCATCATTCCTCCCCGCACGCTAAGCTCGAAGCAAGGGCGCAGGCCCGGCCCGCTGAGCGTCAGGCTCCCGCAATCATACTTCAATGAACAACGAGACGCGCCGTATTATTCCCTCCATTGCCGACTGGTCCATAGGCGTTCAACGCTTGAAATAGGCCATAAGATCCCGCCGCTCCCCAGCCTTGGGTACACAGAAGTCCATCTTGGCGTCCGGGACTACCGAATCCGGACCGCTTAACCACTTCTCCAGGGTCGCGTCGTTCCAGGTTATCCCCGAGTTCTTCAATCCCTGGGAGTAGTCAAAACCCGGCACGCTCCCAGCCTTTCTTCCATACACTCCGGACAAACTGGCATATCTCCACCCTTTGCCTCATGGCTTATCTTGGCCAACAGCACTTGCTGCTATTCCATCGACAACAGCTCCCATCGGGAGAGGTCCGTATGCTTGCGGGCCGCGACAATATCCCTTTCTATCAGCCAGGACCCTGGAGCCACGCGGGCGTAGACTGGCCATCGCGTTTCGCTGGAGTGGCAATCCGCGCATTTGTTCACCAACACCGCCTTTGCATCCGGCCGCGCTTGGCCCCCTGGAGCAGCGTGCTGAGCCCTCTTGCGGTCTCGACACGCGGATTGCCAAACGGGTGCACATAGCCTAACCCTGTCACCGTGGCGACGGCCAGCACCGCCAGGATCCAGGCGCGCTTCACACCGCCTCCGCCAGCGAAGAGTCGACGACCGCAAGGTGATTGTGCCCACGAATGACCTTGACGTCGGTCACCCCCAGCACGCTCTCCAGCTTGCCGGCATCGTCCGAAGAGCCCTATTTACATTGAGACCCTGCCGCGGCGGGGTACCAGTTCATCGCCCTGGTTCGATGACGGCGGGTCGAGCGATCTCAGCCAGCCACTCTTTATACCGAGTCATCGCGACCTTCACTACGCCGCGCACAGAAGGGCTATCCCCAGTGATGTCATGATGAGGCAAATGCGAAGACCCTTTAAGGTTTTCCCTAATCAGAGAGTGCGTGAGGGAGTTCGAGTTTGCTTGCGCAGACGCGCTGGAGGGTGATGTGATTTCATACTCGACTTCGATCTTCCTGCCATAGCGGACTCCAAATCGAAATGCATCGCCATCGTGGACCAGGTTGGCCAGGATAGGGTCGAGTGAGCCTAACGCGTGCTCTATCCCGTCGTTAGGCTCAACCGTTCGTAAGACAGACCACGTTACATCATCGCGGCGCAGATGAGCGAGCTCTTGCATCAGGGAAGGATCTACCGCACTGCCAGCCAAATGCCGGTCGAGTTCCTGCTGGACACTGGATATGGTTCCGAAAAGTGCCACGGTCGAGTCGATCACCGCCAGCCAACGCACATCCGTGAACGTGCCAAGCTCACGTGCAAGCGGTGGTTGCACCAATACTCGAATCCCCCTGAATTCGCTGACACGCGCTCCGTTCTCTACAGCAGCTTTGAAGATGCGTGTCTGGTCGAAATGTCCGTTCATCAGAAGGCTGTGCTCTCCCGACTTGCTTGTATCACCGGCTCCCGCTACGAGGAGCATCTGATCAATGATCAGTGAATCATCGACGCCAACAAGCGACATGAAGTCACGGCGATCAACCAGGTCTTTGTAGCTCATCAGGAGAAAGCCGTCTGGCCGGCCACGTGGTATTGGGATACTCATTCCTGCCACGAGCTGGGCACCAGGAGGAACCAGCGAGAGAAGTCTCGGATCTGGGGATGCCCATGTCATCGCGACCGAGATGAGTGAAAAGAGCAGCATGGCAAGGGTTCTGTTTGCATGGAATCGCTTCATATGTTTACACCTCGCTCGAAGAAAACACTTGCCTAAACCCGGAATTGTTCGTCAGGCTTGCATGACTCCGCCGGCATGGGCGTAGTCAGCGTCGGTGTTTGCCAGACGCGTGAGCGCCAGCACGCGGGCAATCATGACATCGCGCCGCGAGCATCCAAGAAGGATCGCGCATTCTTGCTCGGGCTGCCCTTCGAGAACCGACATGACGAAGACAAAGCGCTCGAACGCGTCGAGTGCGACAATTGCGGCGAAGGGACTGTTTTCTGCTGGCGTTACCCGACCTTTGAGACGGATGAACGGCAAGCTATCCGGGTGCTCTGGCACAGGCCTGATCATCTGGATTGCATACTTGAGAACCGCCCGCCGAGCCCATAAATGCGCCCACTCCATGAAGACGACGATCCCCTCCACGCACTCTCCGATTGCGCAGACAAAACATTCCTCAGCTTTATCTTTGTCTGCGGTTAGCAGGATCGAGAGCACGTTCAGACTGTGCATCTCATCAGTAAAGGTCTTAAAGAAGTCGGCCACGGTTGCGTATGATGTTGTTCTTTCGTCAACGAAGTGCATTGGCTGCAGCATATTCACCTCTTTCGTTCCTAAGGTTGTCCAGTACGCCGATTGCTTTGGATAAACCACGTTCCGAGGGAGCAGAACGATGACGCCGAGCCTCGGATTGGTTTAAGCGCTCGCCGAGTTAATCGACAATGCGCGCCAAGTCGTCGGGCATCCATTCACTGAGGCTTTTCTCCTCATAACCGGTTCATTACCTTCCAAGTACCTAAATGGCTAAGGCGTTAGCTCAGCACATATCCTTGGCCTGGGTCCGCGAAGGCATTTCGTGCCGTGTGACGATGGAGACTTCTCGTCCCGTATTTCCGAAGACTCTTGCCCGGGCAGAGTGCCAGACTTCCGCGCGAATCCCTTATACGGAACGATTGCCGCACACGTCGTCGTGCGATTCGGAACCTATGAGGTTTTCTTCCAGGCAGGCGAGGTTCGCAAAGCGGGTGTGAAAATCAGAACCCAGCAGCAGCCGCTGAAACTGCTGGAGGGTCTTGCTGGAGCTTCCGGCGGAAGTTGTTAACGAGGGGAACTGCGCTGCCGAGTCTCTTCCTAGTTTGTGACCGTAAAAAAAAACCAGGTCTCAAAAGCGAGACCTGGGGCACCCATCACGTTATAGGATGCCCTACATAATCAGCTGGTGTATTTAAAGCGGAGGCGTATCTGGGGCCGACTGAATAGAGATTAGGTTTGCCGCGTGGCCGCATCAGCCTCTGCTGCAATCTGGTTGACTACATTAAGGAACTCCTTGGATTGGCCAAAGAAGAGCCCATCGGCAGTGAAGCTTGCAATAGTAGCCACGCCACCGCCGAACTTGTCGGTGAGAGGACGAATCACGGAGCAGTGAGGAAGACCGGGACTAATGAACTCGCACGGGACAGGAAAGATCAGGCTTGGTTGGACGAGCGCACCCAGGGGGCTGGCGAAAAAATTAGGGAACGTCAGCCCATTGTCCGTGACGGGAGCAACAGGGGTTTGGACTCCATTGCCTGCAAAATCGACCCATTCCAGGAAGTGGCAAATTTCGTCTCCGCCGATGCCGAAGATGATCTCAAGGAGCTCCAGACTGGAGGCTTTCTGGCCCAAAGACGCATAGAGGCTGGCGCCTCCTTGCTCGATGTATCCGAAGTGGAAGGCTGCAATGTTGGCGATCACCTGGATGTGGGCGGCGGAGCCATTAAGATCCGCATCGGTGATGGGGATGGCGGTGCGGTTTGTGATAGTAACGGCTTGCGGAAAAGTGGCGCCAAAGTCCGGGTTGGTTTTGCTGCGATAGCGAGTGAACCAGCTGGTGTCGACGTTGAGGTGCTGGAGGCAGGTGAGGCGGCCGATGTTGTCCGCGCCGGTTGCCGTGCTGCCTTGCAGGGTGCGGAACTCATCGAAGTTGACCGGACGTTCCCCCTTGGACTCGAGGTATCCGTTGAGGAAGGTGGCGTGGCTGACTTCGTCAAGGGTGTTGCTGGTGATGTATTGCGGGCCATCGGAATCGAGGGCCGAGAAGGCAGCCTGATAGCTGTTCAGTTGATTCGGGGCTACCTCAACGGGTGGATTATCACCGATACCGCCTAGTTCCGCATACTGTGTCCAAAGGTCAGCTTCGATGAGCTCGGCCGCAGCCAGCATGCGCAGGATCGCTACATCTCCTTTGGTTAAACTCTTGCTTTGACCGAACGCCGGCTTGAGACTACCTACCAAACCCGCGCCTACCGTGGCTGCGCTTCCAGCCAACATCCCAGTTTTTAGAAACGACCGGCGATTCACCGGACGATTGATCGAACCGTCTGATTTCTGCATAGCACTCCTTTAAATCAGCTGTCAGTTTCGTTTTTGACTTCGCAGAGGGCAGCCCTAGTGCAATCACCTTTAGCTGCCCGCCACACCCGCTTACATGATTTTCATCTCGAGTAGTTGGCACTCCGATCGGATTGGCAGTTACGTGCTGCCACCTAATCATGAGAACTGGTAAGAGACGCTTTTATTCCTGGTCGCCGCAAAAATACCATCTGGGCGTCCCAGCAGGTGAGACTGTTCGACACCGCGGCTGTGAATCGTCGGAGCCGTCAATTTGCCATTTGACCTGGTTGGCGCGAGTCCCGTTGACCGATCCGTACCCGCCGAGAGAGTAGCCGGCAAAGCCGGGAGCGAGCCCGCGCCCATTCGGAGCGGTCACTTCTCACGACGTGTTCAGTGGCTTCCTTTATTCATCTCCCCTGATGCCAAAGTCGGTGAGGCAGAAGATAGGTGAAACCAGCAAAGCTAACCCAGTGTGTGGAGGTGTCGGTTAAGCCGTGATCGAAGCCGGCGTCGACCACCAAATTTCTCCGTACCGGGTAAGATGCGGACCATAGATTTCCGACTGCATAGCCGTGCGTCAACGGTTGCTCGAAGTGCCATACCTCGGCCGAGACGGCAAACTTGCCGACGGGATGCGAGATAGAGAGCGTCTGGGCAAACTGCGCTCGCCGTACCTTGGTCTTATCGTCCTGCTGCTCCGTCATGAGGCCGTTCATGTCGAAGTGAAAACCGCCCAGGTCGTCACTCAACAGGATCGTCACGCTCTGCACGAAGGTGCCGAGATCAAGCTCCGGCGCTGGGCTCGCATACAGCCGCCTTAAGTACTGGCCGGAGATCGTCGGCCGCTCGCCCTTGCCCGGCAGGATGACCGCCTGCACGCCCGCGAAGACCTCACCCGGCCGGTTGCCGGAGACCGCCGCGCCGGTACTGTGCGTGAACGGCTCGAAGAGCGTCAGCAGTTCCACCCGCTTGTCGAGCGTCAGCTTGTACACTTGATTGATCCCCAGGCGATTGGAGAACTCGGGCGAATCAGTCGCATACAAGCCGCCGTCCTCAAATTGCAGATAGCCCACCGGAGTCAGAGTTGCCGGGGTTGAGACTGTGGGCCTGGCGGGATTTGCTTCCGGCACATCGGGAAGGTTGGCCTGTGCTCGAAGCATGGTCGGCAAAAGCAGTGCTCCCCAGATAACCAGGCGAATACTGCTCATCGAGCAATGTTTGTGCAATGTGAGGATGACCAAGCAATAAAGACGATGGGCCGCAATCGGCTCAGCCTTCCTGCAACCGTGTGGGTTATCTTTGTCCGGCGGCGTGATCGCAACTTTGAGTCCAGAAACCACAACGACTTTTCGCATTACCTCTCCACGTGCAAAGCACAGATGCAATCGATCTGTTACAGAGTTCGTGAACGACTTGAGTGAGTCATTCTCAGGTTTGTTTTGAGGAGGTGGATCACACCTGAATAGGAGGGTTGTACGTGCCTAATGAGGAACCAGGGGGGATGGCATCCAAGGCCATATTCAGCCCCTGGAAGCTGCCTGAAGCGAGTGGATCGGTTTGATCAAGGGCAGATGACAGCCATTGCCGGATCACGACCATGGACGTTACACGCTGCTTGCTATCCTGCAAAAGCACGAGCACCAGACAAAAGACAGTCAGTAGGGAGAGGAGGCCAAGTTCCATGTCCTGACCGCCATGGAGGAAGTTGTCGAAGTGCCACAAATACTCGGTCCATGGAGTGACAGCGAGCAAAAGAGCCGTGAGCAGGATGAGTATACGTCCTCCCACGGAACAGACCTGAGAACCCCCGTTCATCAGCGTCCGGCTCGTGGCGGAAGTTTGTTTAACTTGCTCTCTCTCAATCTCAGACCGGTCACAGGTTTCCGGACCTTCAGGACGCAAGCCCATAGGACCTCAAACACGTTGCCCAACACCAACTTGTTACCGTGCCTCAACGGCCGAATACTTCGACTCCCGATTACCGACCTTGACGAAGAGATGTCTCCCGTCATCTCGAAGCTGGAGAGCTGCTCCAAGCTGCTGGTGATACAGCGAAGAGCTCTTGCTGAAAGCTTTGCTCCAGCCTAGCGTCGCCCTCTCGGCGATGCCGCTTGTCGCGCCGTTAACCGGCGTTAAAGCATAGAGGATCCCCTCCGACTTAACCATGTATTGCGCCCCGTTAATATCACTGCAGCTCTGTTCTGAGCTGACAGCGCAGTTGCTTCCGGAAGCCGGCACAGAGAACGATACAAGGGTTCCATCGTGATAGCTGACGGGCGCCATGTTTGCGGCGAAGGCTGCACCGGAAAACGCGAAAAGACTCGCCATGAGGAGTTTCATTCAGGTACATCTCCCTTAAGCTCTCGTTGCTGATCCGTGCGGCGCTTGAGCTCTGGTTCCGCAAGAGTGACGCATCGCGCCCATTTCAACGGTCATTCTCAGAACATGTGCGATGTTCTGCACTTATGTGAACTGAGTCGGGCGGTATTTATTCCAATGTATTGAGTCCACGATCCAAAGCGAGAACCGCAGATCTCCTCACTGCGCTAGCCCGGACTTCCTGTGGAGATTGGTTGCATCGCCGAGGTCTTCCATGGTGGCCTCGTTTCATTCCCGGTGGGCCAGCGAAGCCGGTGGACGACTTTAAGAAAAGGCGCACACCCTGGATTTGTCCAGCGCGTCAGAATAAATACCGGCCGACTCAGTTCACATAAGTGCGGAAACGTTGCAACGTTCTTAGTGATTGTTGAAACGGATGCTAAGCGCTACCCTTGCATAATCACGCTCACACGCCGCACGTATCAGCAACGACAACTTAGATGTTAAGAGGAGAACCTATGAAGAAGTATACAAGAATTCTGGTCGCACTCATGTTCCTGCTTGGGCTGGGTGTGGCTGCCAACGCGCAAACGCAGCCCGTGATTGCTGCGAACATGCCCTTCGAGTTTGTGGTCGGTAAAACGACACTCCCCGCAGGCGCATATGTTGTTAAGCGAACTTCAACCCAACCATTCGACTTACTTATGATCACTAGCCGTGACAAAGGTACCAGTGTGTTTGTGAATCCTGTCGAGATGGAAGATGCTTCCACCTACAAGCCCAACATGAGTTTTCGTAAGGTTGGAGAACAACACGTTCTCAGCCAGATTCAGACAGCAGACTATGTTTATAACTTCCACGTAATCCCTCCGGTCACCCTGGCGGCCGCCGCGAAACCAAGTGGCACCGTCTCTGTGTCAGCAAGTGGCGGGAGCAAGTGAATCGTTCGATCGACCTTTCTTATGGGTTCCAATACACACTCTTGTGTCCTCGTTCCGCAGCGGGTTATGCTGCATGGTGGTTTCTCACATCAGATAGCTAGATGCAAACCACTTTGCGCCTAATCAGTCATGCTGGAGTTCAAGCGCATCGGAGCAACAGCGAAAGTCTGCGCCAGCTTGTTGAAGGCGTGCTGCATGACAGTCCACTATACCCCTCCCCAACCAGGGAGGGGGCGGTGGACCTCTGAAGACAGAGCGTTGAAGGGTGCGGACATGATGATCTCATAAGATCAGCAAGGAAATGAACTGATGGCCGACTTTGAGGTAATAGAGAGTTTTCTAGCAATTATCGTAATCTTGCTAGTAGTTATAGTAGGAATTCTATTTAAACAAGAAATAAATAACCATGGAAACAACACTATAGAAGGCGGGCAACGTTAAAAATAATCCTTGTCTCAATGGGTCGGGCCGAGTGCTCGGCTATTATTGTTGAAGCCCTAACATACCTGCAGTGGTTTCTGATAACCCGATAGGCTGTGGAGTGTGGAGGCAGACTATTCTTGCCTCATCATCAACGCATTCTCTTTGAAAGACTAGTTCTGAATCGGTATAGCATCGGAGTTGTAGCTGCCAGACCACTTACAGACTGATAAAGGGCATTGTGACGGAAACGAGTTGCGAAGAGATCTGGTGCGAGATCCCTAACTACATTGGGGGCAAACACGGCGCGGTCATGCGAGCCTCAATTGACGATCATCTTAAGGACTGCAAACACTGTACAGCCGCACTAGGCGGAGCCGGCAATGTGGTGAGCTTAACGGGCGATGCAGCGGTTGTTGAGTCGGGTGCAGGGCACAGAGATCGCCTAGACCAGAAACGCAGCCGGAAACGGGATGAGGCGCGACGAAGAACGAATCAGCGGACAGTCTTCTATGTGGACGATAATCCCAAGGCGCTGAGAATCCTGACGTTTGCTCTCGAATGGGTTGGATACAAGGTGGTAACCGCCTGCAACGCTGAGTCGTTGGAACGGATGAAGCAGAACTCGTCGGACCTGGTGCTGCTGGCATACCGAAGGCCGCAAATGATGGGCTCCAAGCTGACTCGGGATATCAAGCAGCTCCATCCTGATATTCCGATCCTACTTATCTCTGGCCACACGCTCTTGGCGCCAGAGGAACTGACTTACGTTAACGCCTTTGTCGGCGGGGGTGCGACCCTTGATGCCTTGCTGGCTCAAATGCGAGTTCTGTTGGCTCCGGCGTAGTATAAGTCATCGTGACCACAGAAAAGTCTTCTACCTGAAAGCGGCGATGAGTCGCGGGCAGCGGTGCATGCAACATATGGTGCGGCCGGCTTCGCTGAGCTGGTAGCAGTCTCTGGGGCAGATTTCAGCAATTCATGCTGCTTCCAGTTTGACCTGATGGACTGCACCGGGTTCATCTCCGCGAGTTCACAAGAGTGTCTCGTAAACCAAAGCGCATCCCGGCCTGGAATAAATGCCGGTCCATCCAGTTAGCACTAACACAGTGCAAGTGCTTGCTAACGTCGAGTGCGCAAGAAAAGCACATCGGCAGGAGAGACGGCGCCTCATGCTGGTAAAGACGCCTTGCTCTCGCGAAAGCGAGCAGACCTCACTTGTCCCAAACCTGCGGTGTCAGGTGCAGATTGGGCTCTAGTGGTCGTCAGACAGTAGAGGTATGGAAACCTATGTTACACCTTTCAGATACTTTCAACGGAATTGCCTTTGTTATATTGGCCGCCGCCAGCGTAGTGGTGATGCTGGAGGCCTCCCGGCCCTCGCGCAAGGTATCGACGAGAAACCGCTTAATCGCGCTTCACAGAGTGGGCGGTTACTTATTTGTGATCCTGTTCTGCTTCATGGCTTACAGTATGAGTCAGAAACTAACGGGCTCGGGGATAACAGGTGATCTACCTGCCTACCTGGTTCTGCACATTGTGCTTGTGTTCGTGCTTGTGCCTCTGCTTCTGCTGAAAATATTGGTCGTCCGCCGCTACAAGCAGAGCCAATCGTCGCTGAAGGTACTAGGGATAACGATCTTCGTGATTTCGTTCCTGCTCGTGGCCATCCCCGTGTTCTCAGAACTCCTTCGTTCTGCGGGCCCAGGAAGGTTCGGTTTATGGCTGGCGACCCGCCTGGTTATTGCAGTGTGCCTGGTCCAGTGCGCCTTGGTTTTTAGAAAGAGGAGGGCGTTACGTGCTTCCGTGGAGTCATCGCGTAATCCCGAGATTCCTGCGCCGGCGATCCCAGCCAGCGATCACAAGAACGGAAATAGCCCAACGACTCTTCTGTTGGTTCAGACTGAGCAGCAGACCCACGATACGAGGACGCTGCGCTTCCAGGTCCCAAACGAAAAACGCTTTTGCGCCAGGCCAGGGCAGTTTCTGACGTTCCAGTGGATGGTTGATGGCCAACGAGTACCGCGGTCCTACACCATTTCCTCCTCGCCGGTCCACGAGAACTATATAGAGATCACGCCCAAGCGCATGAAAAATGGCTGTGTATCTGTTTTTCTCAATGAGCAGGCGAAGCCGGGTCTCGTGGTGGAGGCAACCGGGCCGTACGGGCAGTTTTACTTTGACGAGACACTCCACAAAAGCATAGTTCTCATTGCGGCGGGAAGCGGGATCACACCCATGATTTCGATGCTGTCCTATATGGACGATCTTAAATTGGCTAATCCGTCACGCTCCTATATTGTGTGCGCGCCCGTGCAGACATCATTTTCCAGAACGAGCTGGTGCGGCTGGGGAGTTCTCTTCCCCACTTCACGTATGAGGTGTGCTTGTCGCGTCCAGACCCAAACTGGAAGGGGCACAGCGGGCGCCTTACTGAGGAAATTGTCTCCGAGCACTTGACCGATCTGGATTCACCCACTTTTTTCTCTGCGGTCCAAAAGGATTCATGGACAGCGCGCACCAGATTTTGTCGACTCTGGGCATAAACGAGGAACGGATTCTTCAGGAAAGTTTTGGGGGAGAGGAACGGTCGACAGAGCGTCGCCCAGGGGAAGCCCTCGGGGTCGAGACCGTCGTGTTTATTCATTCGGGCAAAGTTTGTCAGGCTACCGCTGGGAGCACTCTGCTGGATCTGGCAGAGAAAAACGGCGTGCGGATACCGTATGGCTGCCGCCAGGGTCTATGCGGTGCGTGCGCCACGCGAGTCGTGAGCGGCGCAGTTCAAATGGACGTCGAAGCCGGATTGACGGCGGAGCAGAAGGATACTGGATATGTGCTGCCATGTGTTAGCCGGGTCGAGGGAGCGGTTGTCGTGGCGGCTTAAACGCAGATCTCCCCGCCAGACTCCTCGACAATCTTCCTCGCGATTCGGTGCGTTACTGCGGAACCATCTATCTCTCCAACTCTGCTAGTTATGTAAATCCGGCTTGTCCGAGCGTAGGCAATATTCCATTTCTTGAAGTAAGGCCCGGGTGAGGGAAGCCTTCCGATCCTGGTGCAGGAGTGTTGCGGAGTGACGCGCGAACCATCTTCCGGGCCCGGGCCAGACGTGACATAACGGTTCCGATCGGGATCGACAATATTTCCGCAATCTCCCGGTAAGACGCATCTTGAACGTCACACAGCAAAATGACTTCGCGAAAGATGACTGGCAGCTGCCCGATTGCAACTCGAACCGCATCTATATCGGAACGCCCCATCAGCAGCGACTCGGGAGTGGCGGAAGTTGCTGGCAAGTCCTCCTCCGAGTCCATTGCAAGGGTCATGCGATGCTCGAGTTTTGAGCGCGAACTTAGAAACGTGTTCTTCAGGATCTGGAATATCCATGGGCGGAACTTGGTGCCAGGTTCAAACGATGCGTAGCTGCGTAAAGCCTTTAAGTAAGTCTCTTGTACGAGATCCTCGGCATCGTT
>JBAVQC010000345.1:0-26807 GCA_049693715.1 Acidobacteriaceae bacterium | reverse complement strand
GGTGATGCCGGGCGACAACGTACAGCTGGAAATTGAGCTGCACACCCCGGTGGCGATGGAAAAGGGCCTGCGTTTTGCTATCCGCGAAGGTGGACGCACTGTAGGCGCCGGAACCATCAGCGAGATCACCAAGTAATAAGCCGATGGGTGCCCAGGTCTCGCTTTTGAGACCTGGGATCCCCTGGAAAAGTTGGATCGTGGCACGAAGGGATTTGACATGGTAGGACAGAGAATTCGCATTCGGCTCAAGGCGTACGACTATCGCGTACTTGATACTTCGACCGGTGAAATTGTGGAAACAGCCAAGCGCACCGGCGCCCAGGTCGCGGGTCCCATTCCGCTGCCTACCGTAAAGAACAAGTACTGCGTGCTGCGTTCCCCGCATGTCGACAAGAAATCGCGCGAGGCTTTCGAGATCCGCACTCATAAGCGGCTGATCGATATTCTCGAGCCGACGCAGCAGACCATCGATGCGCTGATGAAGCTAGATCTTCCGGCCGGCGTCGATGTCGAAATTAAGGCATTCGAGAAGTAAGGAGAGCACCATGTCGGTGACAGGGATTCTGGGCAAGAAGATCGGGATGACGCAGTTGTTCGATGACAAGGGTGAAGTGCACCCGGTCACCGTGCTGCAGGCCGGGCCGTGTGTAGTTACTCAGCTGAAGACGCTGGCCGGCGACGGCTACAGCGCCGCGCAGATCGGTCTGATTGAGTTCGTGAAGGGCGGCAAGGTGAACAAGCCGATGGCTGGCCACTTCGCCAAGAACAACGTACCGCCAGTCAAGCTGATGCGCGAAGTGCCCATCGAGAAAGCGCCCGCGGATAGCGAGAACGGGGTGCTGAAGGCCGGCGACAAGGTTTTGGTCGACATTTTCGAAGACGCCAAGTACGTCGACGTGATCGGCACCAGCAAAGGCCGTGGATTTGCCGGCGTCGTGCGCCGCCATCACTTTGGCGGTGGCCCGAAAGCCCACGGGCACATGTTCCAGGTGCAGGGCTCGATCGGTGCGTCCTCGTTTCCCTCTCGTGTGTTTCCCGGCCAGCGTATGCCAGGGCATTTTGGAGCGAAGCAGATCACCGTACGGAACCTGCGCATTCGCGGCATTGATCTGGACGAGAACCTGTTGATGGTCGAAGGCGCTATCCCGGGCCCTCGCGAAGGATACGTGATGATCTCCAAGTCCAAGGCGCCGCCGCGTGAGCGTCGTGGCTTTGGCGGTGGGGGCACAGTCGATCCGTTGAAGGCCTCGAAGAAGGCTTCCGGTGGCAAGCCCTCAGGCGCAAAGAAGAAGTAAGACGGCGCGGGTGAATTGCGGAGCGAGCCCGTATCGGCGAGCGAAGCAAGAGGGCGGGAGCGGCACTAACGCGAAGCCCTCTAATTGAAGGCGTCATTAAGGAATTGCATATGGCACGCATTGATGTAGTCAATCTCGGTGGAGAAACAGTGGGCTCGCTGGAGCTGGCGGATGAAATCTTCGCGCCGGAACAGATCAACGAGGCTCTGCTCTGGGAAGCAGTGAAGCACTACCGCGCTGCGATGCGGCAAGGCACCGCCGCCACCAAGAACAAGAAGCTGGTCTCTGGTTCGGGCAAGAAGTTGTGGAAGCAGAAGGGTACCGGCCGCGCCCGCGTAGGGTCGGTACGTTCGCCGATCTGGCGCCATGGCGGCACGGTTCACGGACCGCAACCGCGCAGCTACGATTACGCCTTCCCCCGCAAGAAGCTGCTCGGCGCCCTGCGCGCCGCGCTAGCTTCCAAGCTGGCCGATGGCAAGCTGACCGTAGTCGAAAGCCTGGAGCTGGCGGACGCCAAGGCCAAGGCCTATCGTGCGGCGCTCGACAAGCTCGATGCCAAGCGCACCACTTTGCTGGTAGAGGGTGGCCAGGAACCCGGCCGCACCCTGCTGCTCGGCGCGCGCAACCTTGACCGCGTGGAGTTGATGCTGACCAAGGAAGTCCACCCCTACGATCTGCTGCGCTACGAGCGCGCGATTTTCTCTCGCGCCGCCATCGAGCAATTGCAGGAGACCTTGAAGAAAACAGTTTCCCGGCGCAAGCATGCCGGTTCGGAGGTGGCCTGATGCCCACTATCTATAACGTGATCCGGCGACCCCTGATTACCGAAAAAGGTTTGGGCGCAAAGGAGACCGAGAGCACCCTGGTGTTCGACGTGGCTCCCGATGCGACCAAGACCGAAGTCAAGCAGGCTGTTGAAACACTGTTCAAGGTGAAGGTACACAGCGTGCGCACCGCGAACTTCCTGGGCAAAGAACGCCGCCGGGGCAAGTTTTCAGGATTTCGCCCCGATTGGAAGAAAGCCTACGTTCGTCTGCAGCCGGGCGAGAAAATGCCCGACTACGTCAACGCGTTGTAAGTGAGCTAAAAAGATGCCGATCAAGACATACAGACCGATCACACCCACGCTGCGTTTCCAGACCACTCTGGTAAACGACGACATCACGACGAATCGTCCCCACAAGCCGCTGCTGGCAGTCAAGCAGCGCACCGGGGGCCGCCGTAATTCGGGCGACCTGACGATGCGTCACCATGGCGGCGGCCATAAGCAGAAGCTGCGCCTGATCGACTTCAAGCGAGACAAGTTTGGCGTGCCGGGCAAAGTGGCCTCGATCGAGTACGATCCCAACCGCTCCTCGCGCATCGCCCTGGTGAACTACCTGGATGGCGAAAAGCGCTACATCATCCAGCCGGTCGGCCTCAAGGTCGGCCAGACCATCATGAGCGGGCCCGAGGCCGACATTCTTGTCGGCAACGCATTGCCGTTGAAGAACATTCCTTCCGGCACCACGGTGCACAACGTCGAGCTCCGCCCCGGCAAGGGCGCGCAGATGGTACGCTCCGCAGGCGCTTCGGCACAGCTGGTCGCGAAAGAAGGCGATTACGCGCTGCTCAAGCTGCCTTCCGGCGAGACCCGCCGGGTGCTGGTAGCGTGCATGGCGACCGTAGGCCAGGTAGGCAACACCGATCACGAAAACGTAGCCATCGGCAAGGCAGGACGCAACCGCTGGAAGGGCATTCGCCCCACCAACCGCGGTGTGTCCATGAACCCGGTCGATCACCCGCACGGCGGCGGCGAAGGCAAGACCTCGGGCGGCCGTCATCCGGTCACCCCATGGGGCCAGCCAACCCGTGGTTACAAGACACGCAACAACAAGCGGACGGACACGTTTATCGTCAGCCGCGCGAAGAAATAGTCAGGAGCAGCGAAGCATGGCACGTTCGACGAAAAAGGGTCCGTTTATCGACGGGCACCTGATGGTGAAGATAGAAGCGATGAACGCGACGAACGACAAGAAGGTCCTTCGTACCTGGTCGCGCCGCTCGACCATTCATCCGGATATGGTGGGCCACACCATCGCGGTGCACAACGGCAGAAAGTTCATTCCCGTCTACGTGACGGAAAACATGGTCGGGCACAAGCTGGGCGAATTTTCCGCCACGCGGACGTTTAAGGGTCACTCGGCAAAAGCGGCCGAGTCCTCTGCCAAGCCCCGCTAGCGGTTTCACAGTATGTGCGCACCGGGGCAAAAGACATTTACGTGGTTTTCCGTTAAAGAAAACCACACCTCGCGATCTTGGTGAAGCACCGTAACTGTGAAACCGCGTTAAATAAGATTTAAGGGAAGAAGCCAATGCAACTGGAAACACTGGAATTCCGGGCCGAAGCAAAGTTTCAGCGGGTATCGCCGCAGAAAGCTCGCCTGGTGCTGGAACTGATCAAGGGGCGCAAGGTGGGCGATGCACTGGAGACAGTAGCGTTCACCAAGAAGGGTGTCGCGCCGCTCGTCGAGAAAGTGCTGCGCGCCGCAATTCAAAACGCCAACTATCTCAGCCAGGAACGGGACCTCGACGTGGACGTCGATAACCTCTACGTCAAAACCGCTCTGGCCAACGAAGGACCACGTATGAAGCGCATTCGTCCCGCGCCGATGGGACGGGCCTTCCGCTACCAGCGCAGGATGGCGCATATCGTGATCGCGGTCGCGGAGCGCAAGCGGGCTGGGTTGGTTGAAACTGCGGATTCGGAAGCAGCGCCTGCGAAGAAGCGCTTGTTGAAGGGCGCAGCCAAGAAAACTGCGGCCAGGAAAACCGTAGCCAAGAAGAACGCAGCAAAAAACTGGAAGAAGGCCGCGAAGTAGGTTCGAGGAAATTATGGGACAAAAAGTTCATCCTTACGGCTTTCGACTGGGTGTCAACAAGCCATGGCGGTCACGCTGGTTCGTCGAGCGCGACTACGACAAGTTGCTGATTGAAGATGTGCACCTGCGCGCAGAGCTGAAAGACAAGCTCAAGG
Source organism: Acidobacteriaceae bacterium (assembly GCA_049693715.1). Taxonomy (GTDB): domain Bacteria; phylum Acidobacteriota; class Terriglobia; order Terriglobales; family Acidobacteriaceae; genus PALSA-350. The sequence continues at coordinate 22,496 of JBAVQC010000345.1, read as the reverse complement.
CAGCCGGTGTGAGCTCGGTCGAGATCGAGCGTCCAGGCAACAAGCTGCGCCTCATCATTCGCACCGCGCGTCCGGGCATTGTGATCGGCCGCAAAGGCGCCGAGATCGAGAAGCTCAAAACCGACCTGCAGAAGCGCACCAACCGCGACGTGTTCATCGACATTCTCGAAGTGAACAAGCCGGAGCTGGACGCGCAGCTGGTGGCCGAGAACATCGCCCTGCAGCTGGAAAAGCGTGTCGGCTTTCGCCGCGCCATGCGTAAGGCAGTCGATTCGGCGCTTCGCTTTGGCTGCAAAGGCATCAAGGTTCGCGTTTCCGGGCGCTTGAACGGCAACGAAATCGCGCGCTCCGAGTGGTACTTGCAAGGGCGGTTGCCGCTGCACACCCTGCGCGCCGATATCGATTATGGGTTCGCGGAAGCGCGCACCACCTACGGCGTGATCGGGGTCAAGACCTGGGTCTATCGCGGTGACATTTACGAACAGAAACGCCGCCAGCCGCAGCCGGCCGGCACCAGCGGAGTGTTCTAAGCAAACGACGGTTTGTATCGAGGCGAATTTTTATGTTGATGCCAAAGAAGGTTAAGTACCGCAAGCAGCAGCGCGGCCGTATGAAAGGCAAAGCCTGGCGCGGCTCCGAGCTCTCTTTCGGGGATTACGGGCTAAAGGTCATGGAGTGCGGCTACATCACCGACCGGCAGATTGAAGCCAGTCGTGTGGCCATGACCCGCTTCATCAAGCGCGGCGGCAAGATCTGGCTGCGCCTGTTTCCCGATAAGCCGGTGACCAAGAAGCCCGCCGAAACCCGTATGGGTAAAGGCAAGGGCGCTCCCGATCATTGGGTGGCTGTCGTGCGTCCGGGCAAGGTGCTGTTCGAGATGGAGGGGGTTGCTCCCGATATCGCCGCCGAAGCCATGCGCCTCGCGTCGAATAAGCTGCCTCTCAAGACGCGCTTCGTCATGCGCCACGATGTCAAGACTGCGGTAGTAGCCAAGTAGAGAGAAGAGCCATGGAAACGGAAAAGATTCGTAATTTGAACGATGAAGAATTGGTGCGGCAGGAAAAGACTTCGGCCGAGCAGCTCTTTCGCCTGCGCTTCCAGATGAAGCTGGGGCAAAACGAAGGCGTAAAGAAGCTGCGCGATCTGCGCAAAGACGTAGCTCGCATCAAGACCGTTGCCCGCGAGCGGGCGCTCGGTCTTGATGGCACGGCCTTGAAGCCGGCCGGTGAAGCGGTTGCGAAAACGAAAAAGGCCAAGCCGGCCAGAAAAGGGGCTCGTTAAGCCATGTCGGACGCCACAGGAACCAAGCCGGAATCACGCCGCACGGAAAAGATTGGTAATGTCGTTTCCACCAAGATGCAGAAGACCATCGTGGTCGAAGTGGAGATGCGCAAGACTCACCCCAAGTACAAGCGTGTGATCAAGCTCAGCAAGAAGTTTTATGCCCACGACGAGCAGAACTCCGCTCGCGTCGGCGATGTGGTACGCATCAAGGAAAGCCGCCCGTTGAGCAAGCTAAAGCGGTGGACGCTCGAAGAAGTGATTCGCCGTTCGTCGCTGCCGCAGGCCGAAGAAATCGCCCAGCCGGTTGTTTAGTCCGAAACCGGGCGATAGGCAAGGGCTGGTAGGCAAGGGCTGGTAGGTATGGGCTTTAGCCCATACATTATCATCCAGAATTTTTTGGGCTTTAGCCCCTGAGGGATGCTTTTTGATCGCCCTCCGGTGGACAGCAAGGAGATACGAGTATGGCAGTGCAAATGAGAACCATGCTGGACGTCGCCGATAATTCCGGCGCGCGTAAGCTGCAGATGATTCTGCCGCTGGGCGGATCGAGCGGCAAGAAGGCCGGCCTGGGTGACGTGATTACTGCCTCCGTAAAGGAAGCATCTCCGGATGGTCAGGTCAAAAAGGGTGTAGTTGTCAAAGCAGTCGTGGTGCGTACGCGCAAAGAATATCGTCGTCGCGACGGCACCTACATCCGCTTTGACCAGAACGCCGCGGTGTTGATCAACGATGCGGGAGAGCCGGTAGGCACACGCGTATTTGGTCCGGTAGCCCGCGAGTTGCGGGAAAAGAAATTCCTGAAGATTGTGTCACTGGCCCCCGAAGTTATCTAAAGCAAGGGCGCAGTCGGAGACGAGGAAGTTATGGCATTGAAGTTACAACGCAACGATACGGTGGAAGTGATTACCGGCACCGACAAAGGCAAGCGCGGCCGCGTGCTGCGCGTGCTGGGTGATAAGGATCGGGTGTTGGTCGAGCATGTCCGCATGGTCAAGAAGCATGTCCACCCCAACCCGCAGCGCAACATCAAGGGCGGCATTGCGGAGCAGGAAGCGGCCATTCAGATTTCAAACGTGATGTTGGTGTGCAGTTCCTGTGGCCCAACCCGCGTTGGTCACAAGTTCGACGGCGACACCAAGGTTCGGGTTTGCAAAAAGTGCGGTCAAACACTGGCCCCCAAGAAAAAGTAATCACGCAACGGTACACGGGTTTTAATTAATCCACTCCGGGACCGTGAAAGAAAAGAGACGGTTTTATGGCGAAATTAAACGTGAGACTCAAAGAAAAGTACCACCAGGAAATAAGGCCGGCACTGCAGAAAGAGCTGGGGCTTACCAACCTGATGGCGGTACCGCGCCTGGAAAAGATCGTTCTGAATATGGGCCTGGGCGAGGCCACGCAGAACGTGAAGATCATGGATCCCCTGGTGGCTGATCTGGCATCCGTGGCCGGGCAAAAGCCGGTGACGACCAAGGCGAAGAAGTCGATCGCCGCCTTCAAAGTGCGCGAGGGCATGCCGATTGGCGCCATGGTCACGCTGCGCGGCGACATCATGTACGAGTTTCTTGACCGCCTGGTTTCTGTGGCGCTGCCCCGCGTACGTGACTTTCGCGGTGTCTCCACCAAGAGCTTCGACGGACGAGGCAATTACACGCTGGGCATGCGCGACCAGCTGATTTTCCCCGAGGTCGATTACGCGCGCGTAGATAAGTTGAAGGGCATGAACGTCACCATCGTGACCACTGCCAAGGACGACAACCAGGCGCGTGCCCTGCTACGGCAGTTCGGCATACCCTTCCGCCAGACGGCGTAGAGAGGAATTTAGGGAGACGAATGGCAACTACTGCGAAACGAGTTAAAGACGCCCGCAAGCCGAAATTTTCCAGCCGCCAGCATAATCGCTGCAAGATTTGCGGCCGGCCGCGTGCGTATCTGCGCAAGTTCGGCCTGTGCCGCTTGTGCTTCCGCCAGTTGGCGCTCCGGGGCGAAATCCCCGGCGTTGTTAAGTCCAGTTGGTAACTAACCGGCCCCCGTTGTAACCACAACATTCCCGCAGGTTCTTCGGTCCTGGACAACACCAGGCCGGAGCGAACGGGGAATGGAGGAGAGAGAATGAGTTTGACTGATCCAGTAGCCGATTTTGTGACGCGTATCCGCAACTCCATCCGTGCGCGGCACCAAAAGCTGGATGTTCCGGCGTCGAAGCTGAAGACCGAGATCGCCCGCATCCTCAAAGAAGAAGGCTACATCGCCAACTACAAAGCAGCGGAAGAGAATGGCCGCGCAGTGCTCCGCGTCTACCTCAAGTACGGCGCCAACAACGAAGCTGCCATTCGCGACCTGTCGCGAATTTCGCGCCCGGGCTGCCGCGTCTATGTCGGCCGGGATGAGATCAAGCGCGTCCAAAGCGGACTCGGCATCAGCATTATGACCACGCCTCGCGGCGTGATGACCGGACGGCAGGCGCGGCGCGAAGGCGTCGGCGGCGAGATTCTCTGCGAAGTCTGGTAAGCAATTGGCTGCAGTGGAACGGTCCCATGCAGGACCGCGACTCGCAAGCCGCTAGGGGTTAAGAAACGTATGTCGCGTATAGGGAAGAAACCGATTCCGTTACCCACCACGGTGAAGTACACCGTGCAGGGCAACACCGTGCTGGTCGAGGGCCCCAAGGGCAAACTCACCGCTATGCTGCCGGCCGGCATCAAGCTTGAGAAGCAGGAGGGCAACCTGATCGCCGTGCGCGAAAAGGAAGAGTTCGCCGCTCTGCATGGCCTCACCCGCGCCCTGGTTTCAAACGCGGTCGAGGGCGTGACCAAGGGCTGGACCAAGGAACTGGATATCGTGGGCATCGGCTATCGCGCCGAGCTCAAGGGCAAAGGCATCGTCGTCTTTACCCTGGGCTTCTCTCACCCCATCGAGTTTCCTCTGCCCACAGGCATTGACGTGGCGATTGATCCCAAGCAGACCCACTTAACCATCAGCGGCATCGACCGTCAAAAGGTAGGCCAGGTAGCCGCCGACATGCGCTCCCTGCGTAAGCCCGATCCCTACAAAAACAAGGGCGTGCGCTACACCGGCGAGCGTTTGAAGAAGAAGGTCGGCAAGACCGGCGCCAAGTAACCGAACGGGGCTGCAGGGCAGCTCCGCTTTTAGGAAAGGAACAAGTAAATGCTACCGATCAGACAGAGAAATGTGATTCGCCAGCGAGTGCACTTCCGCATTCGTCAAAAGATGCAGGGCACCTCGGAGCGCCCACGGTTGAACGTGTACCGCTCGTTGAACCACATCTATGCCCAGATCATCGACGACGCCAAGGGCGAGACGCTGCTCTCCGCTTCCAGCCTCGCAGCCAAGGTAAAGACCGGCGGCAACGTGGCCGCGGCCAAAGAGGTCGGCAAACTGGTGGCCGAGCGGGCGATCGAAAAGGGAATCAAGCGGGTAGTCTTCGACCGCGGCGGGTATCTCTACCACGGGCGCGTCAAGGCCCTGGCGGATGCGGCCCGCGAAGCCGGTTTGGAATTTTAGCCGCCGGTTTAGAGTTTTAAGTTCTTGGGATAGGCGCCGCTCACGAGCAGCGCAGAAGGATCGGACAAAGCATGGCAATGATTAAGCGGAAACTGGACGCCGGGCAGTACAACCTGAAGGATCAGGTGGTGTCCATCAATCGTGTCACCAAGGTAGTGAAGGGTGGTAAGAACATGTCCTTCGCGGCCCTGGTGGTGGTCGGGGATCCCGCGGCCGGCGTGGTGGGTTTCGGTTCCGGCAAGGCCAAGGAAGTGCCGCAGGCGATCCGCAAAGGCATCGAAGCGGCGAAGAAAAACCTGGTCCACGTAAACCTATCTGAGACGACCATACCTCACCAGGTATTGGGCCGTTTCGGTTCCGGGCATGTGCTGTTGAAGCCGGCTCCCGAAGGCACGGGCGTGATCGCGGGCGGTGCAGTGCGTGCGGTGATGACCTCGGTCGGCGTGCAAAACATCCTGACCAAGAGCCTCGGCTCGGCCAATCCGCACAACGTGGTCAAGGCCACCTTCGATGCGCTGGTGCAGTTGCGCGATCGTGCCGAAGTCGCGGCCGCGCGTGGCAAGCAGCCACAGGAGCTTTACTAATGGCAAAGGCAATGATTCGCCTGCAGTACTACCGGTCCAAGATCTCCACCCCGGTGAAGCACAAGCTGGTGGTCAAGGGCTTGGGCTTTACCCGGCTTAATCAGGTAGTCGAGCGTGAGGATACGCCGTCGATCCGCGGCATGGTCAAGACTGTGCCTCATTTAGTGCGGATCGTAGAATAGATACACATAAGCGAGTCGGACTGGCACAGCCAGCCGGCGTTGAGCGAGGAAATATGGCAAAGAATCTTTCCAATTTACGGGCGCCTAAGCAGGCGAACAGCAACAAGAAGCGTGTCGGCCGCGGTATGGGGTCGGGCATGGGCAAGACTTCCGCCCGCGGGCACAAGGGCCAGCGCTCCCGTTCCGGTTCCCACATGATGCGTGGTTTTGAAGGCGGCCAGATGCCGCTCCACCGCCGTCTACCCAAGCGCGGCTTCACCAACATCTTCCGCACCGAATACTCCGTCATCAACCTGGGCCGCATCGCCGAGCTCCAGGCCGAAGGTCACACGGAATTCACCCTCGAAGCCTTCGCCGCCAAGGGCCTGCTCAAGAAGCGGAATGGCCTGGTCAAGGTGCTGGGTGACGGGGAATTGACCGGCGCAGTCACGGTGCACGCCCACAAGTTTTCCAAGTCGGCCCAGGAAAAGATCGAGAAAGCCGGCGGCAAGGCAGTTCTGGTCGCCTAATAAAAGCGGGCGTTTCTCGAAGGATGAGCCCACACGTGAACCGGCAAGACAAATGGGGGCACTGCCCCTGAGGTATCGACTGTATGTTTGAGAAGATTGCCAATATCTTCCGCATTCCGGACCTGCGCAAGCGGGTTTTGTTCACGCTTGGCATCCTGGCTGTTTATCGCCTGGGCTCGCAAATACCAACCCCGGGAGTCAACCTAAAGCTACTGGCCCAGTTCTTCGACCAGCAGGCAGGAAGCGCGCTCGGCCTGGTCGACCTGTTCAGCGGTGGAAACCTTCGCCGTCTGACCATCTTCGCCCTGGGCATCATGCCCTACATCACCGCCTCCATCATCTTCCAGCTCCTGACCGTGGTCTACGAGCCGCTGGCCAAGCTGCAGAAGGAAGGCGAACTCGGGCGGCGCAAAATCACCCAGTGGACCCGCTATGTCACCGTAGTCCTGGGCGCCGTGCAATCGCTGGCCATCGCTCTGACGCTCTCCCACGGCTCCGGCGGCGTTTCCTACGTATTGAACCCCGGACCCGGCTTCATCATCATGACCATGATTACCCTCACCACAGGCACCGCTTTCATCATGTGGCTGGGTGAACAGATCACCGACCGTGGCATCGGCAACGGCATGAGCCTGCTGATCTTCGCCGGCATCGTCGTCGGCCTTCCCCGTGGTATCCAGGACCTGATCGATAAAGCCAAGACCCAGGCCTGGGGAGCTTTCACCATCCCGGCGCTGATCATCCTGGTCGCCATGATGATCGCCATCGTCGCCTTCATCGTCTTTGTCGAGCGCAGCGAACGCCGCATCCCGGTGCAATACGCCAAGCGCATCGTCGGCCGCCGGCTCATGGGAGGCCAATCCACCCATCTGCCGCTCAAGGTCAACTCCGGCGGCGTGATGCCGGTCATCTTCGCCAGCTCCATCCTCTCCGCCCCGCTGCTCTTCGCCGGCTCCGGATTCGTGCAGAACAGCGGCTTCCTGACCCGCATTTTCGACGGCCTGCGCCCGGGGGAACCCTGGTACGAACTCCTCTACATCGTAGGCATCGTCTTCTTCGCCTACTTCTACATCTCGATCGTCTTCCGTCCCGACGACATTGCCGACAACATGCGCAAGTACGGCGGCTTTATCCCTGGCATCCGTCCCGGGCGGCGTACCTCCGACTTTGTCAACGACGTCCTCACCCGCATCACCCTGGTGGGCGCGCTCTACCTGATCGTGATCTCCCTGATTCCGCAGATCCTGATCAGCGGCATCCACCTCAACGACCTATGGCTGGTCGGCGCGTTCTTCGAGAAGCTGCCCACCTGGGTCACCCACGGCCTGAACGTAAGCTTCTACTTCGGCGGTACCTCGCTCCTGATCGTGGTCGGTGTAGCCATGGATACGATTAACCAGGTCGAGTCACAGCTGATCATGCGCCACTACGATGGCTTCTCCCCGCGCAGCGGCCGGGTCCGCGGAAGGCGGTCGTGGTAAAGCCGGCACCCGTGGCGGAAGGTTCACTGCCGTCTACGAAAGAAAAAGAAATTATCCCCGGCCCCATGCTGCTGATGGGGGCGCCCGGGGTCGGCAAGGGGACACAAGCCAAAGGACTTATGGCTGCCTGGGGCATTCCCCAGATCTCTACCGGCGATCTGCTGCGCGAACACCGCACGAACGGGACGCCGTTAGGGCTGGCAGCCACCCAGGTCATGGACTCCGGCAAGCTGGTCCCGGACGACCTGGTCAACCAGATGGTCGCTGAACGGCTGGCGCGGCCGGATACGGTCCGCGGCTACATTTTGGACGGTTACCCCCGCACCCTGGCCCAGGCGGAGTGGCTTGACTCACGCTTGCGTGATCAACAATCAGATGATCAGAGGCTGGCGGCGATCCCGGAAGGGCTACCGCTGATTGCGGTTAGCATCCAGGTAAGTTATACTCAGTTGTTGCGTCGTATCACGGGTAGGCGCAACTGTCCAACCTGCCAGCGCATTTACAACGTCTACCTGCAGCCGCCGAAATTCGACATGGTGTGCGATGTGGAAGGCACACCGCTGGTCCAGCGCGCGGATGATGTCGAGTCGGTTTTCCATGAACGTATGCGCACGTATGCGGCGCTGACGGCGCCAGTGGTAGAGCATTATCGCGCCAGCAGCCGGTTCGTGGAAGTCGATGGCGAGCAGTCGGCGGGCGAGGTAATGGCGGGCATCATGGCCGCGGTTGCGCGACTCAGATCCCAGACCTAGAAGAGAGAGTGTAAACAAGGCCAATGGCCATCATGATTAAGACGCCGCAAGAGATAGAAAAAATGCGGCGCAGCGGAGCGGTAGTTCGTGAGGTCTTGGAGCATGTGAGAGCGCTCGTCAAGCCGGGCGTTACCACTCTCGACCTGGAAAACGCAGCGGAGAAGATGATGGCTGAGTTCGGCGCCACCTCCGCATTTAAGGGATATCGGGGTTACCCCTGTGTGCTTTGCACCTCGGTGAATGAGCAGGTGGTCCACGGCATTCCTTCCAAGGAGCGGGTGCTGCGCGAAGGCGACATCGTTTCCATCGACACCGGCGTGGTGTTGGACGGCTACTACGGAGACTCGGCTATTACGGTTCCAGTGGGAGCCGAGGTTACGCCGAAAGCCAAGCGCCTGTTGGATGTGACCCGGAGATCGCTCGAGACCGCGATCAAGGTAGTGCGGCCGGGAGCGACCCTGGGCGATATCGGCGCAGCGGTGCAGGAAGTCGTGGAAGCGGACGGTTTCAGTGTAGTGCGGGAGTTTGTGGGCCATGGAATCGGGACCCGGATGCACGAAGATCCGCAGGTTCCCAACTACGGGCAGCGGGGGATGGGAACCAAGCTGCGCGCAGGAATGGTGCTGGCCATCGAGCCCATGGTGAATGTGGGCAAGCCGGGTGTTCAGGTGTTGAGCGATGGCTGGACGGCAGTAACCGAAGATGGAAGTTTGAGCGCTCACTTCGAGCACACCGTGGCGGTGACGGCCGAAGGCGCTGTGATTTTGACGCAGTAGGGTAAAGAAGCCAGCGGGATATCTATCGCCGGCAGAATCGGGAATAACGTTTGTCGAAGGAAGACGCGATTGAAGTAATGGCAACTGTCGTAGAGACGTTGCCCAACGCGATGTTCAAAGTCGAGCTTGAAAACAAGCACCAGGTTCTGGCGCACGTATCGGGACGCATGCGAAAGAATTTTATCCGCATCCTCCCTGGTGACCGGGTGGCGGTAGAGCTCAGTCCCTACGATCTGACCCGAGGCCGGATCGTATACCGCTACAAGTAGAAAGAAAGGTCAGGAGCACATGAAGGTAAGGGCATCCGTAAAAAAGATCTGTGACAAGTGCAAAGTGATCCATCGCCGCGGAGTGGTGCGCGTGATCTGCGAAAACTCAAAGCACAAGCAACGCCAAGGCTAAGACGTCTGTCGGCAAAACAAATGACGGGTGCCCCATATCTGCCCGATTTTGGCAGATGTGGGATTCCACAAATCCAAACTGAGGGGTTTTTCCCTCGGTCAAAACCGGCACCGGAGAGGCTAGTTAGCTATAAAGGCTTGCGTTGAACCTCTCCCGTAGCCTTCACCCGCTGTCCCAAGACAGCAAAACCGCAAGAAGCGGCGAAGCCACTTCGAGCAAGTAATAAAAAGGATCAGTTATGGCACGTATTGCAGGCGTCGACCTTCCCCGCCACAAGCAGGCAAGAATCGCGCTGACCTATATCTTCGGAATCGGCAACCCGCGCGCCCTGCGCATCCTGACAACGGCCAACGTCGACCCGGTCAAGAAAGTCCAGGATCTCGGTGAGGACGAGGTAAACCGCATCCGCCAGGTGATCGAGAACGAAGGCGAGATCGAAGGCGATCTGCGCAAAGACGTCTCCATGCACATCAAGCGGCTGATAGACATTCAGTCCTACCGGGGCCTGCGCCACCGGCGCAACCTGCCCGTCCGCGGCCAGCGTACTCACACGAATGCGCGCACCCGCAAGGGACCGCGTAAGGGCACAATCGCAGGCAAGAAGAAAGCGACGGCGAAGACCTAATGGCGAAACAAGAGCAAAAACCAGGCGCCGCCGGCAAGGCCGCCAAGAACAAGAAATTCAAGAAGCGCGAGCGCAAGAACGTCCCATACGGGCTGGTCTACGTGCAAGCCTCCTTCAACAACACTATCGTGACCATCACCGACGGCCAGGGAAACACACTTTCGTGGAAGAGCTCCGGCTCTCTCGGCTTCCGCGGCTCCCGCAAGGGAACCCCGTTTGCCGCCCAGCAGGCAGCCATGAATGCCGCCAACCAGGCGCGCGATCACGGTCTACGCTCGGTCGATGTGCGCGTCAGCGGCCCTGGATCAGGCCGTGAATCGGCAGTACGCGCCCTGGCAGCAGCGGGACTCGACGTTCGCTCCATCCGCGACGTCACGCCCATCCCGCACAACGGCTGCCGTCCGCCCAAGCGGCGCCGCGTATAGCGGCGCGCTGAATAATAATGAGCTGGACCGGGACGAAGGATTGAATCCGTAAACCGGTCGGCCTCTGAAGTAAGGAGAATTACGTGGCAAGATACACCGGACCCGTCTGCCGCCTTTGCCGTCGCGAAGGCACCAAGCTTTTCCTGAAGGGCACCAAGTGCTTTTCCGAAAAGTGCCCCATTGAGAAGCGCAACTTCGCTCCCGGCCAGCACGGCCGCGACCGCAAGCCCAAGATCGTCGGCTATGGTCTGCAGCTGCGCGAAAAACAAAAAGCCAAGCGCATCTATTTCACCCTGGAAAGCCAGTTCCGCGCTTATTACGAGAAGGCCTCGCGCGCCCAGGGCGTCACCGGTGAATTGCTCTTGCAGCAACTCGAGCGTCGTCTCGACAACGTAGCTTTTCGTCTGGGCTTCGCCACCTCTCGCCGCCAGGCGCGCCAGATTGTGCGCCACGGCCACGTGGAAGTAAATGGCCGCAAGGTGAACATTCCTTCCTACCAGGTGAGCGTAGGCGACGACATCAAGATCCGCGAAGGCAGCAAGAAACTCACAGTACTCGAAACCTCGACAGAGTTTGCCGGTCATCAGCAACCGCCACGGTGGCTGCAGGTTGACCACGCGAATCTGTCCGGCAAGGTACTGGCGTTGCCCAAGAGGGAAGACGTGAACCTGCCCGTCAACGAGCAGTTGATCGTCGAACTTTACAGCAAGTAAGCAGTAGCAGGGGAGCTTGTTTCATACTTCGGAAATCTGCGCGTAGCCCGGGCGAGAACCGCCGTCAAAGCGGGTCTCGTGAAGTTTTCCGAAGCATAGAGCTACACTTGAAACAAGCGAAAGTACAGATTTAACTAACGAGGAGAAACAAGCACGGCCGTAGCAGAATGCTTCGCGACGTTTGCCGTGCATGGAGAGGACCACAGATATGCTTTGGAGAGGATTCCAAAAACCGAAACGTCTTGCAGTCGACACCGACACACTCACCGAGAAATATGGCAAGTTCAGCGCCCAGCCCTTTGAGCGCGGCTTCGGCACCACCATCGGCAACGCGCTGCGCCGCACGCTGCTCTCGTCCATTGAAGGTGCGGCTGTCACCGCGGTCAAGATCGAAGGAGTACTGCACGAGTTTCAATCGATCACCGGTGTAGTCGAAGATGCCACCGACATCATCCTGAATCTCAAGCAAATTCCCTTCAAGCTCAATGGCGAAGGCCCCAAGGCTCTCTACCTCCGTGCGGACCAGCCGGGAGTCGTCACCTCCGGCATGATCGACGCCGACGGGGATGTCGAGATCCTGGACAAGGACGTTTACATCGCGACCGTGAGCGAAGGCGGCAAGCTGGACATGGAAATGCGCTTAAAGCGCGGCCGTGGTTACGTATCTGCTGACAAGAATTTCGACTCCGACCTGGGCATCGGCTTTATTCCCGTGGACTCTGTCCACTCGCCCGTACGCAAGGTCAACTACACCGTCGACGCTGCCCGCTTGGGTCAGATCACCGACTACGACAAGCTGACCATCGAAGTCTGGACCAATCGCTCCGTGTTGCCGGCTGACTCGCTCGGCCTCGCGGCCAAGCTGCTCAAAGATCACATGAGCATCTTCATCAACTTCGAGGAAGAGATCGAAGCTGAGAGCGCGCACGACGAGGGCCGCATGCAGTTGCGCAACGAGAACCTCAACCGCTCCGTCGAGGAGCTGGAACTGAGCGTGCGCAGCTACAACTGCCTCAAGAACGCGAACATTCAGACCATCGGCGAGCTGGTGCAGAAGACCGAGCCTGAGATGCTCAAGACCAAGAACTTCGGCCGCAAATCCTTGAACGAGATCAAGGAAATACTCGCGCAGATGGGCTTGTCCCTGGGCATGAAGATCGACGAGCACGGCAACGCAGTGCCTGGACCAACCAGCGTACTGCCGGCCGCAACCTTGGCCGCAAGCTACAACCGTTACGACGACGAAGAGGATGACGACGACGAAGACCTCGAGGGTGTAGACATTCCTCTCCAGTCGGAGCCGGAGAACTTCTAGTCGTGCGTGGTGACCGGTGAGGGGAACTCACCGGTCACTGCAAAATTTTGTGCAAGAGAGAGAAACCCATGCGCCATCGCAATGCAGGATACAAACTAGGACGCAACACCAGCCATCGCCGAGCCCTGTTACGGAACCTGGTCACGTCCATTCTTCTCGAGGACCGGGTGGAGACGACGATCACCAAGGCCAAGGCTGCGCGTCCTCACGTCGAAAAGCTGATCACCTTGGGCAAGAGAGGCGACCTGCATTCCCGCCGCCTGGCCCTTTCCTATCTGCAGACCCGGGAAGCCGTCTCCCGCCTGTTTGACACTGTAGCCCCGCGTTACGGAGACCGCGCCGGCGGCTATCTCCGCATCGTCCGCACCGGCTTCCAAAAAGGCGACGGAGCCGAGAAGGCCTTCATCGAACTCCTGGGATCCGAGCACGAGCTGGATGAGAAGCGCCAGAAGCGCGCCGAAGCGAGAGCCAAGCGCCGCGAAGAAATCGACAAGGCCATGTCCGAGAACCCCCCACCGGACGGTAGCGGCAGCGACGCCAACGCCTAGAGTCTGTCTGCGTGCAAAAGCCCCTGCGCTTTTTTTCAGCCCCGGAATTCTCTCCGGACAAAGTATTTCGGGCCGGATATGCGCTAGCAGGGGCTGAAGCCCAATTCTCTTTTCATTACGGCCCGACTAAAGTCGTGCCCTGATACAAAAACCAATACACATCCTCCAAAGCAGCTTTGCTGTTTGAAGGGGTCTCCTCTCAGTTCAAAAAATCGACCTCCCCGAAGCTCATGCCTTGTGTCAGGGCCCGATTCTAGTCCTGAGTGCCGAGGCTTGACCTTGGTGCTTTGTATCAGGGCACGACTTTAGTCGGGCCGTAGAGGCCCAACAAAAATCTGGGCTTTTTAGCCCCTGCGCTTTTTTCTTCGCCAGGTAATTGAAACAATAGGGCCATTGTTCAGGTCTATCCACGAGTCCTGCTTTGACCGGATTCTGACCGATATAAGCTCGGTGCCGCAAAAAACTTTGCCCATCAATGATCCGCACCTCAGAAAACCCGCGTTGCCAGACATCTCCCTGATATCCAAAATCCCTCTTCAGACGATAGGAAAATCCGCCCTTGATAAGCTGCATGGCTTTTTCGATGGTAACCTCGCCCGGAAGAGTCACTAGCAGATGCAAATGATCTGGCATGATCACGAAGTCATGCAACTGAAATTTACCTGTCGCCACATTCGATCGCAGCACGTCGACGAGAAGCATTGCATTCCGTTCAGACTGCAATAAGCGTCGTGCCATGCTTGTCTTCGTCGTGACGAAGAACACTCGTGCACTGCTGAGAACATTCTCTGGACAAGCATTTCGCGGGGGATGCGCCATATCAGGGGCTCAAGCCCATTTCTCCAGAACGGACCACGAAGGAGCCTCTCCCTTTTAGGTCCTGAATTGCCACTTTGCAAATGAATTCGGCTTTTATCTGTGGAGCCGCGCTAAGCGCAGTCGAGAGATCTGCGGTTTCGATTCAACCCAAGCTGAGGTGAGTAGCCACCCCACCCTTTGTCATCCCGGCCGAAGCGCAGCGGAGGGTTACTCCATCCTTTCCGCCAAATCCCGCCCCCGAACTGTCGCACGGCTCACCTCCGTGAACAGGAAGGTCTCAAGCAGTCGCCAGCCGCGTCAACGTGACCACCGTGATGTCGTCATCCTGGCCGAACGCAATGGCGGCCTCCGAGGCCTGCGCAGCATCCACACCCGAGGCAAAAAGCATTTGCAGCCGTGCGAAGCTGAAGATCTCGCCCGACGGCGTGCGTGCCTCCAACAACCCGTCCGTATAAAGAGCACACCGATCGCCAGGCTGGAACTGCACGATGGTCTCCTCATATTCAGTCGCAGGATCGATGCCCAGTGGCAAAGCGCCGGGCAAATCAATCTCTTTGTCGTTGAAGTAAGGCGCAGGGTGCCCGGCGCTGGCCAGGGTACAAGTGCCGTTGGGGGCGAGTCTCAGCGCAACGCAAGTCGAGAAGCCGCCTTCAAGACGGCCTTGCAGGCGACGGCTCAGTCCGGCGAGAATTTCAGCCGGACGGCAGGTGGTTTCTGCAAGTGTGCGCACAGCACCCACAATGAGCGACACAGCCATTGCGGCGCGAAGGCCCTTCCCGCTGACGTCGCCGAGGATGATGAGTGTCGATCCGGCCGCCTGCCCATCCAAAGGAATGATCTGAAAAAAATCGCCACCCACTTCGAGCGCGGGCCGATACGCGCTGGAGACGCTGAACCCCGGCAGGGTGGGTAGCTTGTCGGGGATGAGCACCTGTTGCAGCTCGCGGGCGCTGTGCAGCTCCTGCTCCAGGACGGCTTTGCGATTTTGCTGGTCACGAATGTAGTGATACACCGTGTAGATGATCGAGCAGAACACGAGAAGATCGAGAAGAGTGTCCGCGTTAAAGGAGACAGGGCCTAAATGGAACAGTGATGAAGACAGATGTTCAGCGAGAGTCCAGTGGGTGAATCGCTGGCCCTGACGGACGGTGACGACAATGACAGCCAGGAGTTGGGAAAGAGATGCGCTCAAAGCAAGCACCCAGCGCGCGGAATCAAGTTTCTGGCGGAACCCGTTCGCCACCAGCACCAGCAAATAAAGCTGGGACGGCACAATGATTACGGTTATGATTCCATCAATCCAGACGCTGGCGTGTGGTGAGATCCAGTTCGCGGGCACATAGGTAAGACAGCCGTCGAGGAACGCACCAGTCAGGCTGACAACCGCAAGAATCTTTGCCCAGCGAACCAGCCCGTGACGGTTCCGGAGGCGGAGCAACTCGATGAGAAGAAACCAAAGCGCGACATTGCGCAGGGCCCATAGCGGCTGCAGCAAGAACTGGCTGAACTGGCTGGAGATCGGAAGGCGCATGGTGTAGATCGCCGTCCAGATCACCGGGCAGATAGCGAAGATGGAAAACCAAAGAAGAAGGGATTCGCTCCTGCGCCGCAGCCACAGGACGAAAGCTGCCAGGGCTACGAGAAAGTACAGAATGTTCCGTGCGTTGAGATAAAGATTGCTGCGCAGAAAACCGTAGTTCCAGGTGCCGATATAGTCGGCAATCGATTTGGCATCCCCCACCAGGGGCGTCTGAGAGATTCCGCCGCCATTCCCGGATCCACTGGAGCCAAGCGGTCCATTCCAAACCCGGATGGCCAGCGTACCGGATCGAATGTCAGGCAGGGTGAAGGCTGCCGGTGCATTCACAGCCGGCGACGATGGGTGCGGTGGCAACTTTCCGTACCGGCCCACCAGCCTCCCATTCCAGTAAACTTCGCACGCGTCGTCGAGGCGGGGCAGCAGCAACTGAAAGCCGGTTTTGACATCAGGCGCGGGTGTTATGCGAAGGTTCAGCCGGTACCAGCCAAACCCCGAATAGGCGTAGTGTCCTTGAGCGCCCCATGGACGATCGGCAAGTATCGTCTCCCAACCGTTTTCGCCCGGAGTGTCGTGGAAGCCAGGTTCGGCCCAATCCAAGTCATCGCCGATATGGAAGCGCCAGGGGCCGGAGAGTTCGATCGTGCCCTTTCCAAGTCCGTCGATCGTGACCACAGGAGGAGTCGATAAGGCTTGCGCGTAGGCAAAAGGAAGAGCAAATCCGAACAGCGGGAACCCGATCAGCAAAAACGCGAATGGCCAACGAATGCGCATCTGCAATGAATTGTACTTCCGGCCAGACACAGTCAAACCGAGCGTCCACCCAAGGTCATCGCTATCTGCGATCGCCGTGAGATTCGGCTGGGAGGATCGGGCCGCGGGGAACTGCGGGGGCAGACGAAACGTACCCCAATTGAACGGCGATAGCCCCGCGTTACGGAGACCGCGCCGGCGGCTATCTCCGCATCGTCCGCACCGGCTTCCAAAAAGGCGACGGAGCTGAAAAGGCCTTCATCGAACTCCTGGGATCCGAGCACGAGCTGGATGAGAAGCGCCAGAAGCGCGTCGAAGCGAGAGCCAAGCGCCGCGAAGAAATCGACAAGGCCATGTCCGAGAACCCCCCACCGGACGGCAGCGACGCCAACGCCTAGAGCCTGTCGGAAGTCCAAGAAGGCCCGCGCCCTAGGCGCGGGCCTTGCTCTTGGTGTCGTCACCACGCGCCGTGAGGCAGGCAATCAATACCCCGAAAGGGCGAATTATTGAAGCGCTTTTATAGCCAGGCATTTCGCTCCGTCGAGTTCAGCACACTACGCTGCGAGTCGTCAGCCAACTCCCCGCACGATGAATAGCTGCGGGGCGATAAGGGGACAGTGAGATAAGCGACATCACACCTATCCCCGCTCATTCTCATAGTCAGCTTTTGCCACGGCGCAACTGGATCGGTCGGTACTTGCTGGTTTGCGTCTGAGGGCATCAGGCGGGAATCACGGTGGCGTAACCCTGCTTGCGCGCAAATTCATGCAGCGCTCGGTCGAAGGTGACCAGCGCAGCCTGCAGTTCCCTCGCATAGGCCAACAGGAAGCAATCTCCGACCGCTTTCGGCGCCTGCCGTGCCGCGAAAGGTTCGGTGATTTGACGGAATGCTGTGTCCACGTTGCGCGGCTCGGGATAAAATTCCACGCGCGGATCTTCGAGCCAACGGTCATAAACACCCCACGCTTTGCGAAGTGTCAACGTCTGGTCGCCCATTACGGATACATTGGTGAGCAGACGCAAAAGTCCAATCTGGGTATATCGGGAAAAGATCAGCTTGTGATCATCCGGCAGAATCTCCCGCCATTTCCAGGCACTGGCGCTATGCACATGGCCAGTATCGGAGAGGGCCAGCCAGACATTCAGGTCAGGAAAAAACAGAGTCATGTGGGTTCTCATCCGTCGGGTACGACCGGCCACGTTTGCCGGAGCCGCGAATCAGAGGACCAGTGACCGGTTGCCCTTTTTTGGCACCTGGGTAGGTTTGCTCAATCGCATGCACGATCAGTGAACGGATCGACGTGCCGGAGCGCTCCGCGCGGTCTCGGAGCCGGTCATGTAACGGTTCCGGAATATCGATGGTGGTACGGACGGCCATGCCATGATTATGGCATAAGCGATAGAAACACCTTGAATACTCGTTCAACCAAACCGACTGGGACATACCGGAAGTACGGCCTAAAGGCCGTCCCCTTCAAACTTAGGTTGGGAGCGCAATCCGTCGAGGCTTGTATCTATTTTTAGGTAGCATCCAGGCAGAGCGCTCTTCGAGTCCCTTATCCAGTCACTCATACGCCCGCACTTTTTTCCCGAACTGTCGCGCGGCTCACGTCCGTGAACAGGAAGGTCGCGACCGAGGCACACAGAAGCGGTCCCGCGATGCTAAACAGTGCCCGGCCGATTGTGCCGGGGTTCCCTCCATAGTAGGCATCGAGGGCAAAGGCCATAGCGCTGGTCACGGCAGTAGCTCCCCGCCAATTTGCCGGAAGCTGCCTCAACCGCAACAGCGATAGCGGCAAAAGCCAAAAGAATATGTACCAGAGATTACGGTCCCGAAACGATGAGAGAAATTGCCCCAGGTACGCGGAATTCTGGTGAAGATCCAATCCAAAACTCAGGGGCGAGCGAAACACGTGGGTAATCCTCCATTGCAGTGCAGCCAGGGAGCACAGCCCGGCAATCCACGAGGTGACCATCCAGATCGCCGCAGTGGACGGTCTGCGTAGCCCCTTTCGAGAGCAGAGCCACCACGAAAGGCTGAACACCATCAGAAACGGCACGAAAGACTCCTTCGCGGTTGCACCGATGACCCCCCATAGTGGCAGCATCCAGTAGTCCTCTTTGAAAAGACTCCAGATCAGCGCCATAAGAAAAAAGGCCTCTCCCGCATCGATCATTCCCGCGAGTCGCAGGTTCGGAACCGCGAAGTTGAGCAGGTAAATCAACGCAGAGCCGAGTGCCACGGCGTAGCTTCCGAGTTGCCGATGAACCACGATGAGGAGCAGGGTTACGGTAAGAGCCACGAAAAAAGAGTTCACCACCAGCAGGCCGAACATGATCGGATCCCATGTCCCGATATGATTCTTTGCCGTCCGGTAAATCGGCCTTGCAAGATAAGGAACGAGCATCCGGAACTGCATATGCTGGCTCAACTCAGGAGTAGGGGGCGCAGTGACCAGGCTCGCATAAGTGACAACGTCCTCGAGCCCCCCGGGGGCTTGCCGCCAATCGACACGGTTCAGCATGGGGTATCCAAGACCGCAACAAATAAAGAAGAAGATCAGGAACAAGAGCAATATCCGTGACCGCGGGACACTCGCTGGTGGATAGATCGTACCCGGGACAACGGTTTGCACGACGCTTTGTTGCATTCTCACTCCAACCATCTTCATACACCAAGAATGCTAGCCTCAACAGGTAAGACGTTGCGAGGTTCATGGTTTCCCTTGAGCAGTGCACGCAAATCTCCGCACCCATCCGGCGTTGCTTTGACCTGTCACGCAGCATAGAGGTGCATCTTCTGGGGACTGAAAAGTCAGGTGAGCAAGCGGTCGCGGGAGTCGTAACAGGGCTCATCGGTCCAAACGAGTTTGTCCGCTGGCGCGCGAGACACCTGGGGATCCGCCAGCACCTCACCAGCAAAATCACTGCATTTGATTCGCCCAACTATTTTGAAGACACGATGATTGAGGGCGCATTCGTCAGGCGAGGTTCCGCTTATAAAGTGCGGTCAGTTCCGCCCACGCTCGCTCTGCGCCGGCCTCGTTGTAGACCTGGCTACCGCGCACCGTCCAGCCGTGGTTGCAGCCTTCGTAGACCTCAACCGTTGCCTTCAGATGCGCTGCCGCGAACGCCTCTTTTAGTTTGTCCTTGGCCGCAGGGTCGCGCTTGTCATCGTTGTCGGCCACCGCACAAAGAACCTCGGCCTTCATCTTCGGGATCAGCAGGTACGGGCTGTCCGGTTTGTCGGTCACCAGGCCACCGCCGTGAAAGGTAGCGGCCGCGCCCACGCGATCGGCTGCAGTGGCTGCCGTGCGAAAGGTCAGCGGCCCGCCCATGCAGTATCCCTGGACACCCATCTTTTTCTGCCTGTTCGTTTGCGGCTGTGCGTCGAGAAAGGCGACGTACGATTTCGCGTCGCTGATGTTGGCGTCGGCGGTCAACGCCTCTGCCATCGGCATAATCTTGGCGCGGTCTTCCGGCTTGCTGAAGTCAAACGAACCATCGACCACCGGCGCCTTTGCATTACGGTAGAAAGGATTCGGCACCAGGACCACGTAGCCTTCAGCAGCGAGCCTTTGCCCCATCTCACGAAACACCGGCCTCAGCCCAAGAATGTCGGTCCACACCAGGACTGCCGGCCAGGTTCCCTTGCCTTCGGGATAGAAGAGTGCCGAGTCGGCGACACCACTCGCCATGGGCACATCTACGTCTTTCTGAACCACCTTTCCCTGCGCCGCGCCTACCGAAGAACTCAGCACAACGGTCGCTGCTGCTCCCAGCCCAAAGGCTCTGCGCGAGAGAGTGGGATCATGGATAAGGCCCTGGTGAATCAAGTCATCGCACATAAACAAACGCTCCTCTTCCTGGATATGAAGTATGGCGGAAGTGTCGCCGGTTGTCGATCCGAAGAGGTTTCGGGCGGGCGGGGGCACTACACCAACTGCGCGGCTGCGTTCGCAGCATTCCATACTTCGCTGAATAGGTATCGTGCGGGATCTGCATCGCCGAGTGTCCCTGGACAAGGTCGAAATGTGCGTCCGAGGTTGCTGGCGACGATGCCCCGCCGTCTCAATCCGTCTGGCAGACGGGACAAGTTTCGTGTGACAATTCGGGAGATTGGGTGTCGCACGGACAGACATGAAGAGTAAATCCCGCAGCGAAGTCAGCAGATGGTTCCGCGCATGGATGATGGCTATCCTGGCCGGCGCCTTTGCCAGCAGTGTGCCGTTGTATGCTCAGGGAGCTAAGGTCAGCTCACCCGCCGAGCTAGCGCGCGCGGCCGATGCTCTGCAGCCCGGCGAATGGGTTTGGGCCCCGTCCGTCGCGCCCACCGGGCCAATCCTTATCTACGTCGATCTCTCGCGCCAGCGCGCCACTGTCTACCGCAACGGAGTGCGCATCGCTGTCAGCACCATCTCCTCTGGTAAGCCCGGTCATGAAACCCCAATCGGCGTCTTCACCATCCTGCAGAAAGACGCCAGCCACCGATCGAAGAAGTACAACAACGCGCCCATGCCCTTCCAGGAGCGCCTCACCTGGGATGGGGTTGCGCTCCACGCTGGCGGCCTGCCCGGCTATCCCGAGAGCCATGGATGCGTTCACCTTCCCTATACCTTTTCACAGCAGCTCTTCACCATCACCACTCTAGGCGCGACCGTGGTGGTGGAAGGCGATGCCGCCAATCACATCACCACCACAGACGCCAGCCTGCTGGCTCCGTTGGACGCCAAGGGACAGAAGGTAACTCAAGAGCACCTTAATTCTGATGAGTTTCGCTGGGAGCCTGAGAAGTCGCCAACCGGGCCAATGACCATCATCGTGTCCAAGCATGACCAGCGCATCGTAGTCCTCCGCAACGGGGTCGAGATCGGCCGCAGCGTGGCCGTGATCAACGACGACGATCCCGGATCTCACGTCATCAACCTGACCCGGGGCCCTGACGGCAAGGTCCACTGGATCTATGTGGGTCTCCCCGGCCACGACGATGACAAAGGCCGCGAACTCGACGAGGCCACCCTCAACCGCGTCCACATGCCACGGAGTTTCTTTCAGGCCGTCAGCTCCGCAATGCTGCCCGGCACTACCATCCTGGTCACGCAATCAAGTGTGGGCGCCCTCACGACCGGGGAACACATAACGATTCTCGACAGTGTCGTGCCTAAGATTCAAGATTGATCCGCCAGGTAACTGTGATAAATCCGACACATTGTTCAGCACTATCCTGCCTTGGCCGGATTTTGAACGAGACCAACATCGAAGGGAACTGCGGCTTTCCACCGTACGTATACCTGGAAACCGCGTCGTGCGTGTGGGAAAAAGCGGAGACCTGTCCGCTGAGAGGTCAAAAAAGGGGGGTAAGCATGTACGCTGACTTACGACTTGCCATGCGCCAGCTGCGCAAAGCGCCCGGATTCGCCCTGACCGCCGTGCTCACCCTCGCCTTGGCCATTGGCGCCAATGCAGTCGTATTCAGCGTGCTGAATGCGCTGGTGCTGCGCCCGCTGAATGTACCGCACTCGGAAAACCTGTTCATGCTGCAGCGCGTTTACAGCCAGGGAGACAGTCCCTCGCAGTCCTATCCTGATTATCGCGATTTGCGCGACCGCAACCATAGCTTCGATTCTCTGATGTCGTATGACATTACGGGGGCAGTTGGACTCGATACTGGCAGCAAGAATCCCTCTGTCGTGTGGCCGTACCTGATCAGCGGCAATTACTTTGACTCCCTCGGCGTCCAGCCCTATCTTGGCCGGTTCCTCCATG
Source organism: Acidobacteriaceae bacterium (assembly GCA_049693715.1). Lineage (GTDB taxonomy): Bacteria > Acidobacteriota > Terriglobia > Terriglobales > Acidobacteriaceae > PALSA-350. The sequence goes on along the minus strand of JBAVQC010000345.1, from coordinate 500 downwards.
CCTCCGACGAGCACGGTAAGAACAGCGTGCCCTACATCGTCCTCAGCTACGCCTACTGGCGCAATCACTTCAACAGCGATCCGGCCGCGGTGGGCCGCGTCGTCCAAATCAACAAGCATCCCTACACCATCGTTGGAGTCGCGCCGGCCGCCTTCCGCGGAACGGAACTCTTCTTCGCGCCCGACCTTTGGGCGCCCATCCTCGACCTTCCGCAGATTGGCGGGTGGGATCCGGTGGAAGAGCGAGGAGACCATTTCACCTGGGTGGCCGGCCACTTGAAGCCCGGCGTCTCCCCGGCCGCCGCCGCATCAGACCTGAATACCATTGCCGCTTCGCTGGCCAAATCGAATCCGAAGGAGGATGAACTACTCAAGTTCTCCCTGGCGCGGCCCGGGCTGGTGGGGGATACGCTCGGCAAGCCGGCGCGGGCTTTCATGGCCGGGTTGATGCTGTTGTCGGGCCTCATCCTGCTGGCTGCGTGTGCCAATCTGGGTAGCGTA
>JBAVQC010000344.1:0-7094 GCA_049693715.1 Acidobacteriaceae bacterium | reverse complement strand
TCGGCAACCACCAGGTTGGGCAGGAAGCTGGACATCGTCTGCTCGGTACAACCATAAGGATAAGAGGTGAGATAGCTCAGCGCGGAAAAGAGACTCCCCGCAATCGAGGGAGCAATCTCGAGATGCAGTGCGTGTGCGGCGGGATCCGTGTTGGCTGGAAAGTCGATGGACGCGTTCGCGGGAGTATTCTCTGCGATCACCCCCGAGGAGTTGATGGTGCGCGGAACACCGTTCGGCTCCACGGGGAAGGTCAGCTCGAGCGCATCCGATTCCTCGTTGGTAAGCGCCTTGGCCAGCAGACGCGCGCTGCCGATGCGCGACGCCTTGACCCGCCAGAGCGCCGAGCCCTCGCCCTTGCTGGGCACGGTAACGGACTGCGGTGCTCCGCTCACCGGGTCGAGGCCGTCGATGTTGAGCGACAACTGCACCTGCTTCGCCTGGTCAAGGTAGTTGTGGACAATCACCGGGATAGTAACCTCATCCCCCTGGCGCAGGAACCGTGGAGTGCCCATGCGCACAATGATGTTCTTGCGCACCAGTACCCGGTTGATAGCGGAGCCGGCCTTCGAGTCCAGCGTGATGGCGTGCACCGTGGTCCGCCAGGTAGTGAGCGAATCGGGAAAGGTCAGTGTGACGTGCGCGTGCCCGGCAGAGTCAGTATGAACCGACGGCGACCAGTAAGCCGTGTCGGGAAACGCCTTGCGCACCCGGGGCTGCACCACGTCGTTGCCCGGCTTCACCTGCGCCAACTGCGGCCGGTAGCGGGAGGCCCGCTCCGCCAGCACGGGCGACTTGAGACCCGCCTTGCCGCTGAAGTAGTACTGCAGCGACGAGTCGACCGCGGCGAAAACATAGCGGTCGGGGTATAGCTTCCTGACCATGTCGCCGCTGGTATCCGGGTAGAGGGAATAGATGGCTTCGTCGACGACCCCGAAGCTGAAGTCGGCGCTCACCGGCTTGCCCTGCCGGTCGCGGGCAAAGACGTCGTACCCGGCGGTCTGCTGCGGCTGGAAGACCTGTTTGTCCGGAGTGATGTCAACTTGCAACGGCTGCTGTACCGGAGGCACCTTGATGCTGAGGTTGGCCTGGTAGAGCTGATCATTGCGGACGAAGGCGACCGTTAGTTCAAGGTTGGGTTGCGCATCGGCCGTGATGGGTAGATCAAACGTCAACGATTTTCCCGGAGAGAACATGACCTTCTGAAACTCGATCGAATAGCCGGTGGCGATCACCAGGGGATGGAAGCTGTCAACGTTAGAGAGGATGCTGAGGTGAGCCGTGTCTCCAACCGCATAGCTCTTCTGGTCGGCGATAATCTGCACCGACCGCGACTCGCCTCCCCACCCTTCCTCGTTGCCGCCCATCACCCACAGATAGGTAGAGTCATAAACGACCCTGGTTTCGGGTGTGGTCGCGGTGGCCTCAACCTCCGCGCTGCCGGCGGCCGAAACCGGAATTTTCCCCTGCGCCCGGCCGCTCGCGTCCGTGGTCACATCGGTGGAGGCTCCGGGAATGGTTTGGGTCTTGCCGTTGGCATATTTATGGGTCACCAGTTGCAGATGTACCCGGGTTTGTACTGGTTTGTTGTCGTAGTCCACCGCGGTTACGTTAAAGAGCGCGGAGTCGCCCACACGGATGGTATAGCTCACCGGCTCCACGTGGATGCGGAAGGTGCCCCGGGTCGCAAGAAAGCGTCCTCGCCCGATGATCTCGCGGTTGGCCTGATCGGTGACGGCGGCTTCGACGGTGTAATCCTGGTCAGTCGGCCGCTTCAGATTGGCAACGTACTGCGTGGGTACGTTGATGGTCAGCTTGCCATTCGCGTCGAGTTTGCCCGTTTGTTCCGATTGCTGGGCCGCGTCGTAGCCCAGTGAAGCGTCATCCCCAGCATCGGACCCGGCATCGGCTCCCATGCCCCCACCATCGTCGCCGCCGTCTTCATCCCACCAATAGTGCGGCGAGTGGTAGACGCGGTACTTGACCGTCGCATTGGAAACGGGCTCGCCGAAGAAGTACCTGGCATCGATCACCACCGGCATGGTTTCGCCCTGCAGCAAGCGGGCTTTGGCCGGGCTCACGCGCACCTGGTACTCAGGTTTGCGGTAGTCTTCCACCCGGAAACTGCCGTTGCCCGCATCCGCATCGGGATCGTCGGAAGCCGGCCCATTCCTGAGCCGGATGTTGTAGTAGCCCAGGGTCGCGGTCGCAGGCAGGGTTAAATCGCCGGCCACGTTGCCGGCGGCCGAGAGGGGCATGTCCTTATCGAGCAGAGCATGATCATCCTGGTCAGCGATGGTGACGTGAATGGTCGAAAGTTTGGGCAGCTCCAGATGATTCTCTACCCGTGCGCGCAGGATCCCTTTCCAGTGCACGACGTGGCCGGGCCGATAAACGGGCCGGTCTGTGTAGACGTAAGAGGACCACCGGCCTCCCTGCCAGCCGCTCAGCGCGTAGCCTCCGGGGGTAACCGCGGCCACATCATCCCCGTGGGTGGCCAGCACCCAGAAGTTATCGGGCTGCGGCTTCGGCGCGGTCAGCTGCAGTGGGGCTAGCCCGTCAGCATCGGTAGTGCCGGAAGTTTTCTGTTGCTGGCCAAAACCTGCGCTCACTTGCACCCCGGCAATGCCCGCGCCGGAAACACGATCGACCGCATACGCCAGCACGCTGCCACCGCCGGTGCGCGTGATCATGGCCATGCGGCTGACCATCAGCAGCGTGTAGGCCTTGAAATGACCGTCGGTGGCTTCGACCAGGTAGAGGCCGGGGGACAGCGGATCAATCGGGAGTTCCTGCGAGTCGGAAACGTACGTGGGGGGCAGTTCCTGACGCCAGCGCGCGACCAGCTGGTGATCGTTCAGCAGGGGGATCTGGGCAAACTGGGCCACGCCGACGATGCGGCTTCTGCGCGCCAGATTTGCCTGATGAGTGCGCAGGCGATCGCGGTTCTCCTCGGTGAACTGAGCGCGGAAGAAGCGGCGGACCAGGAACCAGAGATGATGCTTCCAGTCGTGAAACTTCTCCAGCCAGGTGCGCTCGTCGATTCGTTCTTTGGGACCGAAGGGGGTCCCGTTGTCGAAGCTATGCAGGTCAGGCAGGCCGGCGAGGAATTTCTCCGGGTGAGACACCCGGTAGATGCGAAACTCCAACTCATCCACATTCTGCGCATAGAGATGGATGGTGGGCTTCTCGCTGGAAGCGAAGCTGCGATTGGTACTTAGGTTGAAGGAGACCGGTCGCGCTGCCAGCAGCCGCATGGGAAACAAAAGCGCCAGCAGCAGCAACCCGACGTTCAATCGCCTTCGCGCAGAATATTCCAACGGTAAACCCCAAGAAAATTTGCGTTTTCCGGGAGCGGCCGCCAGCGCGCATCCGGATGGTGCAACAAATCGCTCAGCAACAGACGGCGCATCTCGCCTTTACCTTGGTGAATGGGCCCGGTATGGTAGACGACCCCCGTCTCCCCACAAAAAATCATGGAGTGAAATGGAGAGTGGTGAGGGGTAGCGCCGGGGACATCATACGGTGAGTTCTGGTCTAACTGACGATAAAAAATCAGGTCGCCAGGACGGGCCACGCGGAAGTCGCGCCCGACGAGGTAGGTGTTCCGCTCCATGAGCGTTCGCGCGTCCGCAAACTGGGCGAAGCCACCGTTGCTGAGGTCCTGGGGAAGAAACGGGCCCGCTCGTACGCGAAAGAGGTTTGCCCCCAGCGGGGTTTGAGGATACACGTATTGCCGAATCGAGGGCATCGGGGCGTCCGTGGGATGGCTGACGAGCCAGATTTCATCGTGGGCGTGCAGCGCCTCGCGATAGGCAAAGCGGAGCAGTGCGGCACAATCGTCGATTTCCGGGGGCAGCCTGGGCTGGCTTGCCTGAGCCTCCGCGATGGAGGTGAACCAGCTGCGGAAGGCCTGGCGATCCTGCGCGGTGTGGAGGCGAAGGAAGTCGGGGGTTCCGTCGGCATAGCTGTCGCTGGCGTCGAAGAGAAAGGTTACGGGTACGAGAATGGTGTGGTGACGCCAAGTCAGGTGAAGATCAGTGTGGCCCGGGTTTACAGGGGCGAGCAACACGCCCTCGAGGGTGCCCCGGCGGGATTCAAGCAGGCGAAGTTTGGGAGCGTTTAGGTTCTCGCTCACCGTATCGCGGAACCACGACCGGGGGAAGTTGATGCGGAGCGAGTTGTGTTCCGCACCATCAGCCGGCAGTGTGACTTGGGCCGGCTCGATGGCGAGCCGCTGTGTTCGGTAAACGAGGAAAGCGACGGCAACCAAGGTGAGGGTGAGAATCCCCAGCCAGATGGCACGGTGAAACCTTATCGTCGTAATTTGAACCGGAGTTCTCGTCACTACGGTAGGGATTATTCCACATCCTGTCGATTGCCCTGCAACATCGAGAAGGGCCCTTATGCGCGGGTGATCGAGCCTCCGTTTGAAGGGCGCATGGTTGAGAGAGAGCACGATAGGCTTCAGCCAACTACCAAGGGTCGAAGCAATCGTAATTGCGTTGTATGGAGATCCTGCCATCGCTAAAGCTGAAGAACATTGCAAATGATGCCTTCATCTCAGTCCCAGCAGCCATAGTTCCGACCGACACGGCAAGAACTCCGCTCCAACGGGCTTCGACAGCTACGCGGTCTCCTTGAGCAAGCTCCGATACGATCTCATATTGTTGCCGTTGAAGGACCTTCAGGCCCTGTCGACTTCGTTCAAGAATGTGTTCAAGACCGCTCTCCTGTCCGTTCTCGTTGAGTTGGTTGGGCAGTTCGATCTGTCGCACGTCATCGTTAAAGAATCTCCGGAGCGAATCTCCTGCCTCACCGCTCTGTAAAGCCTCGAGGTATGTGCGAACCACGTCGATGTTTCCACTTTCGATGCTAGTCATACCCATCTCCCTCTTCTTAACTTGATCGGGCAGTCTGCAAATAAAACCAATCCCCTAAGTCATCCGGTGCACCGCACCGCCATCAATCGGGCCGAGCCGTGCGATCGCGGCCTGGTTGGCGACTTGCCGTCGATGCGTAATGTTGGTCAAGCCCCTGACGCAGCAGCGTTTTGATCACCGCCTGCCGACTGATGTTCATCTCTTGAGCCTGACGGTCCAACTCCTCTAGCATCGGCGTCGTGAAGTCCACATTTACGCGTTGAACCGGCGGCACCATTCGTCCGCTGTTTGTGAAGAAACGCGACACATCCTTGCCTTCATCAGCCATACGCGCAATGCTCTCTGCCGCCGGCGATTTCCTATTCGCGTTACGAGTTTTCTTCATAGAGTTTTCGCTCCTCACGAGTTGCCTTCCACTCAGTCACCAGGTGATACAACTCCAGAGCTGTCCAAATTAGCTGGCTGGCCGATTCTGTGGGGTTGATTTTAATGGTCAAGATGGGGTTGAAGCGGGTCATGCGAAATCAGGTTGAGTTTGATCGAGAAAGCGCTAGGCTTGGTGCTTTGTATCAGGGCACGACTTTAGTCGGGCCATTTCCATTTCGACAAAAGCTGGGCTTTAGCCCCTGCGTTGCTATGCTGAATCGGCGCGTGGGCCTTGGATTTGTCGCAGTATTGGCGGTTTGCAGGGGCTGAAGCCCAAATCCTTCTCCGACCTTTACGGCCCGACTAAAGTCGTGCCCTGATACAAAGCAAAAACCCACCATCCTGCATAGCCATGCGTTGGCCGCTCCTTTGCAGCGATCGCAAAAATGTAATTTGGACAGGTCTGATACAACTCACACTCCTCGTCCTGGCGCACTTCAAAGATGACGCTGTAAAGCCGCTCACCCGTCCAGCCGATCGCACGATGCTGTTCCGGCAAATCGGAACGATTGTCCTGATAGTACGGATGCGAGAAGAGTTCCAGAACTTCCTCAAACCCTATTCCACGCTTGGGATTGCCCCGCAATCGCTCACTTTTGCGCCGATCGAAGTGAAACCGCATCCAGGTAGTATAACAGTTATACCGGAGAGCCTCACGAAACCCTGTCCGTCTATTGCACCGTCACATGCATGAGGACGACTAAAGGAGACTGTTTATCTATCAAACAATTATTGAATTTCGATCTCGCCTATTTGACTGACAGAGCAGGAGTGTTGTTGCTCAGCAGGAGGGCCATCGTATTTGCGAGGAGATGAAAGGCTCGTGGTAGTCTGCGGGGTATGCCGGAGAAGGGTCGGAATCGTCATCGCATGAAGCATGAGAAGCACGAACCGCAGGGGCACGGTGAGACGCTCGATCGCGAACAGCACGGCAAAGCAAACCATCCTGCTACAGAGAGAAATGACCATTGGCGGCCTTACGGAGCATTGCACTATGCCGAGCATGGAACGCGTGGGTTCGATCTCGCACAAGCGGCCATAGAGGAGCTGCGCGAGGCCGGATTCGAGCCTGATTTTGGCCGGGACGTGCAGGAGCAAGTGTCAGAGATCGAGCGGGGCATCGCCCATTGGCGTGATGTTAAGAGCGCGGCTGATCTGCGTGGGCTGGGCTGGTCGTCGATTGACAACGACACGTCAAAGGATCTCGATCAGATTGAGGTGGCAGAGCGTGTGCCGACGGGGATTCGCGTGCACGTAGCAATTGGTGACGTCGCCGCAGCGGTCGAGAAAGGGTCACCGATCGACGAGCATGCGCAGAATCAGACGCAGACGATCTATACGGCGGTGAAGAACTTTCCGATGCTGCCATTCGAGCTTTCGGCGGGGATGACATCCTTGAATGAAAACGAGGACCGCCTGGCCATCATGATGAGCTTTACTGTGGCTGCGAATGGCGAACTGCTGGACGAAACGGTTTCGCAGTCGCGGGTGAGGAATCGAGCGCAATTGGCGTACTCACGCGTGGGACCGTGGCTGGACGCGGGCGGCAACGACACGAAGGACGTTGTACATCTACGCTCTGACAGCGCGCGCGAGCATGACAGTGATGAAGCTGCGTCAACCGGGGTGGATGGCATTGGCAGCCTGCCGGCAGATTGGCTTGCGGAGCAGCTTAAGTTGCAGGATGAAGCCACCCGTGCACTGCATCGCACGCGGATCGCTGCAGGAGCCCTGGACTTTCACAAGGCGGAAGCTGAGCCGGTGTTGGTGGATGGCCACATTGCGAGC
>JBAVQC010000343.1:0-2739 GCA_049693715.1 Acidobacteriaceae bacterium | reverse complement strand
GGCCAAGGTTGAGTGCCGCGCCTGCGGCGCTCAGATCAGCTTGCGATTGGTATCCCAGCCCTTCCGGGCTGGGCTTAAGTTTGGACGGCCGGCCCTCCGGGCCTCGCTTTGATGGCGACTTGCGCTGTCATTCCTCTCTTAACTTGCCGCAGGCAAGGGGTTTGCTCGGGATGACAAAAGGAAAGGTCAACGGTTCCATAAAGAGTGGTTGCTGGACCGAGAGCCTTCAGCCGTCCCCGTTCGACAAGCTCAGGGCAGGCTCTGCGGGACTGGGTCTGGAAGCGCGGTTCTCACGCAGACTCTTCAGCCCGGTCATTGCAAAATAAAGCGTTCTCGCGGGTTTGAAATCGGCATAGGGGGAGCTGTGACCCGCTCTCCCCTGCCACACCGCCCGGCATGGGGGTCCACGCTTCCTCCCCACACTCGGTCGCCCTCATGCGGTTGCACTTCGCTTCGTTCGCTATGACCTGCTTACGGCGGGCCTTTCAATGCTCAGTTAAAAACTACCAGCGGAACCCGAAGGTCACTGGAAACATGTTAACGGTGCCGGTGCCGACGTGACTCGCCGTCGCGGGGGGCGAGTCTACCCAAACGTAGCGCGCTTCGGCATAAAACTTCGCCTTCCCGTCCGCATTGGGTTTGAAAGTAATGCCGGTGCCGAAATTCACACCTCCCTGATTGCTGGAGAAGTGGCTCAGCGTGACGTTGGAGAACTGAGGAAAGCAGCCGAAGAAATCGCAAAAGTCACCGAGGAAAACCGGCTCGGTGAAGCTGGTGAGCTTACGATAAAATCCGCCGCCGCCGATTACGTAACCGCCAAGGTGGCCGCCGGTCTTGTAGTAGATGATCGGCTCCAGACCCAATGACCACACATGCACATTGCCATCAGGCTCATTAATATTCGTCAGGGTATTGATGGGAATATTGGCGCGGTTGAAAGTGTACTCCGCCAAAACACCGATCCTGTTGTTGAACATCCATCCGCCGCCCAGGTTGATGCTGTAGCCGACCGCCTGCCACGTAGTGGTGTTGCCCGAAGGCACGTTGAAACCAGCGCCCAGTTCGACCGCAATATGGTCGCTCAAGCTATCGCTGTGGTGACTGTTGTAACTCGACCGGTTGTAACCACCCTGGTTCGGATACTGATCCTGCAACGCGGCCTCAAAAGCCTGATGAGTTGCCGCGCTCGAACTTACCTGGGAGAAACCACCAGGGACCAGTAAGCAGGTGGAAAGGGCCGACACTATCATGGCGAACCGAGCAAAGGAACCGGGACCCGACAACATTGTTTTGATCACCCTTGGGAATTGAGATTTGGAAGCACCCCAAAAAGCGGGGTCTCTCTCTCCTGTAAACACTCACGTAAACGATTTGACGCGGAGAAATTTACAAAGGATGGCAGATCAGCACGATATGACGCACACCAGGGTCCCCCCCCGGGACCCTGGTGTCTTTAGTGGATATCAATGGATATCAATGGATATCGAACTGCTCCGGATGGAGGGCCGGATCGCTCTTGACGATGATGGTTTTACCGCTCATCTCCTCCAGCTCATTGAGCCAGCGGGCGTTTCCTAGCTTCAGCGTTTTAACCACCTCTGGATGCACGCGAAGCAGAACATCCTGGCGCTCCAGGTGGCTCTGCATCTTGCGCATTTCGATGTAGATCTCGTTGCAGACGGTGGTCGGGCTCTTGACCATGCCCGTGCCCGCGCAGATAGCGCATTGCGTACTCAAGGTGCGCTCCAGCGACTGCTTGACCCGTTTCCGGGTGATCGCGACCAGCCCGAAATCGTTGAACTGAAGCACCTTTGAAGGCGCCCGGTCTGACTTGAGTTCCTCCTCGAGCGCCTGCATCACCTTGTTCCGGTTCTTGCGCTCGTCCATATCGATGAAGTCGATCACGATAATCCCACCGAGATCGCGCAGACGAATCTGACGCACAATTTCCGGGATGGCATCGAGATTGGTCTTGAGAATCGTGTCTTCCAGGCGGGCCGTCTTACCCACATACTTGCCGGTGTTGATGTCAATGGCCACCAGGGCCTCGGTCTGATTGATGACAATGGATCCGCCAGACTTGAGCCATACCTTGGACTTGAGTGCCTTGCTGATTTCCTCCTGGATGCCAAACTGTTCGAACAGCGGCGTCTCCTTGGTGTACAGCTTGACGCGCCGCACCAGCGAGGGCTGGAAACGGTTCAGGAAGCGAACGATGCGCTCGTACTCGGCCTCAGTATCGACCCAGATGGTGGAGAAGTTGTCACTTACCTGGTCGCGCAGGATGCGCTCTACCAGGTTCAGATCGTGATAAATAAGGGCCGGCGCCTTCGCCGTATCGGAACGCTGCTTGATCTCGGTCCACAGGCTGATTAGGAAACGGATATCCGCACGCAGATCGTCTTCACTGGCCCCATCGGCCGCGGTGCGGACGATAAAACCACCACTGACGGTTCCCTTTTCACTGATCAGAATGCGCTTCAGACGCTGCCGCTCCTCATCCGAGGAGATCTTCCGCGACACACCGACATGATTGACCGTCGGCATGAACACCAGAAAGCGGCCTGGGAGCGCAATATGACTGGTGATGCGCGCACCCTTCTTGGCAATCGGCTCTTTGGCAATCTGCACCAGGATTTCCTGACCCTGCTTCAATAACTCACTAATGATCGGCAGGTCGCTGGTTTGGGCATTCTGCCGGCGTCCATTGTGGCGGCGGCGGCCGTCATTGCGCTGGCC
>JBAVQC010000342.1:0-2193 GCA_049693715.1 Acidobacteriaceae bacterium | reverse complement strand
CACCGAGGCGATTTTGAATCGTGCGCCTGTGGCTCCTGTGCGATTGAATCCAGAGCTGCCCGCGAAGCTGGAAGACATCATTAACAAGGCGCTGGAAAAAGATCGCGACCTGCGCTATCAGGCGGCTTCCGACATTCGCACCGATTTGAAACGGCTGCGGCGCGATACGGATTCGGGGCGCATCTCTTCGACGAGTGGACGCACGACTCAAGATTCCGCGCCGCAGGCTGCGAGTAGTTCTTCCGCGGCAGTCGTGGTGGCAGCCCCAGCGGATAGCGCGGGCAAGAAATATAGAATCGTAGCCGCGTGCGCTGTGCTAGTTCTCGCGGCAGGTGGAATTGCTGCGTATCACTTCTGGGGCGGTTCGCGCGCACCGAGCGGGCCGGCGAAAATCGCGCAAATCAGCCAGTGGGATAAGCCTATTGATTTCGCGCGGCTTTCTCCCGACGGGCACACGGTGGCTTTCAGTTCGCCGGTAAACGGGGTTGATCAGGTATTCGTGATGCTTGCGTCAGGGGGCCAGCCGTTGCAATTAACCAGTGACAATTGCGCGAAGATCGTGGATAGCTTATCGCCCGATGGAGCCGAGATTTACTACGGCAAATCGGAAGAGCGCGCCGAGGAATGGTCGGTGGCGACGCTGGGAGGAAAGCCGAGCCGCGTGGTGTCGGGCGCGAATTTGGCTCCTTCGCCCGATGGCGCGTACCTTTTCTATACCGACAGTGATGAACGAGTGATTTCACGCGCGGGCAAATCCGGGCTGGATGAGGAAGAAATATACAGTTTCGGAGCGGCCACGCTGCCCGTCACTCGGATCTTGCCCTACGCCGATGGGGCCCATCTGCTGGTGATCACGGCGGACCCGGTTTCTTCGCGCGAGGGGTTCCGCGCGCACGAACTTGACGTCGCCAAGAAGACCGTGACCGATTTGGACGAGATCCCGGGCATCGCGGCAAGCGTGGTCTGGGCCGATCCGGGGAACACGATCCTTTTCAGCCGCACTTTGAACGGCCTGACCAACATCTGGAAGTACGGATTGGCGGATAAGAAATTGGAGCAGGTTACGCTGGGAACGGGGCCGGACACCTGGCCGATGCCCGATCCCGAAGGAAAAGGGCTGTACTTCGTGAACGGGAAATCTTCCGGGTTTTTGACGGCTTACAACACTCGCACCAAGCAAGTCACGGACATCGCTTCGGAAAACGCCACGCAGCCAGCAATTTCACCGGACGGTAAAAAGGTGGCTTACATCACGATTCCGTCGCGGGACCGCAACGAAGTTTGGGTGGCGGATATTGACGGCAGCAACAAAATTAAGATCGCCTCCGGGGAATCACTGGCTACAGGGATGTGGTCCGCGGACAGCGCTCGGTTTGGATTCATTGCGGAAAAAGCCGGCGTGCCGGACAAGCCGTATTTCGTGCGGACGACCGGGGACGGCATGCAGTCATTTACCTGGACCGGCAGCACCGTGCAGAACATCTTGATGGGCCTCGACCAGAAGACCGTGTACATGAACAGCTTTGAGAAGACCGCCAACGCGGCGACGATCTCGCGCGAGAGCGCGGAAGGTTCGACTCCCGAGAAGGTCAGCGACGTTTGTGGGTTTGCTTTTGGCGTTGCGCCTGGCGGGAAGTACCTGTTCACTCTGCTGGGCGGCGCGGGGAAGATCGGAATTTACCAGGTTTCGCTTGCGGACGGGAAGTGCACGGCTCTGGCGCCGGGGGTGGTGACGTTCGGCGTGGTGAATGGGAAGGATGGCAAGTCGTTTCTGTACGCGATCCCGTCGCAACAGGATGTGACGATTTACCGGCAGGGTTGGGCGGACGGAAAAGTGATTGGCAAGCCGCAAGTGGCGCTGAAGCTGCCGTTTGCTTTTCCGTTGGTTAGCGGCGGGAATGCTTATGATTTTTCGAGCGACCTTTCGACGGTGGTTTATGCGCGCGCGGGCGGGCATGCGGATATTTATCTTCTGAGCCAGAAGTAAATCCTGATTGATTCTCTCGTATACACCTAGACTGTAATTTTCGCGAACGCTAGCGGTTTGCGAATCGGCGCTACGACCACAAGTTGCGGACGGGCACAGCATGCCGTGCCCCTACGGCGCCACGTGAGTGTAAACGTCCGGGCAAGATGGGGCGCAGCCCTTCGATCCCGCGCTGCGGGACCTCAGGATGAATCGCGCTGCAGCGC
>JBAVQC010000341.1:0-33800 GCA_049693715.1 Acidobacteriaceae bacterium | reverse complement strand
CCTTCAGGGCGCGGTGAATCTCCCAGGAGCTAACACCGTTCTTGTCGTTGGTAATCATCCAGACGGCAGGCAACCACTTCTCCAGAGGCAAGGGAGAATCCTCGAATATAGTCCCCACCTTCGCGGTAAACTGGCGCAGTGAATGCTTGCTCTTGCACTGCCAGCGGCGTTGCTTCTCTAGAAAATTCACATCGGTACGACCGCAAGTAGGGCACACAACGCCATTCGGCCACCGCTTCGCTACCATGTACCAAAGCGCATTGTCAGGATCGGAAAAGGTGATGATCGCTTCTTGGAGAGTCTTAGGCTCTTTAACGTTCTTCATGGTGATTCCAGAGTAGAGGAAACCATGAGATTAGTCAAGTATATTATTACCCTAATTTGGACAAGTCTGATACCCACTAGCGTCTACTTCTGTACCGGCGATCCCATCTCTTTCTGGTACGCGGCCGAGAGCGTGCCCTTGCTGGTGGCGATGGGCAGCAGCGTTGGATAGAACTGGACGAACGTGGTGTCCACAGCTGCGTGGGCAGCGTGGCAGCTATAGCAATCCGCCGTGGTAGGAATCATTTTCGAGGTTTTGCCGGCGTTAAAACCGAAGAAAGCCCATTTACCGGGAAAACGCGCTTCGTCCTTAACGTGTACCTCCAGCCCCATGACTGAGCCCTGATAGTTCCCTTTTTGATTGATGGAGCCCTTGCCCTGCGCTCCCCGACCCTCAAGCACCAGTATGGTCTTATCCGGCCAGGTGCCTGTTTTCGTGAACGCCTGGTAGGCAGCAGGATTGACAAACACATTGTCGAACATGTGATGGTCGGCCATCTGCATCGCGGGGTTGTAACTCATATCGAAGCCGGAGGTCAGGTAGACCCATTCCCGATAGTGCTCCGGTAGTTGCATCTGACCATCGCTGGTATATTGGGGAACCGCTGCATCCTCCATCGGGGGCGTCGTGGCAAATAGAAGCGTGGCGAGCAACATAGTGATCCTGGTTATCGTGAGCATGTGGCCAGTATCCCTCTCCCGCCGCGCTAAGGCTAGACCGGCGGCTGCATAGTTCCGGCGATTCACTGCATCGTAGCTTCGCCGCCAAAGCACTGGAATACCATATTGCCTATGGACATAAGCCCCATCCGTTCGCAGAGCCATCGCTGGATATGGATCGCATCGATCTGGTCCGGTTTCGGGCTGATTGGTGCGATGCAGACCGTCTTCGTCATGCGGGCGGAAGGCATGCACCACGCCTGGATGCGGCTGTTCGTGACTGGTGTGCTTTCCGTTCTGCCCTGGGCCCTGGTGACCGGGACCGTGATGCGCCTCGGACGGCAATTTCCTCCAGTAAAGGTGAAATCCGTCGCAACCTGGTGCGTCCACCTCTCAACCTGCGCTGTGATTGGCTTGCTGTTTGCTGCCTGGACAGCGTGGCTGGATGCGGTGCTCAATCCCTTTGCACTCTCTTCGCCCCAAAAACCCTTCGTCCATCAATGGCTCTATCAGTTCTATAACGGAGTTATCTCCACCCTGGTCCTGTATGCCGCCATATTGGCAGTCAACTATGTGCTGGATTCGAGATCGAGGCTTGCCTATCAACAGACTGAAACCGCGCGTCTCAACGAGCAGCTCTCCAAGGCGCAACTCGATGCCCTCCGGAGGCAGATCGAACCGCACTTTTTGTTCAATACTCTCAACGCCATCTCCGGTCTGATACGCGAGAGAAGGAACGATGCTGCGGTAAGCATGATTGCCGGGCTGAGCGACTTTCTCCGCCGGCTCCTGGAGGATTCACCGCGACAGCAAGTCCTCCTGGGAGAAGAAGTGGAATTCGCCCAGAAGTATCTCGACATCCAGAAAGTGCGGTTTGTGGAGCGCCTTCAGTTCAGCGTGGATGTCCCCGGGGAATTGCTCCTTGCCCGGGTTCCCACATTAATTCTGCAACTCATGGTAGAAAACGCCATCAAACATGGCATCGCAAAGCGGGCGCAGGGAGGATCGATTCGGATCGCAGCCTCGCGTTCCGACGACCGGCTCAAGGTTAGTGTGTACAACGACGGCCCAGCCGTGAAGTGGGAAAAGATACGCTCCGGGATAGGCATTTCCAACATGAGAACCCGCCTCCAGGGGCTCTATGGAGATGCCTTCGAGCTAAGCATGCATAACCAGGACCCGGGCGGAGTCGAAGTAACCGTGTCTGTTCCATACCAGGAGTGATCCGTGACCGCGGAGACACATGCCGGCAAAATCCGAACCGTCGTCGTGGACGATGAACCACTCGCGCGCACCAATCTTTCCCTGCTTTTGAGGCTTGATCCGGAGGTGGAAGTGGTCAGCGAATGTGGGTCCGGGGTGGACGCCCCGAATGAGATCCGCAGGACCAAACCAGACCTGCTGTTTCTCGACGTGCAGATGCCCGAATGCGACGGCTTTGACGTGCTCGAGTTGCTAGGCAAAGATGTGCCCCCTGCCGTGGTCTTTGTGACCGCCTATGACCAGTACGCCTTGCGTGCATTCGAGGCAGGCGCGCTCGACTATCTTTTGAAGCCGTTTGACGATGCCCGCTTCGATTTGGCCCTGACTCGCGCCAAACAAAAGATCGCACGCGGCAAAGATCGGCCGAAGCGGCTTGAGTATTTGACCGTGAAGAGCGCCGGGCAGGTGACATTCGTCAGCCTGGCATCCATTGATTGGCTTGAGGCTGCCGATTACTATGTAGGACTGCATGTCGGCCAGAAAACTCACCTCTTGCGGCGCACCATCGCTGAACTGGAGCAGGATCTGGATCCGAACATGTTTTTCCGCATTCATCGTTCGACCATCGTGAACCTCAACCGCATCCGAGGCCTTAAACTCAATGAAGATGGCGAGTACACTGTATTGCTCGAGAGTGGAACCAGCCTCCGGCTGAGCCGGCGCTATCGCAGGCCACTCCAGGCTCGCCTGGGTCTCCGGCTTTTACACAGCTCCACATGACGAAAGCAACGGGATGCCCGGTTCGGCCAGCGGCCTCCCCCCTCATTTCGGGGGATCGAGGTTGGCTCCAATGAGGGTATCGAAAACTGCAAGCGGGGGGCACCATAGGAGAGGATATCCCCGGGAAAGAGCAACTTGAATGACAAGCCAGCTCAATGACGAGATTCAACCACGAGTGGCCGCCGTGATGGACAGTGACGGCCAGATGGGGCCAACTCCGCCGACGCCGATCCCTGACATCGTAGAAGCGTTGCGCGGTGTCGAACTTCTGCAAGGGCTTAAGGACGAAGAATATCGTTGGCTCGCCCTGCACGGCACGGAACGCAGGGCTGTTCACCGGGCGGTCGTCGTGCGCGAAAACGATCCTGCCCATCACATGAACATTATCCTCGACGGTGAAGTCAATGTTTCTCGAGCAAACTCGGGCTCGGTATCGCTGTTCATTGGCCGTACTGCGCGTGTCACCGGAAAGCTCCCCTTTTCCAGAATGAAGTTCTGGGGCGCGACCGGCTATAGCGCCGGCCAGTTATGGGTGCTTGATATTCATGAGGACTTGTTCCCGGCGATGCTTGCTGCAATTCCTTCCATGGCCCAGATCTGCGTGTCGCTCTTGCTCGACCGGGTGCGGGACTTCTCCCGCGCCGATCTGCAGGCGGAGAAACTTGTCGCATTAGGCCAGCTCGCCGCCAATCTATCTCACGAGCTCAATAATCCAGCATCTTCCGCCCAGCGCGCCGCGCTTAGTCTTTCGTCGAAAATCGACCAAGACCTCGAACTGTGCAGACTGGGCCGCTTGTTCCGCTCAGATGAAGAACTGGCAGGTTACACCGGCTGGACCGAGCGATCGCTCGAGTCAGCGAAGAACCAGTTCGCCCCCGAAGCCGGTGCTTCCAACGCCTTGTCTGTGAGTGACCGTGAGCAGCATTTCATCAACTGGTTGGAGGCGCATCAGGTTCCCGACGCATGGGCAGTGGCGCCGGCGTTGGCGCAAGCCAATCTGGCGGTTAGTTCGCTCGACGAACTGGCCGCAATCGTAAATCCCGGAGCCCTTCCTGGGGCCGTGACCAGCTTTGCTAATTCTCTCAATGCGCGCAGCATGGTGGCTGCCGTTTCCGAGTCCTCGAGTCGCATCTTTCACATCATCAACTCCATCAAGGACTACTCCTATATGGACCAGGCTCCCATCCAGGACGTCGATCTGGTCCAATCATTGGAAAACACTCTGACCTTGCTCCGCCCACAACTGCAACAGATGGTGATCGTGCGTGACTACGAGCCGGGCGTGCCGGCCATCACCGCGTACGGTGGAGAACTGAGCCAGGTATGGACCGCCCTGATCGAGAACGCCATCGACGCCACAAAAGGGCACGGCACTCTCAAGCTCGTCACTCGATTGCAGGGTGAGATGGCGTTTATCGATATTTGGGATGATGGCGTGGGCATCGAACCTGCTCTCTCTACACGCATCTTCGAGCCGTTTTTCACCACTAAGCCGCTCGGGCAAGGGCTCGGACTTGGGCTCGACCTGGTGCGACGGATCCTGACCAAGCATTTTGGCTCGGTCGCCATGCAATCGAAGCCGCACTCCACCTGTTTTCAGGTGCGGCTCCCCTTGAATCGCCCACAAATCTACTAAATTGACGGGCGGGGCGTTCCCGCCGAAAGGGAAGTCTACTTGACTCCCTTATCTGGATCCCAGACACCTTGCAGCTTGCGCACGTAAACCATCTGCCCGATGTGATAGGCATCCATGACAGTGTGGCAGCAGCGTCGCACCAGGAGAACCCGATGACGGAACGGAAGCCGATCGATCAAGCGTTGCGGCGCTTTCTCGATGAGCAGGCTGCGGCTTTGGGTGCGCCGGCTGAGATGACGGATGAGGCGCTCACGCACATGCTGCGGCAAAGGATGCTGCGCGCGCTGGAAAGTCGTACCTCCATCCCCGGTCTGCCCAACCAGGTGGAGGTGCACCAAGTGGAGATTGCGGCTGGCCTCCTCGCGCGACTCTACATTCCGCCCGGCCCCGAAGGGCGGTTGCCCATGCTGGTATACCTGCACGGCGGCGGTTGGGTTGCCGGCTCTGTCGCTACCCATGATCCGTTTTGCCGCCTGCTGAGCGGAGCCGCCGAGGTGGTCATCGCCTCAATCGAGTACCGCACGGCGCCGGAGCATCCTTATCCCGCAGCCGTGGACGATACCCTCACCGCCGTGCAATGGGCGCAACAGCATGCCACAGAATGGGGTGCTGACGTGCTGGCCCTCGGCGGCGATAGCGCCGGCGCGAACCTCGCAGCAGTGGTAGCCAACCGCCTTTGCGCGACCGCCGGGGATCACCCGTTGCGCGCCCTGCTGTTGCTCTATCCCGTGACTGACTCGCCTCAGGCCGGCCATACATCCTACATCGAGAACGCCACCGGGTACGGGTTAGAGGCGAAGGGCATGCGCTGGTTCTGGCAGCAGTACGCGCCCGGCGTCTCGCCGGCTGATCCTGATGTGTCGCCGCTTCAGTTACATAAACTGCCTGCACTCCCGCCAACCCTGGTGACGACGGCAGAATACGACGTGCTGCGCGATGAGGGCCTGGCGTATGCGCAGAAGCTCGTAGCGGCGGGTGTTGCCGTGACCCACCTGCACGCGCCCGACATGCACCACAACTTCTCGGTACACCCGGGAACCGTGGCGCGGTTCCCGCAGTGTGATGCCGCTCTTACTCATATTGCCGCTTGGCTGCGGGCGACATTGGCGCGTGGACGTTGATTGAGCGCTCTCTAGCGATGGCCTCCGCCGCCACCGGGATGGCCTCCGCCCGAGAATCCCGGAGCATGTTCGCCGCCGCCGTCATGACCGGCATTGCCTACATGGCCGTGCCCGTCCTGCGCCTCGTTAGCATGGAAATGGTTGAACGCCTGCTCGCCCTTTGCCGGAAATGGTCCGTGGTAGCCGTGGCGAGGATCGTAGCGGTTGTCGACGTGGCCATAAAATCCGTGGGGGCCGTGGAACCAGGGGCCAGCCCCGAGGAACACCCCACCAACAAACCAATCCGGACCATAGTAACCGTAGGGCGCACACTCGTAGGGAGCATAGTCGAAATAGCCATAGGGACAGATCGGTGGTGCCCCAATGCTGATTGCTACTTGCGCAGGTGCACCGGAAGACCCGCTCAGTAGGGCCGCAGCGAGCGCAGAAAAAGCAAAGAATTTCCAAGGTTGCATCAAATCCTCCTCTAACTCATCGCTTAGAGCGCAATTTGCCCCGGAAAGTTGTGTTGACTCGCAAAAAGTCGCGTCCAGCCGTCCTTAACTGACCCTCCTTGTTATCCTAGGCAGGGTCACGATTGCCGAACAAGAGGAGCCAATGGCCGCATTAATCGACGCGATCGATGTAAAACGCAAAATGTTTGTCGAGTTGGAGAACGTCCCGTTCTACTGCCTGGAATCCGAGATCTCGACGCCGACCGCCAGGGGCGGCCAGACGCTGGTCCGTCTCAAGATGCGCAACATGCTCACTCGCGCGGTTTTCGACAAGACCTTCAAAGCCAGTGACAAGTTTAAAGAGCCTGACCTTCAGACCGTCGAGGCCTCGTATCTTTACAGCGACGGAGACGGTTCCTATTTCCTGGACCAAGAGACCTTTGAGACGCTGACGCTCAGCGAGCAGATGGTAGGAGATGCACTCAAGCTTCTGGTAGAAGGGGTCATCATTCACATCGACAAATACAACGGCAATCCCATCGGGCTGCAATTGCCCGCCCAGGTGGAATTGGCGGTTACCTATACTGAGCCGGGTGTCCGCGGTGATACCGCGAGCGGAAGCGTGACCAAGCCCGCCACACTGGAAACGGGCATAGAAATTCGGGTTCCGGTGTTCATCAAAGAAGGAGAGAAGATCAGGGTGGATACAGAAACCCGGCAGTTTGCCGGGCGGGCCTGACGCGAACCGCTAGAATGGCATCGTGTCCAACCGGCAAACCTTCGCCCGTGCTGTACAGTGCTTTGCCGACCCGCAAAGACGGCAAGAATATTTTCATCTGTATTCTGACGACATCGTTCTCCACGGATATCAGGGTGTTGAACCGGGACTGGAAAGCGTGAAGCTGTTCTACTCCGCATTCTGGGCGGTATTCCCCGATGCAAAAGTCACAGTTCATGAAGTGCTTGAAGACGCCGACACGCTGGTCGCGCGTTATCTCATTACGGGCACGCAGCAACAAGCGTTTATGGGAGTCGCCGCGGCCGGGCAGCCGGTCGCACTGCCAGGGATTAGTATTTTGCACTTCAGAAATGGCCGCTGCTTCGAGCGATGGGCCTGCTCAGATTCCCTTGTGCTAAGGAGCCAGATCGGGGCAGAGATACATCGACAGGGAAAGTAGGTACGGGCTGGTTGAGTTCTCACATATGTTCTCTAGCCCGTACTTGCTGTTTCAGGACGGCCCATGGGCGGGCGGCTCTGCGTTTGGGGTCTCCGGCGGAGGCTGAATTCCCTGGGATTTGAGTGCCCGATCAATTGCGGGCCACAACTGGTCTACCGGTTGTGCACCACTCGGGAGCCGTTCTCCATCGACGAATACCTGGGGAGTCGCTTCGACCTTGAGCGAGGCCCCGAGCTTCAGCGACGAATTCACCACTGACTCATCCTGCTTTTTGAGACAAAGCGTAAGCTGTGTCTCGTCGACCTTGCTCTGCTTCCCGATAGTGCCGGCGATATTGTCAAGATCGGTAAATGACCTGGCTGGATTGGGGTTCGCCCCACTGATGTCTTGGCCATGGCCGTGCACGTAATCAACATAGGCCCAATAGGCCGCGTCGCTTTGGGAAGCCAGACAGTTTGCGTCCACAGCTGCGCGCATGGCCCAGGGATGACCGGGGAGCGGGTAGTCTTTGTAGACAATCTTGACCAGTCCCTTGTAGCGATTCATGGTCTGGGGCAGTATTTCGCTGTTCAGCATTCCGCAGTATGGGCACTGGAGATCGTCAAAATTGATAATTTCCACTTTTGCTGTCACGGCTCCGCGTACCGGCCGCTTGTCTACGTCAATCGTCATGGCCGGGTTACTGCTGATGCTGAATTTCTCAACCCGTTCGAGCGTGCCGCCATCTTTGGAGATAAGAAAGTCAACGGTTGTCTGTTTGCCCTTCTGGCTGAACGTAACCGGCAGGTTGTCGTAGCCGGCTGTTTCGCTCGTGGTCCTGACGCCGAGCGTTATATCGTAGTCGGGCCGCACGGAGAACTGCGAGCGGATAAGCAGTTCAACCCGCCGCTCGAGAGATGGGCCTAACCGATCTGCAGCCGGAGGACTGTTGGTCGGGATCTGGGCGTTCCCGGCCGCGCCGCTGATGATTACAAGGCATGACAAAAAACGTCGCACGAACGGTAGTCCTTCCATCTAACCCTCTCCAGCCAACTTCTCGCGTGCATTGATTATCGCAATTGCCTCGGAGAGGGGTTCGTTCTTTGCTCCAACTTCCGCCGCCGGCGAACTTTCCATCCAGTCAGTGAAAGCGAGAGCCCTTAACACGATCGACCTCCACTTTGCGATTAACTAGCAGCCGCCTGGCTGCTCACCACAGTAGCCCGCTTCGTTGTGGCAGGCAAAGCAAAGCCCACCGCAATCATCCACACAAACCCCGGAAATCGAGTGAGAGGAATGAGCAACGCGGCAGAGGGAAATTCAAGGCTCAGCCAGCTCAGTTCGCCACAGGCCGCGAGCACGAGCCCAAGGATGGGAATCCACCGGGGAGCCAGCCGGTAGAAAAGGAGTGGACAGAGATGCCCGCCATCAGCAGGCCCAGCGGTATTGAGTAGCCTGGCCCGCCCAAACCATAACCCAGAAAATACAGAGCCTGCGTAAGCGTAGTGTCCTCGGCGATGCCGGAATGGCTCATGGTCCAAATGAGCGTCGCACTGGAAGCGACGGCAAAGGCCGCCCCGAATCCTCCAAATAGCGCGATATAGGCGCCCGCTGCCTTCACCCCGAGAAACCGTAAACGGCTGACGATGGTCGCGGTGAAGATTCCCAGCGGAACCGCCGATCCAAACTGCAGAAAGGCGCAGAACTGCGCGGCTGTCGGACGTAGACGAAAGAAAGAGGCGATGGTTTGCGCCGATTCCCAGGGTCCGGGGAAATAGGGCTTACCACCAAACGGCGTGACTGGATACAGGCCCACACAGAAGAGCACTGCTAAGGTAATCGCCACCATGCCCAGTGGCGGACTGGGATGGCGTTGGACAACAGGGATAGAGACTGTGGATGACGACGGCATAAACCCTCCTACGATTTCAAGCCATAATCATTATAATCGGTAATGATTTGTCTAATGAAATAATAATTCTATGACTCGTAAGCAGCCCGACGGACCGCGTACCTCCGTCGCCTTTCTCCTCGCTCAGGTGGGCGCCCGCGCGGCCCAGGAGTTCGCCCAAGCCCTGACACCCTTGAAGCTCACTCCAGCGGACGCAGGTATCCTCCGCCTGCTCAGTCATTCGCCAGGCATCAGTCAGCAAGATCTGGCGCGAAGACTGGATATGCACGCCAGCAAATTGGTTGCAGTGATCGATGCCCTGGAGGAGAGTGCTCTTGTTGTCCGCGAGGCGAATCCCCAGGACCGGCGCATTTATTCGCTAAGGTTAACCGATGCCGGCGCAGAGAAGTTGCGGGCCATCGGCGAGGTGGCGCGCGCTCATGATGAAGCGATATGCTTCGGGCTGAATCCTGCGGAGCGCGCTGCACTGGCTGGACTGCTGCAACGAATTGCGGCTCGCCACGAACTCACGCCGGGTGTGCATCCGGGCTATAAGGATTTGCGCGTAGCCCCGAAGTGAGCGGTATCAACTTGTGAGGCGATATGACGTCCTGGACCTTATCCAAAGTGCTGATCCTATCGTGCGCCTTGCCTCCACTGCTTTCAAGCCTAGCCCAAACCCAAACGGCGCCGCCGTCTGCAGCCGACCGCGCAGCGTCTGCAGCTGTTTCTCGTGCGGAGCGTGACCGGGAGCTCAAGCTGCTTGGCATTAGCGATATGCAGCCCGGCGCGACGGCCTATGACATCGGCAAACCGGGCAATGCTAACTACGACGAGTCCAAAGCCAATCCTTATCCCAAGCTGCCCGATGTCCTGATCATGAGCGACGGCACCCTGGTGAAGACTCCGGAGCAATGGAAGAAGCGTCGCGCTGAGCTCAAGGCGATGTTCGATGAAAATGTCTACGGCAAGTATCCTGCGCACATTCCCAAAGTGACGTGGAGCGTGGACAGCGTTGAAACCATGACGGTGCAAGGTATCCCCGCCATCGTCAAACACGTCACCGGCCGTGTTGATAATTCATCCTATCCGGCGATCACTGTCGAAATTCATGCGGATGTAGTCACCCCGGCAAGCACCAAGGGCAAGAAGGTGCCGGCCATCATAGGTGGCGGTTCGATTCGCCCACGCCCGAACTCTCCTCGTCCCGCTCCTGCGCCCGGCCAGGTGGTGCACCTGCTTTCCTCACCGCTCGACGCGCCCGATTCCGCCAAGCTGCTCCTGGAGCATGGCTGGGGCTTTGTCGGCCGGAACTCCGGCGACGTGCAGGCCGACAATGGCGCCGGACTCGACCAGGGCATCATCGGCCTGGTGAACAAAGGCCAGCCACGCTCGCTCGACGACTGGGGAGTATTGCGTGCCTGGGCCTGGGGCGACAGCAAGCTGCTCGACTATCTCGAGACCGATCCCGATGTCGATGCCGGGAGAGTCGGCCTCATGGGCCACTCACGGGGTGGCAAGGCGGCGCTGGTTGCCCAGGTCGATGACCCCCGATTCGCTATCGGCTTCATCTCCTCATCGGGCGCGGGCGGCGCCGATCTCTATCGCCGCAACTACGGCGAGACGACGGGCAACATCGCCGGGGCGACGGAGTTCCACTGGTTCGCAGGCAACTTCATGAAATACGCTGCGGCCGGCCATTCGGCTAACGAGATGCCCGTAGACAGCCACGAATTCATTGCCCTGGTGGCCCCGCGCCCCATCTTCATCGGTGGCGGAGCGTTGCTCATCGATCCGGTCTATGTTCCCGGCGACGCCTGGCAGGACGCGCAAGGCATGTTCATGGCCGCGGTCGCCGCCGGTCCGGTCTGGGATCTACTAGGCGCCAAAGGCCTGGGCACAACCACCTTCCCGCCCATGGGCACGTTCATCGACTCTGGCGACGTCGCCTTCCGACAGCATCAGTATGGCCACACACCCGCGCCCAACTGGCCTTATTTCATAGAATTTGCAGATAAGGAATTCAAGAAGCGTTGACCTGCGAACTAACCGTATAAAATCAATGCCAATGAGCAGGGCAAAAAAACAGTGTTGGATGGGACGATTTGCATGGGTGATGGTGCCAATCGTTGCCATTGCCCTCGTTCTGACTCTCTCCGTCGCCAGCACGCTGGGCGCACACGGTTTCACGCAGACCGTGCTCGCGTTGCCTGTCTTGTTTGTGTTCCTGTTCTTGCCCACTGCTATCGGCGATCGGCTTGATATCGAAGACCTGGTCTTCGCACCCGAGCCTCGGTTTTCCCCCTCTCTTTCCCGCGGACCTCCAGCATAGCTTTTTGCCAGACATCTATTACGGCAGCCGTTGTTACAGATAGCTGTCTCATTTGGCTAGTGCTGACAACTGGGTAAATCCAGGAAGGAAGAGTGTCCCTTGTCCGAAGAAAACGTCGAGAAGCCGTGTGTTCATCCGGCAAAGAAAGAGCTTGGAATCCTCGCGTCCATCAAACAAGCCCCGGAATTTGTGGCGAGCGTGCGGCAGGAAATGAAACTCGTCGAACGTCCTACGTGGTCCGAGGTTCGCTCCACCTCGGTAGTCGTCGTTGTCTTTTTTTGCCTGTTCGTACTCTATTTCTACTTGCTGGGTCGTATCTTCGCTCCCCTGGATCGTTGGCTTTCCTTGCGTTAACGCTGCAGGCTCCCGTTGGGCCTCAACTCATAGCGTCGGAAGGCCACCGATGGGTGCCCCGGGTCTCGCGTTTGAGACCTGGGATCCCTGCAATCTATCCCGGCGCGCCGTGGACCAATCCGCCGGGAAACCCACAACCCCTCCTCAGGGTCGGGGCCTCCGCGGCGACTCCCCTTGGGGGATGTGTGAGAACTCCGCTTGAGTCCCGAAAATAATTAATCGCTACTAGTTATTCACCCAAATGAAAGACCACGTTAATCGTAGTCTCTACCTCGACGGGCCCTCCGTTGAGGAGGTAAGGCTTGTAGCGCCAGGAGCGGACCGCGTCTATGGCCGCCTGCTGCAACATGGGAGGACCACTGATGGCTCTAAGGTTCTCGATCGAACCGCTTTTAGAAATCGTGGCTTGCAAGACTACGGTGCCTTGAATTCCAGCCACCTTGGGGATTGCCGGATATTGGGGCAACGTCTTTACGAGTAAATAGCCGGCCATCACGCCTGAGGAAACATTGAAGCTGATGGGCGCGCTTGGTTTCACTACGGCGGGCCTTACGGTTCCAACACTGTTGATAATGGCGCCTATCCCGCCGGGTATACCATTACTAAGACCCTCCATGCCCTGTACACCCATCGACGGTGGTATGGCTGCTTCGTTCACCTGCTTGATAGCTTTTGGTATTCTGCTTGGCGCCCGCAACTCCGTGCTCAGCATTTCAGCTTTGGCTTGGACTCTGGGTGCCGGTGCTGCGGGTGGGGGCGCTGGAGGCGGCGATGGCGCCACCATGAGCGTGGCCATCATCTGCCTGGGCAATGCTTCAGGATGCAACAACGGCCAGATCACGAGTGTGAGCAATGCTGCCGTATTGAGCAGGAAGGCAACAAACGACCAGAACTTATTCTTCCGCTTTATCCTGTTACCTGACTCCATCAATGAGTCTTCAAACATCGCTTCGCCTCGATCCATGATGACTTATGCATACTTAGACACCGGGCCAGATATTTTGGTCCATTCTTACTAAGCTCCTGGCTAAGTGTAGTAAGACGCCGAGTAAGTAGCAGTCTTGCCCTGCCAAGGCTCCCATCGGGAGCGCCCCCTGCGCCCAGGCGCGGGAACAGCTGCCCCGGTAGAAGCCGCTATTTTGATTTTGCGGCCGGAAGAGTAATATTCCGGGGTACGAAGTACGCGAGGACATTCACGGAGGATTCATGTCCGATACCGTCGCCAACGTTGACGGATTGAAGCCGCTCAGTCAAGTGGAACGGGTGGTCGATATCTTCACCGCACCCTCCAGGACCTTCACCGACATTCTGCGAGACGCGAGCTGGTGGCTGCCCTGGCTGCTCACCGTTCTGGTCACGCTGGGCTTTGGCCTGGCGATACAGCAGAAGGTCGGATGGGACAAGGCATACGCCAACATCCTGCTCCACAGCCCGCAGGCGCAGCAGGACCGGTTGTCGCAGCTTCCACCGGATCAGCAGGTCAAACAAAAAGTAATCGGGGCGGCGTTCGTAAAGTACATTTTTTGGGGTACCCCGATCTTGAGTCTGGTCTTTTCGGCGATCGCGGCAGCCGTGCTCATGGCGACCCTGAATTTCGGGCTGGGCGGCCATGCCACATTCAGCCGGATGTTTGCCGTGTGGATGTACGGCACACTCCCGTTCCTGCTTCAGGGCATCCTCGGCATCGTTACGCTCTTCGCCGGCCTGGACGCCGATTCCTTCAATCTGAAGAACCCGGTAGGCACGAACGCCGGGTATTTCCTGTCGCCGGATGCGCCGCAGTGGCTGGTCGCGTTTGCCACTGCGTTCGACGTCCTGACCATTTGGGTGCTGATTCTCCTCACCATAGGCTGCGCGATTGTGGGTAGGACGAAGAAGAGCTCCGCGGCCGTGGCGGTATGGGGCTGGTGGTTTGTGATTACCCTGGTGAAAGTAGTGACAGCGGCGATCTTCTAGTTTCGGCCGATAGGTCTCTTAAATCGTTCGCCACCATTTTTTGACACCAGTGAGCCCGCCTACTCCCCGCGCAATGCTTGCACCGGATCAATGGAAGCGGCGTTGAAGGCGGGTAACGCAGTGGCAGCCAATCGTGCGTTAAGGGAACGGCTACCGTAGCGGAGCTTACTCGTCGCGAAGCCAGTACTGCGTGCGGCCCAATAGAGACACGCCGATAAACCCGCGCACCTTGAGCTTCTCTCCCCCTTCTTCCAGAGAGACCAGACACTTATAGGTCTTGCCGCTCTCGGGATCGAGGATCATTCCTCCTGACCAGGAATCGCCGTCCTTTTGCAAATCCCAGAGGATCTTCAACCCGACCACCGGCCGCCCCTTTTGCTCCCCCGTGCACGGAGTGCATCGAGGATTCGGGTCTTTAGGGTCAGGGTCCACCAGCTTCTGGATTCGCCCGTACAGCTTGCCGGCTTCCTCCCAGATCATCACGACCGACTTGATCTTGCCCGTGGAATCGTCCACGGTCTTCCACCGCCCGATAGGCGATTTGGATACGCCCTGCGCCAGCTCGGGATCTGGAGTGGAAACAGACCCTAGCAGCATCGATATGGCTAAACACAAGGCGAGCGGTAACCCCATAAGCTCTCCATACTATTTGATTGCTTGGATCGATGGAATGACGAATGCGTTGCTTTTCGGGATTCTTCGAACCCTGTTTGTCATTGATCCGCCGAAAGATTGTTATCTGGGCCCAGGTTATACAGGACCGGTCGCAGTCGCACTATGCATCTTAAGCGGCGATTTTCTACAAATGGGCCCGGACCCGATGACTGACTCAGGGGACCTTATTCTTCTCGCAATGTTTTCAACGGATCCAGGCAGGCGGCCCGATACGCCGGTAATGCAGTCGCCGCCAGGCTGACCAGCAGCAGAATCGCGGTCACGGTGGCGAAGGTAATCGGATCGGATGGCCGGATTCCGTACAGCATTCCCGACAACAGCCTCGTCATCATGGCTGAAATGAACAAGCCGACGGCTAGCCCGGCCATTGCCAGCGTCAGGCCACGCCAGACAATCATGCTTAAGACATCAGCCTTCTGCGCACCCAGCGCCATACGCAGTCCGATCTCCGGCGTACGCTGCACAACCATATACGAAAGCAGGCCATACAACCCGATCGCTGACAGCAAAAGCGCGATCAAAGCAAACCCACTCAGCAGCAACGTCTGAAAGAGCGGCGCTGCGGCCGATTTCGAGAGGTAATCCTCCAGGGTCGAAACCTGGTACAGGGGCACGCCCTTGTCCATCCCGTGGAGCGCGGCCTGGAGCGCTTTCTCCAGACCGGCCGGGTCGCCGCTGGTGCGAATGGCAAGGAAGGGATTGGTAATGACTGCCTGCGCATAAGGCACGTAATACTGAGGATCAACATCCGCGGTCAGTCCTTTCCGCTTGACGTTACCCACCATTCCTACGACTTCGCGCATCGGACGGTCGACTACGTCGTCACCTAGATCCACTTGTATGTGCTTGCCGATCGGGTTCTGGCCAGGAAAATACTTATCCGCAAAGGCGCGATTGATGACCATTACGGGCGCGCCCCTGCTACTGTCCTGCTCCTGGAACGTCCGCCCGGCGAGAAGCGGAATACGCATGGTCTCAAAGAAGCCGGGCATCACCACGCCGATGGCTTCGCTCGGATGATCTGCTTTGGCGACCGGCCTCCCGGCAATGCTGAACGAGACGCCGGCATCGATGCCGGCCATAGGCAGCGGCCACCCAGCCGAGGCCGCTTGCACCCCAGGCAATGCAGAGACTCGCTTCAGCAGCTCGGCATAAAACTGAACGTGCCCGTCATGGTTTAACTTGTCGAATGGCAAATTGACCATCATCCTCGCCGTCAACACCTGCTTTGGGTCGAAGCCGGGATCAGCATTCAGTGTGCGCACGAAGCTTCGAATCAGGAGACCCGAACCCGTCAGTAACACCAGTCCAATCGCGGTTTGCGCAATGACAAGACCATTCAATAGACCCTGCTTGCCCAATCTTCCATTCCGCGTCCCGTCGCGCAACGCCTGCAGCGGCTCGAGTTCTGACATCCGCCATGCCGGAAGGACCCCGAACAGCAGCCCGGTAACGACAGAGAGGCCCACCGCAAACAGCAGTACACTCCCGTCGATGGTCGCATCTTCCATACGCGGAATGTCGAGCAGCGCCAGCATTGTCATACTCCGGAGGAGGCCATAGGCGAGCCCCACGCCTGTGAGGCCGCCGCATAAAGATATAACCACCGACTCCACCAGCAATTTCCGGACGATCCTGGCCCGGCTCGCACCGATCGCTGCTCGCAGCGCGAACTCTGCCTTTCGCCGTGAGCCGCGCGCCAGCAACAGGCCGGCGACATTTGCGCACGCAATCAACAGCACCAGCAAAACTGCGCCAGACAGCACCTGCAGGGCTAACCGGGTATCGCCCACTATATGTTTCAGTTCAGGCTCTACTAAGGCTGAGCTGTACCACTTGTAGTCGGGATATTCGTGCGCGAGATTGCCGGCAATGAGGCTAAGCTCGGCCTTGGCCCGTTCGACCGTTGCTTCCGGCTTAAGCCGCCCAAACACGCTGAGGGAATCGAAGCCTCGTTGTTCAGTCTTTGGATTGGGCCCCTCCGCATCGTTTGCGATGGAGAGCCACAATGCCGGCGCCGGCTTTTCCATCGGAAACTGAAATCCTTTCGGCATCACCCCGGCGACGGTGTACGCGTGGTCGCCCAGCCTGATTGTTCTGCCGGCGATCTCGGTTGCTGAACCAAAAACCGACTGCCAGAGTGAGTAGCTCAACACGACTGTGCGATGACCCGCTTTTTCATCCTCCCAGCGGAAATCTCTCCCCAGCATCGGCGCCACGCCCAACACCTGAAAGAAATTCGCGGAGACGATCTGCGCATCCAAACGCTGCGCCTGGCCGCCGCTTTCAAGCGTCACCCCGCTTCCTGTGTAGGAAGCCATTCCGCTGAAGGTGTGGGTTTGCGCCCGCCAGTCGAAATAATCCGGATAGCTCAGCGACTCTGGCACCACTCCCGGCAGCGAGTGATCCTGCTGCTTCAGCCACATTAATTTGTCCTGTTCAGGAAACGGCAGAGGCCGCAGCAGCACTGCGTGAACCAGGCTGAAAATAGCCGTGGTCGCCCCAATGCCCAGGGCAATGGTGAGACAAGTGATGATGGCAAATCCGGCATCCTTACGGAGTCCGCGGAACGCAAACCGCGCGTCGGCGGCGATGGACTCCACCGTCGGCCACATCCAGGCTTCACGGCTGCG
This sequence comes from Acidobacteriaceae bacterium, assembly GCA_049693715.1. Lineage (GTDB taxonomy): Bacteria > Acidobacteriota > Terriglobia > Terriglobales > Acidobacteriaceae > PALSA-350. Next base: position 16,644 of record JBAVQC010000341.1, on the reverse strand, counting down.
TTCCTCGATCCTGGTCACATTGCCGAAGGCTCGCCTGGCCTGATGTTCCGCCTCTTCCCGGGGCATCCCCTCGGCCATGAGTGTGTCAATCTTTTCTGCGAGATGTTGTTGGATCTCCTCTTTGAGCTCACGAGACAGCCCGTGCCGGATGAAACACTGCCTGATCCAATTCATATGCGCTCCTCGAAATGCCGCGTTTCTTGCGGGATGACCGGGAGCCGCAAGCGTAGGCATATTTCGAACAGGCCTAGACTAAAATAGTATGCGGTGAAACGTCAAACGGATCGAGCGGTGACCGTAAGAAGGCCGGCTGCGTCTTACGTCAGCCCAAGTTCGCGCGAGGCTAGCTCCGTGCCCTCAACTCTGGCTTGTATTTTGCGGAAGGCGATTTCGCGGGCGGTGGAGGTGTCGTCGGCGAAAGGGGCGAAACCACAGTCGTCTGTGGTTCCCAATTGCTGAAGGGGTAGAAAAGAGGCTGCTTCGAGCACGCGGTCGCGTACCTGGGTAGCCATTTCGACCACTGGATCGATGGGATCGATAACGCCGACGAAAACCAGTTGACCGGGTTTCAGGAGCTGCCCTACCGCGCCCAGGGCGCGCTTCCTGTCCAGCTCGCTCGCCATCTGCAGGTAAAAGCGGCCGGCCTTCAACTGAAAAACGTCGGGCAGCAGTCCCGCGTATTCGATATCCGCACTATGCGTGGAGTCATGATCGGCTCCGGGGCATACGTGCACTCCAATGCGTTGCCGGTCTGCGGCATGAAAGCGGTCGAGAACCTGGTTGTTGAGTGCGACAAAGTCGCGCAGCAGGTTGCCCGAGGGATCGAGCTTGAGCGACAGCCTGCCTTCGGTGAAATCGATCTGGACGCTCGCCGCTCCCGCATCGAGCGCTCCCCGGATATCTGCCTCGGCTTCGTTGATCAAATCGGCAAAGAATGCTTCGCGCGAGTAGTCGGGTATCCCGGTCGACGGATAGAGCAGGCTCAGGGCAGAGGCAGAGATAACCGCCTGTTTCACCGGCAATTGTGTAAAGCGCCGCGCCGCTTCAAGATAGCCGGCTGCGTGGACCCCGTACCGGAAGGGCCCGGCGGTCAGGCGAGGGAGCTGGCGCACATGTCCGTCCGCAAACGGAATCGTTACCCCGTCGGGAGCAAGGTTGGTAAGTCCTGCAAGAGGGTAGGTAGCAAAGCTCGGTTTCGTTTGCTCACCATCGGTGATGACCGGAGAACCGGTCTGCTGAAAGCGCTCGATCGTATCCTGGACCGCGCCGGCACAGGCGGCATCGAGTGCTGCGCGGCTTATCTTCCCGGCCTGGAAACCAGCCATGGCTTGCAGCAGGGAAGCGGGGCGGGGAATGCTGCCTATCGGTTCCGTCAACATCGTCATGCCGGGGAGTCTATCGTGCAGCAACGGTCGCCGGCATCCATCGAAAGGTTGATCCATGCCCTTCCCTTGACAATCGACAAGAGCGAGCGTAATCCTGTTGTCGAGTATCGAGGGGAACATGCCGCCGTCAACTGACCTGCTGCAGGGAACGCTGGATGTATTGATTCTGAAAACCCTGGCGCTGGAGCCCATGCACGGCTGGGGCATCGCACTGCGCATTCAGCAAGTCTCGAAGGAAGTGTTGCAGGTGGGCCAGGGTTCGTTATACCCGGCGCTGCATCGGCTCGAATACAAGGGCTGGATCAAGTCAGAGTGGGGAACTTCAGAAAACAACCGGCGCGCCAAATTTTACTTGCTCACGGCTGCCGGCCGGATGCAGTTGAAAGCTGAACTGGAAACCTGGGACAGGCTTTCCACCGCGATCGCCCGGGTGTTGCAGCAGATTCCGGAGGTGTCCTCGTGATGAAAGAGTTGCTCACCCGGGTCCGCTTCTTCTTCTTGCGCCGCAGCTCTGCCGAACTCGATGAAGAGCTGCAGTTTCATCTGCAGCAAGCGACCGAGTTTAACCTCGCCGCAGGCATGGACCCTGAAGAAGCGCGGCGCCTGGCGCGGGTTCAATTCGGGGCTGTCGAGGCCACCCGAGAGCAGAGCCATGAGCAGAAGCCCGGATGGTGGCTGGGCACACTGGTGCAGGATGTCCGCTATGCCCTGAGGGGCTTTCGCCGCGCTCCGGTGTTCGCAATCACAGTGATCGCCACGCTGGCGTTAGGCATCGGCGCCACCACTGCCGTTGTCGGTGTCGTGGATCGGATTCTCTTCCGCAGCCTGCCTTATGCGCACGACGATCGCCTGGTATCGGTCGGACTGGTGCAATCGCTTGCCAGGCAGGAGTTCATGCTGGGGGGATTCTTTTACGAGTGGCGAGACAATCAGAAGCCGTTTGCCGCCCTCACCTTCGAGCGCGGTGTCAACGAATGCGATCTCACCGAGGCCAATCCGGTTCACTTGCGGTGTGCGGTAGTGGCGCAAAATTTCCTTCCTACACTCGGCATCGGTCCCATCCTGGGGCGAAATTTTTCTCCCGACGAAGATCTGCCCAACGTGGCTGCAGTCGCGCTCATTTCGCATGGTTTGTGGCTAAGCCGCTTCAACCGCGATCCCGGCGTATTGAATAAGACCATCATGGTTGACGAGCATCCGGTGCGCATCATCGGCGTTCTTCCTCAAGATTTTGAAATGCCCAGGCTCCAACTTGCCGATATCGTTGTCCCCGCTCAAATGGATTTGGCGGCACAGCACACCCTCAATAGCGGCATTGGCCTTCCCATGTGGGCCTTCGCCCGGCTCAAACCCGGCGTCAGCGTGCAACAAGCAAGAGATGAATTGCAGCCTCTGTATCTACACACACAGCAATGGATTCCCAAAGAAATCCGGCAGGACTTCCATCTCCAGGTTCGTTCAATCCGTGACCGCCAGATGGAGGAGGCTTACACGGTTGCATGGGTGCTTCTTGGCGCAGTGTTTGCTGTGCTGTTGATTGCCTGCGCCAACGTCGCCAGTCTCTTTTCCGCGCGCGGGCTCGCCAGGGAGAGAGAGTTGGCGGTGCGTTCCGCGCTCGGGGCCAGTCGTAGCCGGCTCATGCGCCAGACGTTGACCGAGGCATTGGTGCTGGCGGTCGCGGGCGCCGCGGCCGGCTGTTTGCTGGCAGAGCTTCTACTCCGCACATTTATCGCCATCGCTCCCACTGGTCTGCCTTTCCTTGCCCAGGCCCGGCTGGATCTGCGCATCATCCTGTTCACAGTGCTCCTCGCGTTGCTCTGCGCCGCGACCTTCGGCATCATGCCTGCGCTGCAGGGGCCAAATGTAACCAACCTGGTAGCTAAACCAACCAGGACCGCGGTCCATGCCCGGCTGAGGCGCTTCCTGGTGGCCGCACAAATCGCCATCAGCGTGGTGCTGCTCTCCGGCGCCAGCCTGCTGCTTCAGAGCTTCCGCAACCTTGAACACCAAGACCTTGGCATGCAAACGCGCAATGTACTCGCCGTGCACATTCCCTTGAACGCGCAGCGCTATTCGACAGGCCAGGCTTATATGGACTTCTATCTGCGGGCCGAGAATGCTTTTGAACATCTACCCGGCGTCAATACGGTGGGCATGACCAATTCGCTGCCGCCCGATGGCGACAGTTGGCACGAGGGTATGCGCTACTCCGATATCGTGGTCACGGGCAAACCACACACTCCACCCGGAACTGGCGGAAGCGTGGTTTCGCGCGCTGTTACTCCCGGATACTTTCGCGTCCTTCAGATCCCTATCCTCGAAGGACCAGGCTTTACCGAAGCAGAGCGGCAATCGACCGCCCACCCGGCCATCTTGAGCCAGCTTCTCGCAAGCCGCCTCTTTCCCGAAGGCGACGCGATCGGACAGCATATCCAGAGAGCCATCTTCAACCCGTACCTCACCATGGATGGGCCGGTCTATACCATCGCCGGCATTGCAGGAAATGTAAAAAATGCTGGTCTCGCGGGTCAGGACGATCCGGAGTTTTATACGCTGAGGACGAGCCAACCCGATGGTTGGGACGGCCATCATTTCTTCCTGCTTGAAACCGCATTTCCAGCCTCCGTCATAGGCCCGTGGATCCGCACACAGATGGCTCACCTGGAGCCCAACGCGCCGGTTGAGATCGAGACCCTCAGTCGCGAGGTTAACAAACTGGCCGATCGGCCGCGCTTCGAGACCGCCCTGCTGGGCTTCTTTGCTGCTTGCGGATTGCTCATGGCCATCATCGGCCTTTACGGTGTTATTTCCTATCTGGCCACGCAGCGTACGCAGGAGATTGGCGTCCGTATGGCGCTCGGCGCCACCAGGGCAGATATCTTGCAGCTCATTGCCATGGAGGGCGTACATCTGATCGTGCTCGGCGGTGTGTTCGGCTTGGGAGCCGCGTTGGCCGGGGCACAACTACTCAAGAGTCTTACCTTCCACGTGGGACCGCGAGATCCCGCAACCTATATTGCGGTTGTGTCGCTTCTGGGACTGGTCGCCCTTGTTGCGACGCTCATTCCGGCGCGTGCTGCTATGCGGACTGACCCGGGCGAAGCTCTTCGTCACGAGTAACCGCTTGAGCGAACAACGACGCCGGGCTCCCTGGACGAGTGGTCCTTTCCCACCTGCTATCGTATCTATCGATGAAGAAGCTATTGCAGGAAACTGCGGACCGAGCCTCGAGGTATCTTGCCGAAATCAACAGCCGTCGAGTAGCACCCGCTCCCGAGGACGTCGCTCGGTTGCATGCGCTCGGAGGGCCCCTGCCGCAAGGCCCGTCCGATCCCTCACAGGTGTTGGCTTTGCTCGACGACATCGGTTCGCCGGCGACGGTGGCAACCGCCGGTGGCCGCTATTTCGGATTCGTCATCGGGGGTTCGCTGCCGGCTGCGCTGGCAGCCAATTGGCTTGCCGGAGCCTGGGATCAGAACTCTGCCATGCAGGTGATGTCTCCCGTGGCGGCAAAGCTGGAGGAGATTGTCCTCTCCTGGATGGTGGACCTGTTCGGTCTCCCCTCCACATCCGGTGCGGGGTTTGTCACCGGCACAACCATGGCGAATTTCACCGGCCTGGCTGCGGCGCGGACCGCGCTTCTGAAGCGGGCGGGATGGAACGTCGAAGAGGACGGGTTATTTGGCGCACCCCCCATCCGGGTGGTGGTGGGTGATGAGGTACACGTTTCTCTCTTGAAGGCGCTCTCCATGCTCGGGCTGGGCCGTTCGCGAGTCACACGGGTTCCGGCGGATGCACAGGGACGGATGAGGGCAGACGCGCTGCCGGCATTCGATGACCGCACCTTGGTCTGCGTGCAGGCCGGCAACGTCAACACGGGCGCCTTCGATCCTGCGGGAGAGATCTGCGCTCGCGCAAAGGAGGCAGGTTCCTGGGTGCACGTAGATGGCGCTTTCGGATACTGGGCGGCTGCGTCACCAAAGTATGCGCCGTTGCTGGCGGGTGCAGGCGCTGCCGATTCCTGGGCCATCGATTGCCACAAATGGTTGAACGTGCCCTACGATTCCGCCGTTGCTATTGTGCGCGCGGCGGAGCATCTCCAGGCTGCCATGGCGATGACGGCTGCCTATCTCACACCGGGTGCCGGGCGCGAACCCTGGCACTTTGCACCCGAGGCGTCGCGGCGCGCCCGCGGGGTCGAGTTGTGGGCCGCGATGCGCTCGCTGGGACGTATCGGGCTCGCCGAACTGATCGAGAGAAATTGCCTGCAGGCGAAGTTGTTCGCGGATCGTCTCAGCGCGGCTGGCTTCGCTGTTCTGAACGACGTTGTCTTGAACCAGGTGCTGGTCTCGTTTGGCAGCGATGAGGAAATACGGCGCGTGATCGCGGAGATTCAGAACGAGGGAACCTGCTGGTGCGGAGGAACCCAGTGGCATGAGCGCGCGGCGATGCGCATCAGCGTGTCCAGCTGGGCGACGACTCATGAAGACGTAGAGCGCTGCGCCGCGGCCATGATCAGAATTGCAAAGCAGGGAACTAAGGCTTGAGCGCGGCACAGTCCCGCGTGCAGCTAAGGTGAGATCCGGATGCGGTTTTCCGCGTATTTACGAACTCTTTTGTGCTCACCGCCATCATTCTCCCTCCTCTGGTTTCACCCCTTGCCTGGCCATCTTCAGCTCAGCCCGTTGCTTGATCTGGCCCAGTTGATGGGTCCAGTAGCGCTCATACGTCTTCACCCAGTCGTACACAGGTTTCAGCTCCTTTGCATTCAGCCGGTACAAGCGTAGCTGGCCGCGCTTGCTTACAGATACCAATCCGACTTTCCGGAGTACGCGCAAGTGCTTCGATACCGCTGGTTGCGGAATCCGCAACCGAAGAACCACATCTCCCACCGCATGCTCTTTCCCGTTGACCAGCAAGCCGATAATCTCGCGCCGCCGGGGCTCTGCGATCGCATTGAAGACATCTGAGGTGGTTGCTGCTCTGGGCATGAATGGGAGTATATTCTGGTATGGGAATATGTCAAGCGGCCACTCCCGAAGGGTATGAATCAATGTCCGATTTTGTTCTACTTGTTTAGGGAGCTATTTCGGAAACCAAGAACGGTTTCCTTTTCGGCGTACCCACCCTCAAAGCGCATCGAGCCCGGGCGCAGGGAGCGCACTCAACCTTCACCCGGTCAAACGCACCAACTGCTCGGCCTCGATCCTCGTCCCTAAAATCGAAACTTTGGGAATCTGGCCTCGCGCCATCGCCACTTCGTCGCAACGGTACAGCCGCGGGCAATTCTGGCAATCTTTGTAGATCTTATCCGGCAGAGCCGTCCGGTCCTCCACCACGCGAAAGCCATGCCGGAAGAAGAAGTCGGGGATGCGGGTAAAGAGACAAACACACCCGACACCGTGGTCCTCGGCCTCATCCAACAGCGACTGCAGCAGCATCCCCCCCGTACCTTTGCTCTTGGCTTCTGGAAGCACCACAATCGAGCGCACTTCCGCCAGATGCGGACCATAGAGGTGCAGTGCCCCGCAACCCTGAAAGACCCCCTGGGCCGACTCCGCGACGGTAAAGTCGCGTACGTTCTCGCAAATTTCTGCAAAGGCGCGCCGCAGCAGGGTGCCGTCCGAGGAGAGACTATTCACCAACTCATATATGTTCGACGCGTCCTGCAATCTGGCCTTACGAATGTCCATCCATCTGTCCCATAGCTGCAGAAAGTCGTGCCTCCTGCGCTGCTAAAGCCTCACGCACTCGAATCACCGCGGTGCCGCCAATGACATCGTGGCAGTTTACCGTTGCATCGAGCGTGATGCTCGAAAAAAAGTCAGCTTCGAACTCCGGCCCAAACTGCTGTAACTCCTCGAGCGTAAGCCCATCCAGTTCGCAACCCTTTTCCAAACCATAGCGCACTGCCTGCCCGATTTTCTCGTGTGCCTTACGGAAGGGAACTCCCTTGTGCACCAGGTAGGTCGCAGCCGCCATGGCATTGAGATAGCCGCTCTCACAGGCACTGCGCATGCGAACCGTGTTGAAGCGAAGCGCAGCGGTAAACCGGGCCAACAACCCCACCATCCGCTCCGCCGCTTCGGACGCGGAAAAAAGTGGTTCCTGGCTCTCCTGCAGATCCTTGTTATAAGCCAGCGGCAATCCCTTCAGTAACATCGTGATCGTCTGTGCCGCGCCGTTGATGCGGGCCACTTTGGCTCGCACCAGCTCGGTCAGATCCGGGTTCTTCTTTTGCGGCATCGCGCTCGATCCCGTTGAGAACGCCTCGGGCAGCTCGACAAATCCAAATTCTGCCGTGGCAAAAAGCGTGATCTCTTCCGCGAACCGGCTGGCATGCAAAGCAATCAGCGTGAGCGCCTGCAGAAATTCGAGTGCGAAATCGCGATCACTGGTCGCATCCATGCTGTTCGCGGTTGGCCCGTCAAAACCAAGTTCCCGTGCAGCAATCGTCCGGTCCAGCTTTAGAGTCGCCCCGGCCACCGCGCCAGATCCTAGTGGACAATAATTCAACCGGCGGCTCAAATCCCCCAGCCGGGTCATGTCTCGCAGCAGCATCTCTCCGTAAGCCTGCAGCCAATGACCCACCAGCACCGGTTCAGCCCGCTGCAAATGCGTGTAGGCCGGCATAACCGCGTCGCCCGCGGCTGCCGCCTGGGCAGTCAGCGCGCGCACCCAATCCCCCAGGTGGCCCGCGATCGACGCGCACTTTTCCCGCACGAAGAGCCGAAGATTCGTCGCAATCTGTTCGTTGCGGCTGCGGCCGGTATGCAATTTGAAGCCGAGGTCGGCGATCCTTGCCACCAATTCAAGCTCCACGAAATGATGAATGTCTTCCCCTTGCGTGCAGCCGTAAATGTCGCTGGGCGGCCGCTGCGCGTACTCATCGCGAATCGCGTCCAGGGCGCCCACGATCTTTTCCAGTTCCGTCGCGGTCAGGATGCCCGCCGCGGCGATGGTGCGCGCGTGCGCCTTGCTGGCAGCTACTTCCTGGGGAAGAAGCCGCCAGTCAAATCCCAGCGATCGTTGCCATTGTTCGAAGTCCTGGTCCAGTGGCTCGCGGAAGCGGCCAGACCACATCTTCACTGGTGCGCCTCTTTCTTCTGTAACAAGCGCGCGCGAGTGCGGGCAGGCAGCCCCAGAATCTGGATGAAGCCCTTGGCGTCTTTCTGGTCGTAGCTGTCACCCATGGTGAACGAAGACAAATCGTCGGAGTAGAGCGAGTACGGCGACTGCCGTCCGGCCACACCGATATTGCCCTTGTACAGAGAAAGCTTCACCGTGCCCGTGACGAGTTTCTGCGTGTTGTCCACAAAGGCATCCAGGGCTTCGCGCAGCGGCGTAAACCACAGGCCGAAATACACCAGCTCGGCGTACTTGAGAGCAGCCTGCTGCTTGTAGTGCATCACTTCGCGGTCCAGTGTCAGAGCCTCGAGTTCACGATGCGCTGTGGTGATCAGGGTCCCGCCCGGAGTCTCATACAGTCCCCGGCTCTTCATGCCGACGAAGCGATTCTCCACCAGGTCAATGCGGCCGATGGCATTGCGCGCCCCGATCTCATTCAACAGTTCCACGATCTGTACCGGCTCGAGCGCCATGCCGTCCACCGAGATGGGCCGGCCTGCGGCGAACCCAATCTCCACCACCTCTTCGCGATCAGGCGCTTCCTGGGGCGAGCGGGTCATCACCCAGGTCGACGGCAACGGTGCATTGCCGGCATTCTCCAGTTCGCCACCCTCGTGGCTGATGTGCCACAAGTTGCGATCACGAGAGTGGATTTTCTCCCGGCTCGCCGCCACAGGGATGCCATGCGCTTCGGCGTAATCCAGGCAGTCTTCGCGGGATTTCAGCGTCCACTCACGCCACGGAGCGATCACCTTCAAATCCGGCGCCAGTGCCTGGTAAGCGTGCTCGAAACGGACCTGGTCGTTGCCTTTGCCGGTGCAGCCATGGGCCACCGCTTCGGCGCCTTCCTTGAGCGCTACTTCCACCTGGTGCTTGGCAATCACCGGCCGGGCGATCGAGGTGCCCAGCAGATACTTGTGCTCATAGATCGCGCCCGCAAGCACTGTCGGATAGACGTAGTCCCGTACGAACTCATCCCGCAGGTCGAGCACCACTGCCTTCTTGGCGCCGGTCGCGTAGGCTTTTGCGACGACCGCGTCCAAATCTTCGCCCTGGCCAACATCGGCAATCATGGCGATTACATCCATACCGTAGTTCTCGTTAAGCCAGGGAATAATGATCGAGGTGTCGAGACCACCTGAATAGGCAAGAACAACTTTTTTAGACATGCAAAACTCCTTCAAAGTCTTGGGCAGCAACTACAAGCCACGGACTCACCCGGGCTGAGTCCCGAATGGACGGCTGAACTTAGCCCAGGACGTCAGTCCTGGGTGAAATACGAGCGATCTGACTAGTCCCGTCAGGGACGGCTGGACACTCATGCACAGGGTTTCAGCCGTCCCTCACGGGACTGGGTCCTCTCGCTTTCGATTTACCCAGGACTGACGTCCTGGGCTAAGTTCAACCGTCCCTTCGGGACTCAACCGGGCTTTTTCAGCCTGTTTAGCCACTGATGGAACTTCCGGCAAACCTCTCACACTTGCTTGAGTGGGTGATTAATTGGTCGCGCGCGCTCCGCTCAGGCCGCCGCCCAGCAGCAGTACCATCAGCGCCTTCTGGGAGTGTAGACGATTCTCTGCCTGGTCAAACACTACGGATTGCGGCCCATCGAGCACCGCATCCGTTACTTCGGCATTGCGATGCGCGGGCAGGCAATGCATGAACACGGCATGGGGCGCGGCGTGGGCCATCAATGCCTCATTCACCTGGTAAGGCTTGAAGATAGGCGCCCGCTTGGTCACCTCATGCTCAAACCCCATGCTCGTGCAAACGTCCGTATAGACCGCATCCGCTCCGCGTACCGCCCCCACAACATCATGGGTAAGTGTCAGCGTAGCCCCGGACTCAGCGCCGATCTCCTGCGCCTTGGCGACAATCTCCTGCTTGGGGTAGTAGCCCTTCGGTGACGCCACGGTGCAGTGCGCACCCAGCAGGGAAGCGGTCAGCATCAATGAGTGACAAACATTGTTACCGTCCCCCACGTACGTGAACTTAAGACCGCGCGCCGTGCCGAACCGCTCTTCAATCGTCATGAAGTCGGCCAAAGCCTGGCAGGGATGCTCCAGATCGCTCAGCGCATTGATCACTGGGCAGCGAGCATACTCCGCCATTTCGGTGATGGTCTCGTGGGCATAGGTACGCAGCACGATCAGGCTCACCCAACGTTCCACGTTGCGCGCCATATCGGCCAGCGATTCGCGCTCGCCCAGCGGCGATTGCGTTTGATCCACGAACATCGCCGAACCACCCAGCGTATTCATGCCCGCTTCAAAGGTCAGCCGCGTGCGCAGCGAAGCCTTCTCGAAAAACATCACCATTTGCCGGGCATCGAGAGAAAAACGATAATCCGCCGGCGAAGCCTTGATGGCGTGCGCAAGTTCCATGATGGCAGCGATCTCTAACCGGGAGAGATCGGCAATGGAGCAGAGATCGCGGCCGGCAAGGCTCGCGGTGGCTAGAGCAATCGTATTGCCCTCCTGAGGTACTGCTTTCTCATCAGCCAACAAAGTTTTGCTAGCCATTGCGTGATCCCCCTATGTTCTGATGCGCAGCGGCGAAACTTGGCGCGCCGGAAGCTTCTTCGTTCAAAATTTCGTTCAATCCAGAAACCGCCAGATCCACGTGCTCCTTGCCCATGATGAAGGGGGGAAGAAAACGCAGGACGGTCTCGCTGGTGCGGTTGATCAGAATCCGCCGCTCCAGCATCTTGGCGACGATCTTCTTGGCCAGGTCGGCGGAGTTCATCTCCATAGCCAACATCAGCCCCATGCCCCGCACATCGACTATGCTCTCGTGCTTCGCGGCCAAGTCATGCAGCTGGCCCTTGAAGTACGCGCCCGTCTCCCGGATGTTGCTAAGCAAACCTTCCTGCTCGATCGCATCGATGACCGCGATGGCCACGGCGCAGGCCAAGGGGCCGCCGCCGAACGTAGTGCCATGCAGCCCGGGATGGATAGCGCGCGACGCCTCTTCCGTACACAGCATCGCACCCAGGGGCAACCCACCCGCCAGGGGCTTGGCCAGCGTGGTGATGTCGGGCCGGATCCCAAATTGCTGGTAGGCAAACCACTTGCCCGTGCGCCCCAAACCGGATTGAATTTCGTCGGCAATGAGCAGCGCGCCCGTCGATTGCGTGAGCTCGCGCGCGGCGGCAAAGAATTCCTGCGACACGGGGCGGATGCCACCCTCACCCTGCACCGGCTCGATCAGGATGGCGCAGATCTCGTTGGAAAAGCTCGCGCGCAAATGATCCACATCATTGAAGCGGACAAACTCCACCCCGGGCACCAGCGGCTGGAACGGCTCGCGGTACTTATCCTTGTGGGTGGTCGAAACCGAACCCATGGTGCGCCCGTGGAAGCTGTTTTCCAGCGCCAGAAACTTCGTCCCCAGGGTGTGGCCTTCGCTCCGCTTCATCGCCGAGTAGGCCCGCGCCAACTTCATCGCTGCTTCCCAGGCCTCGGTCCCGCTATTGCAGAAAAATGCGCGGTCCATGCCGGCGCGCTCGGTCAGCCGCATGGCCAACTCCGCCTGCCCTTCATGGAAGTAGAGGTTGGAGGTATGCACCAGCTTGCGGCTCTGGCGATTGATCGCCTCCACCACCGCGGGGTGTCCATAACCCAACGCGTTTACGCCGATTCCGCTCAGCAGGTCGAGATACCGCGCTCCGCTATCGTCGATCAGGTGCATGCCTGCGCCATCGACAAACAAGATTGGATTGCGCTCATAAGTAGGGAGCAGCAGTTTTGCCTCTGCCGCCTGAATTGCTTCGAGCTTCATGCCACCATCACCTCAGTCCCTTGAAGTACCCGCGTCGAACACAAATCGGGTAGTACTGCTGCCGCATCCGCCGGGAGAATGCGCACTCGCTTCACGCCCGCCAGTAATGCTTCACGGCAGGCGCTCAGTTTAGGCAGCATGCCTCCGCTGATCACGGCATTCTGCGTCAGCCCGGCAATCTGGTCCACGCTGAGCCAGCGCATCACCTCACCGTTCGATCCGCGCACACCCGGCACGTCGGTGAGAAACACCAGGGCATCGGCCTTGCAGGCAACCGCGCACGCCGCAGCCATTTCGTCCGCATTGATGTTGTAGTACTCGCCGTCAAAGCCCAGCGCCAGGCTCGATATCACCGGCACCGCACCCATCTTCCAGATGGCATCGAGCCACCGCGTATCCGAAGAAACAATCTCGCCCACAAACCCCAGGTCCGGTGTGGTCCGCTTCTTACGCGCACGAAAAATCAATCCATCGCCACCCGAAAGTCCCACGCCCGCCTGGCCATGGCCGCCGAGCGCCGCGACCAGCTCTTTGTTGACACGGCCGCCCAGCACCATGAGCGCCGCATCGCGGGTCTCCGCGTCGGTGATGCGCAAACCAGCGATAAACTCGCTCTGCTTGCCCATCTGTTTCAGGGTTCGCGTCAGCGCGGCGCCGCCGCCGTGGACTACGGCGACCTGGTTGCCGTCTTGCGCGAGCACGGCAATCGCCCGTGCACAACCATGAAGCAAGGCTGGATCTTCCAGCGAGGCACCACCCAATTTGACTACGAATTTCATGCCAGCCCCTCCGCTTCGTCCCATCCGCACATCAGATTCATATTTTCGACCGCCTGCCCGGCCGCACCCTTCAACAGGTTGTCCAAACAGGAAACCACGATACAGCGCCGTCCATCCTTAGCCAGCTTGAAGCCAATGTCACAGTAGTTGGTGCGCACCGAGTGCTGTATCTGTGGCAAATTGCCAAATATCCGCACCAGCGGGCTCTCAGCGTAAAAGTCACGAAAAAGTTCGTCCACCTCCGCCGTTTCCTTCTTTTCCCGAAGGGTCACATAGGTCGTGGACAGAATGCCTCGCGGAATCGGCAGCAGGTGCGGGGTGAACGTCAGCTGCGACTCCTTCAGATTCAGCTGTTCCAACATCTCTCCCATGTGCCGGTGGCTAAACACCGCATAGGCGGACAAGTTGTCCGCGGCATACATAAAGTGCGTGGTGGCGGTCGGCGCCTTACCCGCGCCCGAGACCCCCGATTTCGAGTCACAGATGATCCCCCGGTCCAGATCCACCCAGCCGGCCGCTACCAACGGCTTCAACGCCAGGATGACGGACGTGGCATAGCATCCCGGGTTCGCCACTAGTTGGGCATTACGAATGCACTTGCGGTGGAGTTCCGGCAATCCGTAGACGCTCCCCGTTTGCACCCGCTCGGCCAGCGCGGCATCCTCATCACGAAAACCGTAGATCGCACGATGTTCATGTACCCGCAACCGCCACGCCCCGCTCAGATCCACCACCCTCAATCCGTGGGCCAGCGCCTGCGGCGCCCAGCTCCGTGACTGCTCATGCGGGGTCGCCAGGAAAAGCAGCTCCACCCCCCGCTTCTTCAGCAATTCCCAGGAGAAAGGTTCCACCATCAATCCGGAGCTGCCGTTGTTATCGGCGAGCTGCGGATGCATGTCCGTTAACCGAACCGCTTCCGCGTCCCGGCCCACAAAAACCGGCAGCCGGCCCTGCAGCGCAGGGTGATGCAGCAGCAGGCGGGCCAACTCCATCCCGGCGTAGCCGCTGACTCCGGCAACCGCGGTCTGTATTGCATCTTTGCGCATTAGCCAATCATCACTTCCAGGCGATCCCGTAATTGGGTCGCCCGCTTTGGGTCCGGACAGATAATCAGGACAGTATCGTCGCCGGCGATGGTCCCTACCACCTCGGGCCAGTCTTCGCCATCGATCGCCAGCGCGACCGGTTGCGCGCTTCCGCTGGTGGTGATCAACACCAGCTGGTTCAAGGCCTGCTTCACGCGCAGCCCGAAGCTGTTCAACAACTCGCCGGTCTGGGGCAGGTCGTCGTCCTCATCCAACGCCGACCCGTTGGGCGCGGCGTAGCCATTCGGACCCTTATAGAGATGAAGCTCATGAATATCTCGCGAAAGCGTAGCCTGGGTCACTTCGAAACCGCGCTTGACCAGCCGGCGGCGCAACTCATCCTGGCTGCCGATCGGCGCGCCTGCGACGAGTTCCCTGATTGCCGTATGCCGATCTTGCTTCATAATGTCCTCACGACTCTTTCTCAGCTATTGCACCAAAGCTAGAGCGCGGCTCAGGGCCGCGCTCTATATGTGCATAAAAATACATTATCATGTATAAATATACAGAGACAGATTGTCAACGAATGGATTGTTTTTTTTAAAAAGTCACGATCCAGCCGTTGCCGATTGTGGTGCAAAAGAAATATTCATCGCCAGCTGCTTGCCATGGAAACGGGGATTATAGTTACGTATGGGTTCCTTTGCCTCAAATACGCTGGAGCGCAGCCTTACCCCTAACCTGCTCGATTCTCGCTTTGACCATGACTCCTGTGGAGTCGGTTTTGTTGCCACCCTGCGCAACCAGCCCACCCATGAAATTCTGACTCAGGCTCTTACCGCGCTGGCCCGCCTGGCGCATCGCGGAGCCATTGCCGCCGACGGCAAAAGCAGCGACGGCGTCGGCATCATGACCGCGATCCCGCGGGATTTCCTGCTTGCATCTACCAGCCTGTCGCTCGAACCCGGTAAGCCCCTGGGTGTGGGGGTGCTGTTCTTCCCCAGCGAATCCGCGCCTGGCCAGAAGGCCCTGGAACAGGCACTGGCCGCACAGAATCTCGACGTGCTCGCCTGGCGAGTCGTGCCCACCCGTGAAGACATTCTGGGTGAGATTGCGTTGTCCAGCATCCCAGTGATCCGACAGGTACTGGTCACGGCTACAAACCCCGAGTTTTTTGAGCGCCGCCTTTATCTCGCGCGCAAGCAGTTCGAGCGCGAAGCCGCTGCTTCCGGCTATGTGTGCTCGCTCTCTTCGTGTTCCCTGGTCTACAAGGCCATGTGCGCGGGGCGTCTGCTGGCCGATTTTTATCCTGACCTGGCGGATGCTGAATACACCACCGCGTTTGCCATCTTCCACCAGCGTTACGCGACCAATGTGCTGCCCTCGTGGGATCGCGCCCAACCTTTGCGCACCCTGGCTCACAACGGGGAAATCAACACCGTTTGGGGTAATCGGGGCCGCATGGACGCCCGGGCCGCGACCATCCCCGCGGAATGCCACCCCATCCTGTCCAAAGACGGTTCCGACTCGACCAGCCTGGACGAAGTAGTCGAGCTATTGGCGCGTAACGGACGCAGTGTTGCGGAAGCGGTCAGAATGCTACTGCCTCCTGCCGGCCGGCAGCGCGAATCTGCCTTTCTCCGCTACCACGCCGATTGCGTCGAACCCTGGGACGGCCCGGCTGCCCTCGCCTTTGCTGACGGGCACCTCGTCGGAGTGGCTCTGGACCGCAACGGCCTGCGCCCTTGCCGCTTCTTCCTCACCGAGGATGCGTTGGTGGTCGCCGGATCGGAAGCAGGGCTGGTCGATCTTGATCCCGAACGAATCATCCACAGCGGCCGTCTCGGTCCTGGAGAAATGCTGGTCGCCGATCTCGACGCGCACCAGTTGCTCGAAGACGACCAGTTATTGAAGGAGTTCGACCGCTTTACCACCTACGGCAAGTTGGTCGCGGACACACCCCTGGAGCCGGTAGCTCTTGCCCCTCCCGTGGAAGACCTGACCCAGTTGCAACAGCTATTCGGTTATACGCGGGAAGACGTGCGCATGGTCCTGGTCCCCATGGCCAGCGACGGCAAAGACGCCGTCTGGTCCATGGGCGACGATACCCCTCTGGCCCCCTTGGCCCATGCTCCACGCCCGGTCTACGCTTTCTTCCGCCAGCGCTTTGCCCAGGTCACCAATCCGGCCATCGATCCGGTGCGCGAATCCATCGTCATTGAGCTGCACACGCGTCTCGGCCCCTGGCCACACCTTCTCGATACCAAGGCACGCATTCCAGGCCTTTCTCTGCAGTCGCCTTTCCTCTCCATGGGCCAGATGCACGCCCTGCGCAATCGAGTGCATCCCTTGGCCGACGAGATGCCGCTGGCGGTCCTGGATTGTGTCTTCGCGCCATCCTGCAGCCTCAAGCGTGCGATCGACGATCTGTGCGCCAGCGCCGTGGAACTCGTGCGCGGCGGCGCCGCCATTTTGCTGCTGAGCGATCGCGCCCTTGCTCAACCTGGCGCCCGCTCCGAACTGCTGCCCATCCCCATGGCGCTGGCC
>JBAVQC010000340.1:0-19299 GCA_049693715.1 Acidobacteriaceae bacterium | reverse complement strand
CGTGTGTGAGAACCAGGGTTTAGGAGTTTAGTCCCGCCGGGACGGCGGAAGGTTGTCCAGGATTAAGTAGTTGGCTATTTTAAGCCGTCCCTGCGGGACTGAGTTTGGAGATGAAGTTCTCACACATGCTCTTAAGCCCGCCGGCACCCGCATAGTTGTGGGGGGCACGATCACGATCTCATGAGGTCAGGCCTCCAGCGACCAGGATCCGACGCGGCCGCGCCAGTAAATGAATTCGACACCATCAAGTAGCCAACCGACCTCCGCCCGGATTGGGATGCGTCGACCGCCGATCGTTTGGTAGTGGCCTGCACGGCCGAACCATGGGCAGTTTGCAATCTTATGGCCGTCCTGGCGCGGTCGATCGTCTGCCTCTATCCTGATCGGGTCGCCAGCCTCGTCGAGGATCAGTCGAACTTCGCATCGGCGGTGATCATTGCCTGATGCATCTTGCAGCGTACGCTCATCGAGAACACGCCAGGTGAGCCTCCGGTTCAACAGAATGGCGTCAGGATTCCATATCAACTCGGCAAGGTAGCGCATAGCTTCACCGCGAAATGTGGCGTCGGTGTCGGTCATGCGCAGTATCGGTAAGGCGCCGAGTAGCCGGCCCTCAAGTCCGGCCTCGCCACCAGCCATGTAGTCAATAACCTGCATCGGCACTCCGGCCATCTTGAACCATGCTCTCCACAGAAACCCGTAATGATGATCTTTTCACCTTTGTGATTCACACCCGTGAACTCCAATCCGGTCTTCCGCGTGCCATTCGATTGATTGCCAACAGACCCTTCGAGGCTGCCAACGCGTTCGAAACCTCGTCTTATGACGAGTATCTACTCGGTCTTCCGCGTTGCCTTGAGGAACCATCCTAAGGAGTTCTTCTTACATGTGCTGTGAAGGAGAGCACACTGCCGACGTCCTATCGGACAAGTAGCGTGCTACATGGCTGTCCTCCTCAGGAGGCGCGTGACGTTCATCACAGAACTTTTGGTTCGAGAGGTCTAGCCTCGCTGGTTAAGGGGGAAGTGATGAACTTCTGAGGTAGAGCCGGTCGAGAGCGTTTGCATGTCCTGGGTGTTTGCAATCAAGCCGAGGTTAAGCCGCGAATGTCGCTCGGACCGGATCATACATGTGGACTTAGCCGCGGCGATCACAAGAACTTCCAAAGAGATTCCATGATGGGGCATTGCTTCAATCCGGCCTGCACTGAGGAGCTACGGTATCTTCGGCAGGGATCGGTTTATCACTGGGAGACCGGAGTTGGGCGGGATTTTCACTCGGAATTCTTCTGGCTATGCCCGATGTGCTCCTCCAGGTATAAAGTAGCCACTGACGATACGGGAAAACCTCTGCTTGTGCCATCCAGCTCAAAGAGAAAAGTCGACCGAAGACGCTCTCGAGTAAGGAGAGTTTTCACGCACGTATTGCCAGAATCCGCGATCTCCCGAACTGCCCGCGTCGATTGATCTCGGACCTCTGGAAGCATCGGTCAACGCGGAGAATTGATATGACAACAGATAGGTACGCCTAGACTGTGATGTCTATTACATGTTCCCGGTGACAATATTCAAAGCTTAAGTGCAGTGCGAGGTAATGACATGTCGCAAAACATCACACTTCCTGTTTACGCAGAATCCATTCACTATGATTTTAAAGAGCTACTCGTAGCCTACGATTTCTCCCGAGCGGCGGACTCCTCGCTGAGTTATGCGGTGATGTTGGCCAAACGGTTTGGATCGTTCATTCACCTCGTCGGTGTGCAAAGCCCAGCCGAATATGCTAGTGCTCTCGAGTCTGGGCCGCTCGCAATGGAAATGTCTCAACGTGATCTTCAATTTGGGCTTCAAGAGGTAGAAGAGCAGCTCCGGGCACAAGGGGTATGGAGCGATTATGTCCGGCGGATTGGCAATATCTCGGACACCATCGAAGGAGTTATTCTGGAGTGCACCCCAGACCTTCTTCTGCTTGGCGCGTATGGTTACGGTCCGATTGACCGGCCCCGGCTTGGCTCGACAGCGGAGCATTTGCTTCGAACAGTTCGCTGCGCGGTACTCGTTGTTGGCCCAAACGCTATCCTTGGCAACCACGAGGCTCCTTCGATTGAGCGTATTCTCTGTCCTACGAGCTCACTCGAACTTCCTGACAATATTTTTTGTTTCGCAGGGCATTTAGCACGCCAAATGGGAGCTCATCTGGAGCTCATCTATGTGGCTGATTCCGCAGGAAAGGATACGCGGCACGCGTATTACGAGCAACGCTGCGAAGGATGGAGTAGCAAACTACGTGACCGAGGCCTCACTGTGACTTGGACCGTGCTCTCCGGTCGAGCAGATGAACTGCTCGCGGAGCACGCAGCGAAGTCGAGATCCTCTGTGATTCTTTTTGGCCTTCATCGCAGCGGCAACCAGATGATCGATTGTCCGGATGGGGTAGTGAGCGCCACGATTCGCAGAGCTCACTGTCCGGTAATCACAGTTCCGCCCGACCTTCATCGTTGATGTGTGGTGGGAAGGTCTTCTGCGTTGCGAAGTAGTGGCCCGAATCACGGCGGCATAAAACGCAAGCGCCAGCCTTAGGACTATTGGATAGCAACTTCGAATCAGTCTCCGCTGATAGCCATCAGAGCAGAACGATCTGGGATCATGACTGTCGTTCCTCTGAGCGTGACCAGATGTTTGTTCTTAAAATCGCTGAGTGTCCGGGTGACGGTCTCGCGTGTCGATCCTAGACATGAGGCGATCTGCTCATGGGTTAACGGCACTTTGATTTGGTTCGTTTCTGGGGCTTGCTGTTCTCCCGCGGACCAGTGCAAGAAGAGGCGGGCCAGCTTCTCATGCGCTGTGGTGGAGAGGCCAATGGTGCGCAGCTGCTCGCAGGCGCGTCCGTATTGCAAATTCAGTTGACGGATGACTGACTCGTACGCCTCCGGGAACCGGTGAATGAAGCGGAGAAAATCCTCTCGCCGGATGAACACGATCTCCGCGGGATGAAGAGTTTCCGCAGTAACCTCGTAGGAAACTCCGGACATCGTCGCACTCAGACCAATGACTTCGCCTGGCTTCGCAATTTGAAGGATGAGAGTCTTGCCGCCCCTTGAGCTTACCGAAAGCTTGACCTTTCCAGAGCAGACAAGAAAGATTCCTCTCGCCCTTTCGTTCTCAAGAAACAAGATCGATCCCTCCGGATAGCGGGAGGAAATCTTGATCGACTCAAATTCCTTCGCCGCCACGGGCGTGAGATGGCAGAGGAAGCCGGCGTGCTTCAGCTTGCAGTTATCGCAGGTTGAATCTGTTGTGTCTGTGCGTGCGTTCGGCATGTTAGTTCTCCTCGGTCGGCTGCAGGGTTATATCGCGCTTGGCCTGATTGGCAAAGTACTGAGTCAAAGGCGAGTCTCCGAAAACCTCCGCGCCGGTCGCTTTGACAATCTCTCGAAGAATTCGAGCGCCGTCTGAGTCAACATAGGTGACCCCGCGGAGGTCGAGCAGCAACGACTTTTGTTTGGCCGATGCCCACAAATCGTGCCAGGTCTTTCCCAATTCCGTGGCCCACGGGCCGACCAGCTTGCCTTCGACCTTCAGCGTTGCCACCGGCGCATTGTCTTTCATGGAGATTCTCAGCATTTGTCTTCTCCCTCCTAACTCTTCATGGGAGCAAATGAGGCACCAAACGCACGGGAATGGCATGGTCTTTTGAATCCTGCTGAAAACAAATAACTTAGAGGGGGAGTTGGAGCTCCCAGAGGGGACGAATCAATACCGAAGACGAAACCCTGAGACGAGATATCGTCGTGGAGACGAGGGGGTCGTCTCGAGACGCATCGTCAGGTACCTTGGTTGTTTGGCGCAGCTTGGTTTGGCTTATATCCACTTCCTCAGCAGCAGCCAGACTTTAATCAGTTGCGTTAGGGCCACGTAGGCGAGCATGGTTAGCGCCAGGATTGGCCAGTACATGGTTGGAAGATGCGTGAAGCCAAGCGATGAGGCTAATGGAGAATATGGCAGCCATACCCCGAACGCCATGATGGCTAATGTGGTGAGCGTGAGTGCCCGGCTTGCCTGGCTCTGGATAAAAGGGATTTTATTGGTGCGAATGACATGGATGATCAGCGTTTGCGTCATTAGCGACTCCACAAACCATCCGGTCTGAAACAGAGATGCGCGCGCCGGATCCCAGCAGTGGAAGACTTGGAGCATAACGAAGAATGTCGTGTAATCGAAGATCGAGCTGATCGGCCCAATGAAGAGGATGAAGCGTTTGATCTCCGCGATGTTCCACGGCCTCGGCCGTGCCACTTGTTCATCGTCCACGGCGTCGTTTGGGATGGGCACCTGCGAAAAGTCGTATAACAAATTGTTGGTCAACACCTGGATTGGTGCCATAGGTAGAAAAGGCAGGAAGGCACTTGCGCCCAGTACGCTGAACATGTTGCCGAAGTTAGAACTCGCCCCCATGCGAATGTACTTCAGGATGTTCGCGAATACCTTGCGGCCTTCGATCACACCTCCTTCCAGAACCGTCAAATCCTTCTCCAGCAAAATCAGATCTGCAGATTCCTTGGCGATGTCCGTGGCCGTGTCAACTGAGATGCCGACGTCGGCGGCCTTCAGGGCGGGTGCGTCGTTGATCCCGTCCCCCATGAACCCGACTACGTGCTCCTTAACCCTGAGCATACGGATGACTCTCTCCTTATGAGCCGGAGAGAGGCGAGCGAAGAGCGTGGTCTTCTCCACTGCCTCGCCGAGCTCTTCATCGGACAGCTTGTCCACATCTGTTCCCAGCAACATAGGTTCGGGCGCGAGGCCCACGTCTTTGCACACCTTCCGGCTGATCAGAGGGTTGTCTCCCGTTAGAATTTTCACCGCCACGCCGTGACGGTGGAGCGCTTCAAGGGCGCGAGCAGCAGTGCTCTTAGGCGGGTCGAGGAAGGCGACATAGCCTCGAAGTACGAGATCGCGCTCGTCGGCCTTGTCACAGATTCGCTTTCCCGGAAGCTCCTTGGTTGCCAGCGCCAGCACCCGAAAGCCATCATTGCTGAGGCTCTCGTACTCGTCTTTCAGCCCCACGATCAGGGAAGGTTCCATCGCAGACAATTTACCGTCCAGTTCGAAGTACGAGGAATGTTGGAAGACCTCCTCCGGAGCCCCCTTGGTGAGGAGAACAGTCTTACCTTCCGGGTCCTCCACCAGGACAGACATCATGCGTCTAGTGAAGTCGAATGGGATTTCATCCAGCTTCTTATACTTCTCGACAACCGCCATCCCCTGGAAGTCGGGACTATCGAGAATTGCGCGGTCAAGCAGGTTTCTGAGACCGGTCTGGAAGTAACTAATCAGGTAGCCGTTCAGGAGCGCCTCCTCAGTTTCGCGTCCTGCGACATTGCAGTGCCGCACAAGGACGACACGATCCTCGGTAAGCGTGCCTGTCTTGTCGGTGCACAAAACATCCATGGCTCCGAAGTTCTGGATGGAGTTGAGTCGCTTGACGATTACCTTGTGGCGGCTCATAGCCAGCGCGCCTTTCGACAGGCAGACGGATACGATCATGGGCAACATCTCGGGCGTGAGGCCTACGGCCACGGCCAACGCGAAAAAGAATGCACCTTTCCAATCGTGTTTTGTAAAGCCGTTGATCAGGAACACCAGGGGCACCATCACCGCCATGATCCGGATCATCAGCCAGGTGAAGCGGTTGAGACCCAGGTCGAAGCTGGTCTGGACCCTCTCCCCCGTGATGGATCTGGCCATGCTGCCGAAATAAGTCTGCACCCCCGTTGTGACCACAACCGCTGTTGCTGTCCCGCTCTGGACGCTCGTCCCCATGAAGCAGATGTTCTTGAGTTCAGTGAGGGAGGCCACCGTTTTGGATTCCCGGTCATGAATCTTCTCCACCGGGAGCGACTCGCCGGTGAGGCTTCCCTGGCTGACAAAGAGGTCTTTGGAAGAAAGTAGCCGTACGTCACCCGGAATCATGTCGCCGGCGGACAAGTGGATGATGTCCCCGGGCACCAGATTGTGGAGTGGTATTTCCTTAGGCATGCCGGCGCGAACGACTGTGGCAGTCACATGAATCATGGCCCTCAGCTTCGCTGCCGCCGCATCGGCTCTTGCCTCCTGTAGGAAGCGAAGTCCTACACTCAGGACGACCATCATCGCCATCACCGTGCCGGCACGCGCGTCACCCGTAGCGAAGGAGACCGCCGAGAGAGTGGCAAGGAGAATGACCAGAGGGTTGCGGATGATCTTCAGCAGACGGATGGGCCAGGTTTGCGGCTTCTCCTGCGCAACCTCATTCGGGCCTACGGTACGTACCGGATCTTCAGCTGCAGCTTCCGTCAACCCGCTCGAAACCGTCTGCAGCTTAAGAAGCAGTTCTTCGTCGGCCATCCGGGCGGCTTCAAGTACTGCGGGCGAGACTTGAATGTTCCTGGCCTTCGAACTCCTCACCGTCGAAGGCGCGGCTGATTGATGTAGCCGCCCTTCCAATTGAGCGCCCACCGTATCCGTTCCGGCAGCCGAGGCAATCCTTTCCGCGTTAGACACTGCTCCGGCGCTACCCTACGAGCCTGCGCTCGGAAGTCGCCTCCGCATCGCGGTCAACCTTTATCGAATGACGCAAGGTAAGCACCGGACATTTGGCCTCAGCGATTACGTTGTATACAGTGTTGTCGCCGTGGACCGGCCAGAAGGCCGTGTCGGGGTTTGATCCCATGACGATCAAATCCGCTCGGAGTTTCTCGGCCGTACTAAGGATCTGCTCAACAATTTCCCCGGCTTCCACCGAGATGGTAGCGGTCGTCCAAAGTGGGGCCTCATCGGGTATAAGGCGCCCAAGCTCGAAGGCAGTCCATCGAACAAGACGTTCACCTGCATACTCAGCATGCACGTCGCGAGGCAGGACGTGTAACAGTGTGATTTCGGCTTTGTAAAACTGCCCGAGTTTCACGGCGAGCTTTGCAGTCTCCTGGTACCCGGATGACAACGAGACAGGATGTAGTATTCTGCAGGGCTGACCGTGAGCAAAAGGGCGGGCGTGGGGTCCTACGGTCCACACCGGAACGTTGACGCTTTTCAGAATTTCGTTGGCGGTCGACCCCAGGAAGAACTTTTTTAGATTACGCCGGCCATGCGTACCCAGGACGACTCGCTCCGCGTGTACATGGCTAACGAGTTCCTGTACCACATCACGCGGATGACCGTATCGAACCACAACTTCGCAATCGATTCCATCGGCACGCATCTTCGCCGCGACTCCACCAAGAGTCTCTTGTGCTTCTGCAAAGTGTCTTTGGGTCGTCGCCTTGGCAGCATCTACAATAAATAGCACTGCGGCGTCCAGGGAGGTGGATTCGACAGGAGGAACCACGTGACTGAGAACAAGCGAGGCTCCACTTGCTTCACATTGGGCTTTTGCATGCGGAACAAGGTAGTCGATGTCAGTCAAGTCTGTTGCCACAAGAATCTTGTTCGGAGCGGTGAATGCCCAGCTCCTGAGATGCGGCTTAGTTGCAACGTCCGTCATAACAGTTCTCCTAGGACTGAAGCAGCGTCATTACGGGGCAAGGAGCCTCGGCCAGCACCTTGGCTGCAGTTCCGCGCGCAAGATGTGTTGCCACCGAGGATGCCGGATGGGCGCCCATCACAATCAGATCGGAACCACGCTGCTTTGCGAGATCCACAATGCTGGTTCCCGGAGAGCCACCCGCAACACGGGTGCGCAGTTGCGAACGTTTACCGAAATCTTCCGGAACATAGCGATGGAAGGCCTCTTCGAACGACACCCAAAGCACATCTTCTTTCTGGTCGCTCGAACTCTTCATATGAAAGAGAACCAGCTCTGCCTGGTGCAGGGCAGCGAGTTTATGCGCATAGGCAACAACCTCAGCCGAGGACGGCTCTAGACTGGTTGCACAAATGATCTCGCGTATGCGCCAGGTCTTGTCCTTTAGATTCGGTACTGCGGGGCCCACAGAAAGGACAGGGCAACCCGCGCGCCTCAGGACCGCTTCGGCGTCGGAGCCAAGCAAAAGGCGCTCCAATCCCTTCTTGCCGTGGGTTCCCAGGACGATCAAGTCGACTTTATATTGCTTGACGGTGGAAAGAATCTCATCGTAAAGAGCCCCAGTCAGTGAGATCGCCTGGGCTCGGTAGCCTTCGGAACGCAGTGCGGCGCCACTTTGCTCAAACTGCTCTTCCTCTTGCGCTCGGACCTCAGACTCGTCGATCCATGCTGCTTCTGGCGGAGTCATCAAGTTGAGCGGCGGATTCACATGGACCAGCAGCAACTCCGAACTATCCAGCTTAGCGATGGTTTTCGCATATTCCAACGCGCGTTGCGAGACTTCGGAGAAATCTGTGGGAACGAGTATGCGTTCAAATGTGACGGCGATAGGATTCATGGTAGCCATAAGTTCCTCTCTCTTCGTTTCCGATATATAAGGCGGTCTTATTCAGGCCGTGCCTGACACACTGGCATGGTTGAGCCCTGAAGTCGGATCGATAGACTTCAACGCCTGCCGTTGCAGAAAGTACATTGTGAGCAACATTTGAAAGCCCATAAATAGCGAATAGCCGGCAACTAATGCGAGAGACTCTCGATCGTCCTGGCCGGCGACCCCGGCCAGGCAGATACTGAACGCAAGCGCAATGCCGGCCAGGACGTACATGACTGCTCGTTCGCGGCTGCTGCCGTTCCACGATCTGGCTAGGCCGAATTTGCCTACACCGAGCGCAAGGGCATAAATAGCGATCATGTAACACAGCATTTGGATAGTTGCGCCGGGATAAAGAATCAGAACAACGCTGCAGGCAGCCACGGCTGTGCTTAGGAACAGAAACCCGCGGAGTCTGCTTACCTGGCGGCAACCGAGGCCGGCAGCGCAGATCCAATCGATGCCAGCGATGAACAGGAGCGAAGCTGCCACCAGCAACAGCGCAAAGGCGGCTCCGAATACGTAAAAAAAGAGATTCGTCATGGTTGCGCGAATGTAAAAGAGCGCCAGCCCCAGCGCCAACATCACGTAGCCGTGAATCATCATCAGTCTTGCCCGTGTGTTCTCGTTCAATCGAATCATTTGCGTCACCAGCCAGCTACGAGTTTGGCAGGACTGCCAGAAACCCGCTGTGATGGCCGTCACGCATGCTGTCGAATAGCAGTTATCGAGAAGCCATCAGTAATCATCCCAAATCAAGCCCGATGAGAAGATCCAATTTGTGCTCCGGAGAACTCGCGATAGTCTCCGTTTCGCTTCGTCTTCGAGCCACTCCGCAGGGTGAAGGCCGGGCATGGGGCTTGGGCTATCACCCTATAAGCAACGCCAGCGCGGAACATCGCGATGACGGGTGACGCAGGAAATGCGCTCAGGACAAGCAACTCGGGTCTCAGGGCCGTACACTCGGCGACTATTTCTTCCGACGGCTCGCCGCTACGAACGCGAATATGAGGGACGAGGTCCATTGGCCGGATTCTTTTCAATAGCTCGTCGATTTTAGACATGGCTCCGGCCGCAAGCCCTTCGTCTCCAAGATCCTGCTCTGCGACGTGCAGCACGGTGAGCTCGGCTCGCGACGCGGTTGCAAGATCGACTGCGAACCTGAGGCTATGTTCCGGATGGTGGCGAAGCGATAGGGCAAAGACAATCCGGCGAGGATTGCTTTGGGCGAAAGGCGAGAAATGCGGGCCAACCGTGCAAACGGGAATCTCCAAACTGCGTATCAACTCCTCGGCAACGGAACCGACCAGAAACTTGCCTAACTTTCCCCTGCCGGAGGTACCGACGATCAGTCGATCTATGTGGTGTTCGCTAATGCAGGCCTTGATCTCGTCCACGGCGCACCACCGGCGAACCTCATAGATGCAAGCCAGATTCTTCTCCCGCAGTTCCAACGCAACTTTGGCGAGAGCAGCTTCCGCGGCGCGGTATTCCTTCTGTTTTTCAAGGAAAGGATAGGGTCCGGCTTGGATAGAAGCGTAGGCGTCCGGAGGAATTACGTGGAGTAGCCAGATCATCGCTCCCGTCATCCTGGCTTGGTCAATCGCCACCGGAAGCAGGAAATCCAGATCGTTCAAGTCTGTGGCCACCAGAATGGATTTCGGCTGCGTAGTCGAGGTCGGATGTATGGGATTCATGTTGTTCTCCTTACCTGAGTTCTTGGCTGTTTAATCAAGGCAGATCAAGATGATTGAGTCGGCACAACCAGCACCGGGCAGTGCGATTCGCGAATGATGGCCGAGAGTTTGGTCCGCGGCAAATGATCTGCCAGAGGTGCTCTGTGCTTTGCGCCCAGGACAATCAGGTTGGCTTTGTTTACCTGCGCCGCGTGCAAGATCGCCGGAGCAATATCGCCGGTTTTCACCTCGAATTTAAGAGTGCATCGCTCTTCACATTCGCTTGGCACGAGTTGTTGAAGCTTCTTGTAGGTGCGCAGCTCCGCTTGATTTTGCTCGTTTGTCGTGCCCACCTGAGGGAGCACATTCATTACGGTTAGCCGGGCGTTATAGTCCTGCGCCATGGAGCTGGCATACTGAGCCGGGCGCGAAGCCTGCTCAGACAGGTCTGTCGCCAGGAGAATCGACCGTATTGGGCGTAAGCCTTTGTCGCACGTTGGGCCCGCCACCAGCACGGGATAGTTAAGACGGCGGATGGCCCATTCAGCGACCGAGCCAATAGTCAGCTTCGCCAGTCCATGGCGGCCATGAGAACCGAGTACCAGCAAATCAATGCCATGGGATTCCCCCGCAGATTGGATCGCGTTACCGGGGGAGCCCAAAAAAACTATTTCCTGGTGCTTCACCGTCCGCAGATCAGGAATGTGCTCGACATATTTGTGCAAGTTCTCGCGCGCATTTTGCAGATCCATCAGCGCGAACTCGGGAACCGGTCCTTGCGTGTCGACCGCATAGAACTCAGGGAGGATCGAATGCAGCACATAAAGCTTGGCGTGAGACTCTTTCGCCAGTCGAGCGGCCATCTTTACTGCGATCTCACTTGTGGGGGAACAATCCGTCGCTGCGAGAATAGATCGGAATCGAAGACCGGCAGATCCCAGACGAGGATTCTCGCGCTCTTTCTTAAGTGAGCTGCTAACAGTAGTTGTCATGGCCGACCCTTTCTCCACCAAGGTGATTGTCCTGGCTTCCAGGAATTGTCTCTCTTGACAGAATCAATTGACGGCAGGTTTCCGTCTGTGATCGGTATCACAATTGTTTGGCTTGCCTATTGCAACCCCCACTGTCCTTGGCATGCGCCGCAGCCATTTGCCACAAATACCTCGCCGGCGCACGCGGGAGTCCCATGTAATTGTGACGTGCGTCACAGGAATGGATTCGACAGAAGAGTAGAGTGACAACCGTTAGCACTCTTATATGTATCACTTGCTTTTGATAACAATCGCGATTACTGCGTTCTTGAGATGATGTTTTAGAGCCACCACTTAGGCAGAGTCAGCCGCCAAAAGTCCGTACGTTGCTTATTGTTGGAGGAGGTTGTCCGTGCGGCATTCGCTCCGTAGGTTAGCGGTTCTCGTTCTGCTGATCGGGTTCGGAGGCGTCAGATCAGGGCATGCCGCTGCGCCGCAAGATGCGACAGCGTCTCGGTCCAAGACGGCAGTGAATCCGGCAGACTTTGTCGGGCAAGACACCTGTGCCATGTGCCATCAGGACCAGGTGAAGGGTTTCGCCGGCAATCCTCATATCAAGCTGGCATTCGAACAGGGCGGCAAAGGAGTGACATGCGAAAGCTGCCACGGACCCGGCAAGGCCCATGTCGATAGCGGCGGGGATGCGACCAAAATCTTCCAATTCACAAAAGCAACACCGAAACAGATCACTGAGCGGTGCTTGACCTGCCATGTTGGCGATCACCCGAACTTCGACCGAACCGCCCATGGCGATGCTCTGGTCGGGTGCACCAGTTGCCACAGTATCCACAAGTTCGAGGCGCAGACCGTCTTGCTCAAAGCGAAACAGCCTACCCTCTGCTACCAGTGCCATACAGACGTTAAGCCGGCGTTCGCCGAGCCGTTCCATCATAGGGTCGACGAAGGGTTGATCAAATGCACGGACTGCCACGATCCCCATGGCACCTTTCAGCCCAGGTTGCTTCGCTTGAGTGCAACCCAGGACGCCATCTGCACCAAGTGTCACGTCGACACTGCCGGGCCGTGGGTCTATGAGCATCCACCGATCAAGACCGAGGGCTGTACCTCGTGCCACTATCCGCACGGATCGACGAATCCCCGGCTGCTCATGCGGAGCAATGTGAACAGCATGTGCTTGCAGTGCCACACACCTTCGGCGAATTTCACGGCGCCCGGCACACCTTCGTTCCATAACCAGGCGAACCAGTATCAGGCGTGCACGGTATGCCATGTGCAGATTCATGGCTCGAACGCCGACGCTTTTTTCTTCAAGTAAGGAATGGCCAAGCATGATGCGGACATTTTCAGGGATCTTGCTCCAGCTGAATACCCGGCGTGGTGTTTTGGCTGTCTCTGCGGTGGCGGTGATCGCAGGCCTTATTGCCGGTACTTCAGCGAGCGCACAAGGCACTACTCCACAGAGTGCGCAGGATGCACCGCCGGCGGCGCCTGGGGACAATGTTCGTTACGGATACGTGATTCATCAATCCATCGATCTCGGTGGCCACATCGCGACATACTCCGGAAGCGACGCGATGTACGCCACGCTAGTCAACTTCCACTCTGGTCCTCGCATTCTCGACCAGTCCATGGAGATGATTGCCGTAGATCCGGCCAAGGCGCTCATATTCGATCACCTCTCCAGCAATAGTTTCGGCTACGGAGGGGATCCCTACAACGTCACGTTCCTGAATGCTTCCAAGGGCAGCATTTACGACTTCCGTTCAAGCTTCCGCCGCAATCGTCAGTACTTTGACGATAATCTGCTGGCGAATCCGCTGATTCCGCCTACATCTACACCTTTTGTTCCGATCCTCGACTCGCCGCACCTGTATAACACCGTGCGCCGCATGACGGACGTCAACATGACGGTGGCGCCGCTTTCGGTGGTTAGCGCGCATTTCGGGTACTTCCAGAACGTGAATCAAGGTCCGACCTACAGTACGCTGCACGTCGGCGCCGAGGCCCTGCTTACCCAGTACTGGCGAGTCTCCACGGATGTCTGGAGGGGCGGTGTCACCTGGAAGCCCCTGAAACGCACCACCGTCAGCTTCGACGAGTTGATCACGCACTTCAAGGGCAACACCCATTGGGGACTCACCGGGCTCAATTACCTGCTCCCCAACGGCACCCCGGTCAGCCTTGGAATCGATCTCTCTTCTATCTGGAACAGTCCCTGCGTCGCCCCGTTCAATGGAAATGGAACTGTTAACCCAACCTGTAGCGGTTTTCTGTCATATACCCGGTACGCGCCAACGCGCACCCTTTTCCCGAGCGAGCAGTTTCACTTCGAGAGCGCGTTGATCCCTCACTTCACAATGAATGGACGTGTCCTTTACATGGGCACAACCAGCCACCTCACCAATTTCAACGAGAGCTTCAACGGTCTCGATTCCCGCGCCAAGAACCGTGTAGAGGATATGACCGGCTCTGCAAGCGCACGCCGCATCAACGTCAACGCCGACTATGGCGCCACCTGGCAATTAACTCCTACCGTGTCGCTGAACGACGCTTTCAATTTCTGGTATTTCCGCCAGCCCGCCACCAACCTCTTTACCAATACAAACTACGCCGGGACCTCGATGCTGCAGCCGCCCGGCGCCGTGACCACAACCACGACACCTGACTACCAGGCCCTCAATCAGAAGACAAAGATCAACACCCTTTTTGTCGTTTGGGATGCCGATCCCCATACCCGGTTCTCGCTGGGTTACCGCTATAGCAGCCGCATCATCACTGACGCCGGCGGCGACTTTATCCCGATCCACGCCAATTGGGCCCTGTTTGGTATCGTTCTGCGGCCCACACCTCAATTGCGCGCCAACTTCAATGCGGATGTGATGTCTGCGGACAATTCGTTTACCCGCATCAGCCCGCGCCAGTTGCAGCATTACCGAGTGCGCATTGCCTACAATCCGCACCCGTGGCTGAGCTTCAACGGAACGATCAACATCCTGGAAAGCCGCGACAACGTCGCTACCGTCAACCATTTATTTCACAATCGTGACTACTCCTTTGCGACCGTGATCAGTCCCAGCGAAAAGTGGAGCATCAACCTGAACTATGCCTACGACGACATCTTCTCAACCACGCTCGAGTGCTACACATCCACGCCGGTTGTCGAGGGGGCGCCCCAGAGCCCCTCAGTCTGCCAGCAGGCGGGCCTGCCACTCCAAAGCAACGGTTATTACAGCCAGCCGACGCAATACGGTTCGATTGGATTTGTATTCACCCCGGTAAAGAAGGTTCATGCTGTGGCCGGGTATCGCATGTCCGATACCAACGGCCAAGCCCCGCCGATCAATATCCGCCAGGTGCCGGGCTCGCTACAGTCGCAGTATCAAACCCCATACGGGACCCTTGCCTACGATCTCAATCCGAACTGGACCTGGAAAGCCGACTACAACTATTACAGTTACGGCGAAGGAACGCCGATCGGACCAACCCTTCCTCGCAGCTTCCGCGGTAATGTCTACACTCTCGGAGTTCGTTATGCTTTCTAGCCTTATACATTTCACGTTGTTCATTCTCAATCAGAAGGAGCGTTCTTCATGCTGAAGCAGATTGCTCGTTGCAGAACTGTGAGTTTACTCGTATTTGTGTCGAGCACATTGAGCCTGGGGCAGAACTCCGGCGCTGATACTTATAAAACCAAATGTCAGATGTGCCATGCCGCCGATGGCAGCGGCAACACCCCTGCCGGCAAGGCTATGAAGGCGGCACCCTTCAATTCGCCTGACATTCTCAAGGAGCCGGACGCCACTCTGACGGCCGCCGTTAAGAACGGAAAGGGGAAGATGCCCGCGTTCGCCGGCAAGCTTACGGACGCGCAAATCACCGATGTAGTGGCGTACATTCACACACTGCAGAAGAAGTAAGGAACTGCGCAAACAAGAAGCCCTGAGCGCAAGGACAAGATCGGCCAACAGTGACTCAGGTGAAGGAGTGGATAGATGGACCTCAGAACCCAACAGAATGGTGGGCTCAAAATGCAGTCTCCTGGACGGCGTTCATTTTTGGGCGCATTGTTTGCATTGAGCACAGCAGCGGCGACTGCGCTGCTGGCCGCTCCTCTAATACGCTTCGTGACTTATCCAATACGCAAAAGCGCGACTGCCACTGCCTGGTCCGACCTGGGGCCGGTGCAGGACTTTGCTTCCATCACAGTGCCCACCGCAAAGACGATTACGCTGGACCGCCGTGATGCCTGGCAGAGCACTACTGCCCAAACGGCGGTATACGTGCTGCCGGCAAAGGATGGGCAATTCCGGATTCTGTCACCTATCTGTCCGCATCTCGGCTGTTCGGTTCGCTGGGTGGATGCTGAGGGCAAGTTTGTGTGCCCGTGCCATTCAGGATCGTTCACCGCGACCGGAGAGCGCATTGCAGGACCACCACCTCGCTCCATGGACTCGCTCGAATCCAAGGTTGAAGGTGGCGTCTTGAAAGTGCGCTACCAGTATTTCCGCCAGTTAGTTCCCAACAAAGAAGTAATGGCTTGAGGTGCATGACAAACTATGAAGAATAAAGGCATACCGGAACCACCCGCGCACTTGAACGCCGGAACCCGGTTCGTTCAGTGGCTGGACCAGCGCATGGGCATCGATTCTCTGCTGCACGAGGCGCTCGACGAACCGATTCCGGGGGGCGCCAGTTGGGCCTACGTCTTTGGCTCGGGGCTTCTTTTCCTTTTTGTTTCGCAGATCATCACCGGCATTTGCTTAGCTTTGTATTACGTGCCATCAGCGGACCATGCGCACACGGTTATCTCGTATATCGTGAAAGAGGTGACCTCGGGGTCATTCATCCGCAGCATCCACGCCTATGGGTCGAGCGGCATCATCATTCTGCTTGTGCTGCATGTCGGACAGACAATCCTATACGGGTCCTATAAGGGCCGGCGGGAACTACTTTGGCTCTCCGGGTGCATCCTGCTGGCCCTGATGCTCGGCATGGCCTTTACCGGATACCTGCTGCCCTGGGACGAGAAAGCATACTTCGCCAGCGCGGTGGGAACGAACCTCATTTCGGAAGTCCCGTTCATAGGGCCGCCCTTGCAGCAATTGGTGCGCGGCGGCGATCAGATGGGAACATTGACCATTTCCCGCTTTTACGTGCTGCATGTATTCGTGCTGCCAGGGTTGCTGATCGGCTTTATCGCAGCGCATGTCTTTTTCTTTCGCAAAGCAGGCGCGGCAGGGCCCATCAAAGAAGACCCGGTGCACCCCAAGCTGCCGCCGGTCCCGTTCTATCCCCGCCAGGTGATCATCGATGCAGTTCTTGCCGTCGTGCTCATCGGGATCCTAGCCATGATCGCAATCAGAATCCCGATGGATTTGGGCCCATCGGCAAACCCAGCGGATACAGCATTTCTCCCCCGTCCAGAATGGTATTATCGGCCGGCGTTTCAGTGGCTCAAATACCTAAGCGGCCAATGGTCCTTGATTGGCGGCATCATTCTACCCGCCGTGCTAGCACTTATCTTTGCCGGCATACCATTCCTCGATCGCCGACTCGAACGCCGCCCGTGGCGGCGGCCCATCGTCGTC
This sequence comes from Acidobacteriaceae bacterium, assembly GCA_049693715.1. Taxonomy (GTDB): domain Bacteria; phylum Acidobacteriota; class Terriglobia; order Terriglobales; family Acidobacteriaceae; genus PALSA-350. Next base: position 2,615 of record JBAVQC010000340.1, on the reverse strand, counting down.
GGCGGGTTCTTTCTCTTCCTGGTTGCTTACACCTCTCTCGGGGTGGCCAGCTATCGAGATGACGAGAGAGATCCTGGAGTCGCGGCGCAAATGCACAAGCAAGAAGAGGACGCGAAGGCCTTCATGCAAAAACCCTTCGTGCCAGAAACGGCGGCGGGCAGTGCATCTGCGGCGTTAGCTTCTGCTGACCCAGAGGTGTTAAAGGGCTTGGCGATCTTTCAGGCTCAGTCCTGCAGCTCCTGTCACGGAGACGGAGGCGTAGGCACCGCGGCAGCCGGTCCGCTGACCGGCGTTGGCCAGAAATATACAGACTCGCAAGTCATTGCGCTGCTTCGTTCACCCAACGACAAAATGAGCGCCGGAGGGATGACTCCTGTTGATTTGAAGCAGGATGACCTGGAAGCATTGATCGCATACGTTCGCCAGCTGCACTGATCGGCAGAGTGCGATGATGACAATTGCAGTTGGGATCTCGGCGTTCTGGCCGACCGAAGGTGTTCCTGGTATCAGTTCCGCCCAAGCCTGTAGAGGCTATGACAATGTACCCTATGCCTATGGTAAGTGCGGAGAGGCTGCCGGCTCGATATGACCATCGCGCATCCGGGGCGACCGCGTTCATCATCATCTTTCTGCAAGCTCTCCCTCCTCCGTATGCAGCGTGGCTCGGTAGAGTGCGATCAGGACAATTACAAGTTGGGGTCCCCGGGATGGGATGGTGACATTGCCGCTCAAATCTGCGGATCCTTGCTCATCCCGAGCGGCGGCTGGCCATTGGTGCACCGAACTTTTTCCACCCATGCGTAGATCGCTTTGTCGATCGTTCCGCCAGTATGGCCGATCCCGGGCGGAACCAAGAGCACCGGGCAGTGGGACTCAACGATCGCGCGATAGACTGTGCTGTCATCCAGGTGGCCGCTGTCGATCCCAACGGTGGGGGCTCCTAGTACCAGCAGGTCAGGGTGGACCCGCTGCGCCACAGAGGCGATAGCCGCAGTCACTACGCCGGAGGTCACGAGATGCTCGACTGGCAGAGTATGCGACTCGTTGAAGGGCGCAAGCAATTGAAGTCGGGTCATGCAAAGGCTACATTGCTGTTCTTTGCCGCATAGCGTGCTGTGGAGCACCACCAGTCCGCGTCTCGCGATGCGTTGCGCGAGATCCAGAGCGGCGATGCCCGCATCAGAAAAGTCGGTCGCCACGATCACGTTCTGCCACAGCCAGCTGGGCAACGCGGCTGAATCTGCCGGGGTGGGGATGGTCAAAATAGAACAAGGCGTCTCCGCTAATAGCAGCCGCGCCATGGTAGCGAGAGCCATGCTGCCAGCGGCCGTTCGTCCGGCGCTGCTAAGAATGAGCAGGGATGCAGAGTGCCGCCTCGCCTCGCCCAGGATTTCCGCACAAATTTGCTCGCGCTGCACAAAGGAATCATGGTTGGCGCCGTGGCGCTGAGGGTCGTTCTCCATGGCCGTCAACTCTGCATTCGCATCCCGGTCACGGAGTTCAGCACCAGGCAACGCGTAAACGACGGGATCGAGTGAGTGCACTAGCACAAGCTCCGCATGACGTTCGTGAGCCAGCTTCTGGGCATAGCGCAGCCCGTAGGAGGCTTCGCCCGAGAGGTCTCCAACATAGACAATTTTGTGGAAGGGGAACCCATTGTGTGACTGCTTCTGATCGACGGATATGCTCGCTTGCTCGTGTTCCACAGGTTGCTGGAGTCCTGTCATGGTCCACCTCGGCTACGATTGATTGTTCTTAACAATCAGATCGTAGGGCTGGCCGGCGATGGGTTGATGTGACGGCCGATACAGTTAAGCGTGACGAGCATCACATACATCGAGTGGGATGGGTGAGGCATCGCGTTATTGCCGGGCGCTCCTGCAGAGCTCAGGTGGCGCCTCTACCGGTCAATCTGTGCGCGGTGTGGCACATACGCGCAAACTGCCATGACTGCTGACGTGGTCACTCGATTGTATTTAGAGGAAACCGCGCTCAGTGTGCAAGACAGAAGTGTGCATGGCGCTGGGCGCGAACCGGTCAAGCATAACCCGGCTGGTGCTGCGCGGCGCGTTCCTGCAGATCGTGATCGGGCTGCTGATTGGCATCCCGGCCTCGATCGGTTGCGCTCATCTGATCGCGGCCCAGCTCTATCAGGTGAAGGGCTGGGATCCCGTCGTTCTTGGTGGATCGATCGTCATGCTCGCAGTGTGCGCCCTTGTGGCAAGCATTCTTCCCGCGGCGGCGCGCGGGCGGAACATTTGCACCCATCCCGTGTACACATCTTTTTTCTGGGTCAGGATCTGCGCGGAATGTCCAAAGATGACGTGTTTACCCGAACCGTCCAGGTCGGTGTAGACCGCCTCATGCGACCCCTCCCCGCGATACAGAACCTCGTTGTGCCAGGACTGGCCACCATCGACTGCGCTCAAGCGCATCAATCGCGCGTTCCAGTTGTAAGGAGCTTCCCAGCCTCCCTCATTCATCTCCGCGCGGCCAGGCCTAACTGCACGGCCTGCTTGTTCCAGGGCTGCGTCGGGTCGCGAGGAATCTTGTACGCAAAGAGCCCCGGATGTTCCACATACATGGCGTTGGCTACCATCTCCTGCTCGCCGTCG
>JBAVQC010000339.1:0-19906 GCA_049693715.1 Acidobacteriaceae bacterium | reverse complement strand
GGTGTGAACGCCGACATTCGCAAGCACTGCGATGAATTGGCGGAACAAGGCTACCTCGCGGTCGCTCCAGACCTGTACTGGCGGCAGGAGCCGGGCGTCGACCTGAACGTCACCTCCGAAGCCGACTGGCAACACGGTCTTCGTCTCTATTCGGCTTATGACAGAGATGCCGGCGTAAAGGACATCAAGGACACCATCGAGTCAGTACGCAATCTCCCGGAATGCAACGGCAAGGTCGCCTTGCTCGGCTATTGCCTTGGCGCGCTGATGGCCTTCATGACAGCTGTGCGCAACGACGACATCGACGCCGCGGTCTGGTATCACGGCGCCGATACTGAGAAATATCTGGGAGAAGTCGATGGGCTTCACGCTCCCATTCTCATGCATCTGGCCGAGGAGGATGAGTTCATTTCCAGGGATGCACAAGCGGAGATTAAAACAGCACTTGCTAAGAAACCAAATGCGACGGTGTACAGCTACCCGGGGCAGAGTCACGCATTCTCCCGCCATAACGGAAAGCACTACAACGCCGCCGCGGCTCACCTTGCCAACGGTCGGACGAGCGAATTCCTGAATTGCCAACTGCGATGACTGCCGGACGCTCTTAGGGAAACGACCCCCTCGATCGACGGTAGCTCGTTATCTTCGGCCGAAACGCCGTCGCTCAGCATTGCAAACGAGGGCTAAGGAGCCAGAATGATCAGAAAAGTGGAGATGGAACGGTTTACAGTAATCTCCTCGAAGCCATTCGACGTGGTCGTTGCACCCATCAAGGCGTCGATTGGTCACCCGAATACGGCAGAGCTTTGGCAAGCAACGCAGCGAGCGACAACTGCCGCCGAACTAGAGGCCGCCATACAACCCGTCCTGGGCGAGAGCGGTCTGATGCAATTTTTCGAGTTCGACCACGGGATGATTGTTCGCAAGGGGACAGAGCATCACGCATCCAGAATCATTCGTCTGGTCATTGGAAATCCTCTCATCATGAAAGAAATGGCGAAGCGTGTTCCGGATGCCGGCTCGTATGCTCCGGTTACCGTCCTTGTGGATGAGCGCGCTGATGGCGTACATATTTCGTATGACAGGATGGCCAGCCTCCTGGCCCCTTATGGAAATCGCGATGCGCTGCGCGTGGCTCGCGACTTGGACGCTAAAATCGAAGATGTATTGAGACAAGCTGCAGCGTGAGACGGAGTCAGCATGACGTCTTGGAGGTTGTCATGGACGGGCATCTTGGCGATACCGTTATTCTGACGATGGCCGGCGGCACAGTCGTTCACATGCCGGCCTATACGGCCAAGTGGCTCGTTTTCTATTGTCAATGAGTGACTGGCGGTAATGCATCAGCTGAAACCGGCTTCCGGGTCCGCCAAAACACACTGATCATCGCAGGAACGACGCCTGGCTCGTTTCCACGATCTCGGGATCGGCGGTCCAGGGCGACTGGGTAATGTCGATAACTATGAGTGTAATGTCATCCTGCTGAGTGACCGATGCTGGTTGCCAACGGCGAACGTCTGTGAGCAGGTTGTCCGACAACTCCGAGGGCGACCGCGACTGGTTCCTGCGGACAATGTTTTCAAGTTCGTAGTCGCCAAATGGATCGCCTGAGGCGTTCTCGGGTTCAACGACACCGTCAGTGTAGAGCAGGAATCTGTCTCCCAACCTGAGAGGGATCTCACAAACCGGATAGTCGGAGTCCGGCATGACTCCAATCAAGAGGCCATTGCTTTCGATACGGTCCAGCCTGCCCTGCCGCCAACAGAGAAGGGGTGGATGGCCGGCGGCTGAGTAGAGCGCGCTCCCACTTTCCATGTCGAGCCACAGGTAGGCGGCGGAAACGAGTTGAGCCCGCAGCTGATCGGAGAGGATGCGATTCAAGCCGCGCAATACCTCACGCGGCTGATGAGCGCAGTGCACGAGCGATTGCATCGCTACCTTTATCATGGCAGCGATGAGTGCGGCCGGGACGCCATGCCCGGAGACGTCGGCCACCAGGAAGCCTACCCGGTGCGGATCGACAGGGATGAATTCATAGAAATCACCGGCGGCGGCTGTCATTGGAAAATAGGCGGCACTGATGCGAAGACTCTGGATCTCCGGAATGCCGACGGGGAGAATGGACGTTTGTATCTCTCGGGCTATGGCAAGCTCGTTTTCAATGGCGACTAAGCGACTCCCATCGCTGAAGATCCTCTCTGCCACGACGTACCCCAGCGCGAAGATCAACACGGCGAAGGCCAGCGGCTCGAGTGCCGGATATTCGGGGAGGCCGAAGAACCCCCTGAGATTGGCATAGAGGGCCGCGACTCCCACAACCAGAAAGCCGAGCTGGGAAATCCGGTGGCGATGGATCCCGAATTTCTCCGCAGCGGCGGGAATGGAAACCACGAGCGCGACAAGCAGAATGAATAAAATCACCAGCGTATTGCTGATGTGAATGAATCTGTAAGGCGATTCAGTAAAGAGAACTGCACCAACTCCGGCTGCGCAGATCGGCACCTCCGCGATCAACATGACTTGCAAGAATCGGCGCAGGATTCCACGGCTCATTTCCAGAAAGAAAAGTAGCGCAGGAATGACGGTCAGGTAGGAGAGAATTGCTATCACGTCAAGGCGGGTGGCCCAGAAGGATCGCGGCAACACGCTGAACACCGCGGGCGAATAGGCTAAGATGCGTGCGCCCCACATCACGTTGAGCAGGCCAAACCATACGAGGATGCGATACTTCCTGCGACCGCGGATGGCAGATATACCACACGCAACCAGGCCAACGAACAGAAACACCGTTCCCAGCATAACGGTGCCAACCTGGTCGCGAAGCATCGTAATAACCTGCTCTTCCATAGGTTCACCCTCACTGAGAACGGAAACCATCCAGAGTCGCGAAGCATAACAGAAGCACCCATCTCTTGGATGGATCAGTTAGGTCTGCAATACGGCGGCGGCTTCAGGCTTTCACCCGTGCCGCGCCATCGCGAGGTCCACGATCTCCGCAATCATTTGGGTATAGGAGAGGCCGGATTTCTTCGCAGCCATGAAAAACTCCTGTCCGCTCGAAAGCCATGGGTTCGGATTCGCTTCGATTACATACACTTCGCCCTTGCTCGATATGCGCATGTCTATGCGCCCGTAATCGCGGAGTTTAACCGCGCGGTAGGCCTTGATTGCGGTTTCGGTCAGCTTGATTTCGGTCTCTTCATCGAGGTCTTCGGCAATCGCCGATTTCGTCAGCTTATACGCTTCCGTGTCTTTCTCGAATTTCACCTCCTGGCTGGCGATCCTGGGCGTGCCCTTCGGAAGCTTCGAAAGATCAAGTTCCACCAGCGGAAGTGCGCGTGCGTTCTCGTCATTGCCGAGGATGGCAGCGTAGATCTCGCGTCCATCGATATACTCTTCGATCAACGCCGGAGAATCGAATTCCGTTTGTACATACGAAAGCCGCTCCATCAACTCCTTCACGCTGTTTACTACGGCAGCGGCATCGATGCCGATGGACCCATCTTCAGAGGTGGGTTTCACGATCAGTGGAAACGAGATGTCATGCGCGTGGTCGATGGTGCCCCGATAGGCTGTCGCGAAGTAAGGCGACTGGATCCCGTGAAAAGCGAACATCTTCTTGGCGATCGATTTGTCCTGGGCAAGAATATTCCCCCGCGGTCCCGCGCCGGTGTAGGGGATATCCAACATATCCAGGAACGCACTGACCTGCATCTCCTTGGTGTTATCGCCCGCATACGATTCCGTGAGGTTGAAAATGAGATCGGCGCCACATTTGGCGAGTCCGAGCAGTGATTGCGATCGGCCGTTGAGAACATGATACGACGGCTCATGACCGAGCTTCCCCAGGGCCTCGAAGATCTCTTCGCGGTCGTGCTTTACGGGCTTCTTCTTGCGTGCCTTTTGCCCTTTGCGCTTGCGTGGTGCAGGAACTTCTTCTTCCGGCACTTCAGTGGGTTCTTCTTCCCACAAGTCGTACAGCACGGTGATTTTCAACTTCGTTCCATTCATGCGACCTCCAATCTCAACAGGAAATCCGGGGCACTCTTCAGGGATGAAACTTCCCTCGGATCAGGTAATTCATTGAGAGTGCGGTTGTGTATACCGTGAACTCGGTAAGGTGCTCGGACTCGCGCCGAACGTCCACGCGCAGACCCAGGTCCTCAACACGCTTGCAGATGGCTTCCACGAGTCGCTTGACAATTGGACGTTGCACGCCGCTCCAATACGCGACCTTGTCGATAATGGGCTTTCGATGCTGGTGCAGCATCTCCTGGGCGGGCCGCACGCCCGTATGCCGTTTGGGAGAGACATTGAAAATGTCCGCCAGGTCGGCATCGAGCGCGAGTTCCTCCACCGGAATCTCCTCCGGCAGGCTCAGGCGATAGAACTCGCCGACCGTCGATTCCATCTCATCGACGGTGATGTCGGTGCGGCCGCGGCGCCGGATGGGTTCGACATCGCCGACCTTTCGCGAGATGCCGTCGACGTACTGCAGCTTCTCGAGCGCGCCCCAGCCTTCGTAGCGCTTTTGCCATTGCGAGCGAGGCGTGAGCCAGACCGCAAACGTTTCCGCAAAATCTTCATCCGGATGCTTCTGCGCGTACCACCCGGCCATGTGGCGAACGAACTTCCGCGAGAACGGTATGGGGCGGTAATTATCGCGATATGCGCGGCGAAACGGACCAAAGAGATTGCGCCATTCAGCCGTCTTGTATAGCTGGTACGCGTAATTGAATGCGTGTCCAGCCTCATGACGCATGTACATCATGATCTCGCGCGCGTCTTCCAGGTCGTTCATATCGCGCTCAAGCTGTGCCAGGTCCGGGTTGGCCAGATAGAAGGGAACGCCGATGAGCGGCTCGCCGGAGGGACATCCCCATTCATCGGTGAGATAACAAGGCGGACGGAACTTGTGGATGCCCTTGGCTTCCAGTTCGCGATAGAGCTGCTGCACGAATCGTTCGATCGGAGAGCCCTCGAGTTTGAGCCCGAGTTCGCGAATGGGCTTGGCGAGGATCTCCTGGAATTCCGTTCGGGTTTGCTCGAAGTTGCGCACTTGGCTATTCAGAGTTCTACACCACGGAACCAGATTTGGCACGGCAAGGCGTATCGCTTATGCACATAGTGTTGTGGGCACCGGCCAGGTTCTGGAACATCAGCCTTATAAGCGCTGTTGCGGCACGCAAGAGGCCTCCCCGCGCGGAGGTTGCAGCTTACGTCGAACGCAGCTAAATTAGGTGCGAGAGTTTGAGCTGTTCAGGAAAGGACCCGTCCCGATGGAATCTGCCTCTGCATTCATCGACAAGAAGATCAAGGAGCTTGGGGACTGGCGCGGGAAGACGCTCGCCAAAGTGCGCGGGATCATCCACGAAGCGGACCCTGAGATCGTGGAAGAGTGGAAGTGGATGGGCACTCCCGTCTGGTCGCACGGCGGCATCATCTGCACCGGAGAGACGTACAAGAGCGTCGTCAAAATGACGTTTGCCAAGGGAGCTGCGTTGAAGGACCCTTCCGGTCTGTTCAACTCCAGCCTGGAGGGGAATGTCCGGCGCGCCATCGATATCCACGAAGGCGGCAAGGTCGATGAGGCGGCCTTGAAAACTCTGATCCGTGCCGCGGTGGCGCTCAATCTCGAGGGCAAAAGCAAATCCAAGCCCCGGCGCACCCACACCAAGCAGGCCGGCTAGCTTCATCCTTGCGGCAGCAAAAGTAATGCCCTACCAGTGTGACCTGGTAGGGCGAAGGTAATGCATCGTTAGAGTGATACAGCGCGGGAAGCAACATCTAAAAACTTGGACGAGAGAAACGTGGCAGATCCAATTGATGCATTTGCTGCAAACGACAGGTAAGGCCACTGCTTTTATTACAGCGATTCCCCTTGTTTCCTCACCGAGCCCATCCCCCGAAGGGATCGCTGAAGGTTTGGAGAATCGCTGCTTGAAAATGAGCATATCGTTTCCATGGAAATTCGCCATGCGCCTTGGGTAGCAAAACCATGGATTGTAGTTGTAGCCTCCGCGCATCGCTGGTGTATGCCACGTTTGCTCGACGGCTCAGGCCCCTCGCTTATAAGGGTTTAAGCGGTCTTCGCCGCGCGTCGGTAGCGGGAAACCAGCTCCTGCGCTGCCGCCGCCCACTCTGAATAAGTGAAGCAAAAGCCGGCGTTCAGGAGTCTGCCCGGGATGACCCGACGGCTTTTGAGAACGAGTTCAGATTCGGTACGCAGCAGGAAACTGCCGATTTCGATCATCCATGAAGGAGCCGCAACGCCAACCGGTTGTCTCCAGGAAGCGCGAAGAGCACGCATGAACTCGCGATTTCTCAGCGGATTGGGCGAGCATATATTCAACGGACCGGTCAGGGTTTCATTTGCGATCAGGAAATCGACGGCGCGGACGAAGTCTGCTTCGTGAATCCAGGAAACGTATTGAGCCCCGGATCCTTGCGCTCCTCCGAGTCCGCTGCGCACCAGGTTGGAGAGAACTTCGAGGACGCCGCCTTTGCCCGCAATAAAGGTGATGGCGCTGCGCATGGCGATCTTGCGCGTATTTCGCGTTTGCCCGGCAAAGAATGCGGCCTCCCAATCCTTTGCGATGCTGATAGAGAAATTCCATGTGTCCGGGGCGCCTCGTTCGTTCCCGCCGAGTTCCCCGGTCATCTCGTCCATGGGTCGATCCAACGCGTGGCGATAGATTGTGGCCGTGCTCGCGTTGAGCCAGAGTCGCGGCGGATGGGCGAGGGACGCAATGACATCGTTGAGCAGCCGGGTCGAAACAATGCGCGAGTCGTACATCTGCCGCCGATTCTCTGTGTGATAGCGGCAGTCCACGCTGCGTCCCGTCAGGTTGATGCACACGTCGCTCTGCTCCAGCGTAGCGGTCCATGGGCCAACCGTCTGAGCGTCCCAGTGAATCACCTGCCAGGGAGCCGCCTTCGGGACGCGGCTCAGCACGGTAACCGTGTGGCCCTGTTGGTGGAAGTGCCGCGCAAGGATGCTGCCAATCTGTCCGCTGCCGCCGGGGATGACAATCTTCATGGCGCAGGCTCCTGCCCGTATGCCGGTAGATAGCGTCGCCAGTCGTCTGATTCAGCGAGCTGTTGAATCACGGCGTTGCGTTCGCGGTTGAGTGTCATCATGTAGCGGCGCAGAAAGAGCGCCTCGGCGATTGACCCGAGGATTGGGAGCGGCGCCGCAATAGCGAAAATGTCCGTCAGCTCAGTGACTCCGGAAGGCAGGCTGCGCAACCGATGTTCGGCCTGCATGGAGCGGAAAATACCCTTGACCATGGTGACCTGGAAATAAGTGGGAGGTTCCACAGCGGTGGCCTCACTGGTCAGGTTGTGCCAGAACCCGAAGTGTTTGGCGCGCCATGTCACCTGCTGCCCCAGGCCAACCAATCCAGCAGTAACTCCCCCCGTGGCCGCGGCTTGTTCGTGGTCATGGACATTCGCAAGCAGATGGACCTCAACACTGCGCGATAGATCAAACACCCGGTCGATCGGCGCGGCAATGAACGTGGTTTCTTCAAAGCGGATCATGTGCGGTGCTTGCCATAGATGACTTCAAGCAACTCTCCGGCGAGGCGGTGGATCGGGCGCAGGAAAGGCATGCCGGCCACCTTCAGGCTGATCAGGATCATCTTCAGAGTCTTGTCGAAAAGGATCTGGGTGCGCGCTTGTCTGGGTGAATGGTCGTATACCCAGAAGAGAAGCAGGCCCATTTGGTAGAGCCATAGTAAGCGCGGCAGATACGGTTGAATGCTGGAGGGCAGCTTGACCTTGGAGTCTTCCACGGCACGCTCAAAAAACGCAATGTCTTGCTCCCGGATGGCGGAGGTCTCCGCACTGAAGGGGGAGAGCGCGTGAGCGGGATCGACGTGACTGGAAAGAGCGCCAAGCAATGCTCGATTGGGCGAGAAATATTCGAACTTGTACGCGATAATGCCGTGGAGGCGGCCCTCCAACTTTTTTTCTTCTGAGAGTATCGTGTCCAGCGATGGAGCCATTTCTTGCTGGGCGCGCTGGTAGAAGGCCATGACAATGGCGTCCTTGGAGTCAAAGTAATAGTAGGCAGCGCCCACGGCTACTCCGGCAGCCGTGGCGATCTCGCGCATGGTGGACTTCTCGAATCCGCGCTCGCGGAAGATGGCTAGCGCGGATTCTAGGATGCGGGCGCGCGTAGCCTCGGATTTGAGCATGGGCGACTTCATGTCAAGCAATATTGAACACGTTCAATTTACACTCGGTCCGGCTCCTTGGCAACACATTTGTTGAACACGTTCATTTAATTTGGCCGCTGGACTTTGGGGTACGAGCCCGTCCGCTACGTTTTGAGGTAGGATCAGGCGGCGTCGGCCATATTCATCGTGCTCACTTCCACCAGCACACCGCCAGGAGCGTCACAATAAAAACCGTAGGTTGGCGGTCCTCCGCGCTGCAGCTTCGCGGGCTTCGGCGCCATATAATTCCGAACGATCAAGGCTTCGTGCACCAGGTCCACCGCTTGCTGCGTGGGCTGAAGAAAGCCAACGTGAAAAAGCCCGGGATAGCCCTGCTCCGGCGTCATGCGCTTATCGAACATCAGGGTTAGCAAAAAACCCTCGGAATTCCTCAGCACGACTAATTTATCGCCGTGTTCGCTCAGTATCTGAAAACCGAATACCGAACTGAAGAATTCCTTGAGTGCCGGGACATTGTAGGTGGTGAGGTTTGTGTGGTTAAGCGTTGCCATCGCGATCTCCTTTTACAGAATGTTCTATCGCATGGCTGTCAGGCTCTCGTCCGCAACGCACCACGCGACAGGCAGCAGTGCCGCAGCACTACCGCTATCGCCGTGGGTCCCTTCTCCGCTTCGATGCTGGAGTTGACTAGACTGCGGAACGCGCGTCCGCAGCGAGCCGGGCTTACCAATCCGGCTCCGCGTTTTTCGGCAGTATTTGGATGGTTCACCTTGGTCATCGGTCGCAAATCTTCCGCGTAAGATGATGAAAAGCGCTCTCTATCCAACAACTGCTCTCCATGGAAGCGTTTCAGCGCAAAAGGTGACGATCTTTGGCAAAATATATTATGGACAAAAAGAAGCTCGGCAACTCTGACCTGGAACTGACACCCATCGGGTTCGGTTCATGGGCCATCGGCGGTGGTGACTGGCAATTTTCCTGGGGGCCTCAGGACGATAACCACTCCATCGCTGCGATTCATAAAGCGCTGGACCTGGGTATCAACTGGATCGACACGGCGGCCGTGTATGGCCTGGGGCATTCCGAGGAGGTCGTCGCGCGCGCACTCAAGACGACTTCTCATCATCCATACATCTTCACCAAATGCGGCCTGGTGTGGGATGAGAAGCGCGAAGTCTCGAATAGCCTCAAGCACATTCGACGCGAAGCCGAAGACAGTCTTCGCCGCCTCGCGGTGGATGTTATCGATCTCTACCAGGTGCACTGGCCCAAACCGGATGAAGAGATCGAAGAGGCCTGGGGCGTGATGGCCGGCCTGCAAAAGGAGGGCAAGGTTCGTTGGATTGGTGTCTCGAACTTCAGCGTGGAACAGATGGAGCGAGCCATGAAGATCGCCCCGATTACCTCGAACCAGCCGCCCTACTCCATGTTGAATCGCGCAGTGGAATCGACGATCCTGCCATTCTGTGAGAAGAACAACATCGGCGTTATCAATTATGCCCCCATGCATTCTGGCCTATTGACCGGGGCTATGAGCAAACAGCGCGTCGCCAATTTTCCCAGCGACGATTTTCGCCGGAATGCGAAGAACTACCAGGAACCTCTCCTATCACGGAACCTGGCAGTGGCAGACTTCATCGGTAAAATAGGGCACCGTCACGGTGTCAGTGCAGGCGTAGTGGCGATTGCCTGGACTTTGCATCATTCTGCAATCACCGCCGCGATCGTAGGCGGGCGCAGCGCAAAACAGATTGAGGGCGTGATACCAGCGGCGACATTTCGGCTATCGGACGAGGAGTTTTCCGAAATCCAGAACTATCTCTCCCAACACGTATCCCAGTAAAAATGGATTCCTTACGGCGCCGAGTGGTGCTTCTTGAACATATGCCTTGAGATGTCAGGCCAGAACTCAACAAATTCCGCGCCGATTACTCCTTCTGCGGTGACGGTGAGCGCCCCATAGAGCGTCTGCCCAACTCCCCGATCCGCAGCGGGGTAATAAGCATTGGAAATACCACCGGAGATGAAGTTGCCCAGCACATTCGCGTAGTTTGGGCCCCATTTGCCATTGTCGCGCTTAGCCCAGACAGTGGTCGCTGCGGAGTAGAGAAACCGATGGGTGAAGCTGCCGGAACCCAAACGAAAGTAGCGCGGGTCCTCCTTAAGGAGAATGGGAAGGATAGCATTGCCCCACAAATTGCCATCGACCGTGTCGAGATAAGACGCACCAAAGCGTTTGAAATAGCCCTCGGCTCCCTGGCCAAATCCGGGATTCGTATTCCGCGCCTGGCCGATACCCGCGACAAAGGCGTCTGCAACAAAGACAAACGGATCGACAGAGCTCCTGTACATCAGGTGGAACTTCTGTCCCGGCGACAGCGGCGGTACCCCCTCCGAGCTCTCGACGGTGTTGAAGTTTGGCACCACGCCTAAAATGCGCTGGCTCTCTTCGCGCTTCAGCACTTCCGCTGCAGTCTCACCCGTCTTGGCCGGCGCTTGAACGCTCGCCAGCGTTCCATCGCCTTGCGCCCATCCTTTTGCCGGCAGCATCAATGTCACGCAGAAAGCGGCGCCTCGCAGCAGATCCAGTCTCAAACGGTTGTTCTTCGTTAGGCTGGAGCGAACCCTTGTTTGCAACAGCGGCTGGAGATAACGCCACAACTCGAAGCCAAGCACGAGAGGGAAGAGGGGGCTAAGGTAAGAGGCTCTTATTATTCCGCAGAGTTCACCCATGCGCGCCAGCGAACCATCAGTGTTACGGATGCCCGCCGTATGGGAAGCAGGAAAGGCCATGGTTCTCCAGTGTCGCCGCAAAACAGAAGAATCTCGCAGAACCAGGTCTGCTCGCCAACCAGTGGCGGAGCGAAGGCGGCACGTCTTCATCAACATAGACGGAAGGACACCCGATTAGTTGCCACCAAGTCACGCAATCGCGCGGTTTCATATGATGTACGTCACCCTTTATCTTTAGATAGGGAGCTATCTTTTGGGCAGGCTATCTATGTTATTGCGACGTCACTTACGGCTAGAACCATCCCCGTCATCGCGAAATCTCTTCCAGCGCCAGATCTCGGGTACGCGGCCCCATCCAGCCAATCACTGCCATCACGATCAGCATGGCCGCTGCAATGAAAACGAACACGCCGGTTGTGCCGAAGCTTTTCAGGACCCCGGCGATCAGAAACGACGTGAAAATTGCCGAAAAGCGGCTCCACGAATAGACAAAGCCCACCGCGCTCGACCGGATGTTTGTCGGGAAAAGTTCCGTCTGGTAAGCATGAAAGCTATAAGACATAATGTTGCTTGCCAGCGTTATCCCCACGCCCATGGCGATAAGCAGCATCGCGCTCGAAACCTGGCTGAATGCCAGCCCGCATACCACGATGCCTGCTGCAGTCGCGACGATCACGCTCTTGCGTTCATATTTGTCGCCGATCACCAAGCCAATCAGCGGCCCTACCGGCGCCGCGATCGCAATGATCGATGAATAGAGCAGGCTCGTGGTGAGCGTGATGCCTTGTTTGACCAACAGCGTCGGCACCCAGTTGGCAAATCCATAGAACCCAACCGTTTGGCACACGTTAAAAGTAATCATCATGGATGTGCGCTTGGCATATGGCGCCCTCCAGATGTCGAGGAACGTCTGGCCGGAGCTCACAGCCTGAGACTGAGGAGCAGGTAACGGAAGGGGGAGCTCTTTGGCAACCGTCTCTTCTAACTTTGACAACACACGATCGGCTTCCTCAAGCCTGCCTTTCTGCGCGAGCCATCGCGGGCTTTCGGGCAACGCGCGACGAATGAACCAGACGAACAGGGCTCCGTGCGCGCCAATGATCACAACCCAACGCCACCCATCAAGGCCCAGGGGTTTGTACGGTACCAGCAGGTAAGACAGGAGTGCCACCACCGGGACTGCCGTAAAGCCCACCGCCTGCTCGCAGGCAAAAGCGCGTCCGCGGATATGCTTGGGTACGAGTTCGGCGATGTACGTCCCGATGGTGACGAGTTCCACGCCAATGCCGAGCCCAGCCATAAAACGCCAGAAGTTCAGGCCTGCGGCCGTGACCTGAAATGCCATGATCAGGTTTGCGGCCGTGTAGAAAAGCAGCGAATAGGTAAAGATCGCACGACGGCCGAAACGGTCAGCAAGAAAACCGCAGCAAATCGTCCCTACGAAGAGCCCCGAGAACAGAGAAGCAATGAAAGCCGCCACTCCCTTCATGCCAAAGAGGCCCACCGTCGTGGTCGTCAGAATGCCGCTCTTCACCAGCCCCGGCGCTATATATCCTGAATACAGCAGATCGTAGAGCTCAAAGAAGAAGCCGAGACTTAGCAAGACCACGAACTTCCATATCGTTCGCGTGGCAGGAAGGCGATCGAGCCGCGCAGAAATCGTCCCTACCGAAAGCGGTAAGGATGCAGCGAAGATCCCTGTACTTCCATGCTTGCCATCGATACTTCCCCCACCTCCGTTCACATTCCGGCCCTCGTGGAATCTGTGCTCATGCTCTATTCGGATAAGCTGCAGGTCAAGCAAATTCAGGTTCAATTCGCCCTCGAGGCCTGTCCCTCCTATCACCGGTTTAGCGGCCAGACTTACAACCCAGGCAACTGCGTCGTATCCCAACCGCCGCCGACGGCCTTGACCAGCAGGACGCTGGCATCCATCCGCCGTCGTTGAATGTCGATATCATTGCGCTGATTCGTCAAGAGCACCGTCTGCGCGGTAATCACCTGCAGATAATTATCGACACCGCCAACGTATCGATTCGTAAACAACTGAAGCGTGTCCGCCGCAGAAGCCGTAGCCTGTTGTTGTTGCTGCGCCTCCGTTTCCAGAATGCGCAATGCGGCAAGATTGTCTTCTACCTCCTGAAAGGCAGTCAATGTCGTTTGCCGATAGGAAGCTACCGTGCCGTCATAGTTCGCAGTTGCTGACTCAGAGGTAGCGCGCCGTCGGCCCGCATCGAACAGTGTCTCTGACAACTGTGGTCCAACCGCCCACATACGGCTCGGCCAGTTGAGCCAATTCGTAATCGAGGTACCCGTAAATCCACCCGAGGCGCCAATGAACAGAGAAGGAAAGTAGGCAGCGCGAGCAATGCCTATCTGGTCGTTCGCTTCGGCGACGCGGCGCTCACCGGCAGCGATGTCGGGCCGGCGCTCAAGCAGGCTCGTGGGCACGCCGACTGGTATAGACGGAAGCTGCAGCGGACTGTGCGGCGCCGCAGCCAGGTTGAGCTCCGCCGGAGGCTTGCCAATCAATGTCGCGATGGCGTGTTCAAACTGAGCCCGCGTCACCGCAATGTCAGTATCCGCCACCATCGCTGCATCCAGTTGGGTCTTCGCCTGGGCCACGTCGGATCTGGGAGCCGCCCCACCCTCAAAACGATTCTGCGTCAGTTGCACCGCATCGGTATAGGCCTTCACCGTGTCGTCGAGAAGTTGCTTTTGGGCATCGGCGCTCCGTAGCTCAAAGTAGTCAGAAGCCAATTCCGCGTGCAAACTCAGATTGGCAGTCTGCAGATCGGCGGCGGTGGCCTGCGCTTCTTCGCGCGATGCACTCACCGTGCGGCGAACCCTTCCCCACAAGTCAACTTCATACGAGAGATCAAAGGGCAACGTGAAGGCGCCGGTCCCGTTGTTAGCCAGCCCCGGTGGAAAGTAAGGCTGATTCGCGGAGAATCGTTCACTGACAATTCCCGGCGAGGTAGAAATGGTGGGAAACTCCGCCGACCGGTTAAACCGAATCGTCGCCCGCGCCTGGCGGAAACGCGCCTCGGCCACCTTTAGATCCTGGTTCGATTGCGTTACTTCTTCTTCCAGCTCGTTGAGTTGCGGATCTCCGAAGATCTCCCACCACTTCCCGCGAAGCGCCTGGTCCCCGGGCTGAGCCGGTTTCCAGCCATCGTTCTCCTTGAACGACTGCGGAGGCTGCTCCTTGAATGCCGGGGCCACGGGCACCGTTGGTTTGACATATTTCGGCCCCACCATGCATCCACCGAGGAACAGACTGAAAAAGCCTACCGCCAAACCGAGATGCCGTTTCACTTTGATCCTCCCGCCGCCGGTGTACTCACCTGGACCGGGGTCCCACTGGTGAGCGAATCCGACGGGCTCACGATGACCTGATCGGTCGCATGAAGCCCCGCGACCACCTCGACCGTGGCCCCGAAGTCGCGGCCGATCTTGATCGGGGTCAGCTCTGCTTGACCATTACGCACCACCCCCACGCGCAATCCCTCTGACCGGAAAAGCAAGGTGTTGGCTGGAACGGTGAGCGATTGCGCGGAAGCATGCGCCGACTGCGGGAGCTTCAGATGGACGAAGGCATAGGCGCCCGTCTTGATGCGGTCTTGTGCATTGTTCACGTCGACTTCGACGTTCAGCGTCCGCGTGGCGGAATCAATCGAATCAGAATCGCGAACGATCGTGCCTTCGAACGTCTCGCCCGGGAACTCATCCAGGGTAAGCGTGGCCCTGGCTCCAGTTTGCGCGGCCAGCGAATCCACCTCCGGCACAGCCACGTAGACGCGTAGCTTGTTGACCGCTGCCATGTGGAACAGTTCCTGTGGCACTCCGCCGGCTCCGGCATTGATCAGTGCGCCGATGTCCGTATTCCTCGCCGTGATCACACCCGCAAAGGGGGCATAAACCTTCTCGAACGACTGCAACTGCTCCAGGCGGTGAACGTTCGCCGTCATCGAGTCGACCGATGCTTGCCGCGCGCTGAGATCGCTGACCGCTTGGTCGGTCTCCTGCTTGGAAACGGAGTTCGTCTTAAGCAGATTTTGCCACCGTGCCGCGGTTATCTCTGCCAGCTGCTCGTTTGCCTGGGCATTCTTCAGGTCCGCGCGGGCCTGTTCCAATTGTTGATCAACCTCCGGGGTGTCGATATCGGCCAGCAGTTGCCCCTGCTTCACATGAGCTCCGATATCGACATACCAATGCTTCAGATATCCATTGGTGCGCGCATAGATGGGCGTGTCGTTGAATGCCTGAGTATTACCCGGCAATACGACCTCCTGGGCCAGACCAGCCGAGCTCGGCTCAATCACATTCACCGTAGGAACTGCTGCCCGCTCAGTACTGATGCCCAGACGGCTCTCCGCGTGGGCGCGTTCATGTATGCCGGAGTAAATGACAATTCCAAGCACAAGCACGATAGCTGCCAACCCAAACAACAACCATGGGGACGACGGCTTTGACGCTACTGGCGTCTTCCGCTCCCTGTTGGATTGGGAAACTTCAGCTGGTGGGTTCGCGATGCTGCTCATGTCATATCTCCATTCGTGCACATGCAATTACGCGTGAATCGGTTCGTTTTTTCGATCCCCAACCGCTTGAGCGTCCGGCGAGGTACGCCGTCCGTGCAGCAAGGCAAAAACTGAAGGGACAAAGACCAGTGTGGCGACTGTGGCGCAGAGCAAGCCGCCGATGACCGCGCGGCCTAACGGCGCATTTTGTTCTCCACCATCCCCCAGCCCAAGCGCCATCGGGATCATGCCGATGATCATGGCCAAAGCCGTCATGATGACCGGGCGGAAGCGCGTGGCCCCGGCTTCGATTGCGGCCGTGATCGAATCGCCGTGATGCAGCAGCCGCTCCTTAGCGAAAGCCACGACGAGAATGCTGTTTGACGTAGCCACCCCCATGCACATGATCGCTCCCATCAGAGCGGGAACACTCAGGGTGGTGTGGGTGATGAAGAGAAACAGAACAATACCCGCCAACGCCGCCGGCAGCGCAGTGATGATGATGAACGGATCAAGCCATGACTGGAAGTTCACCACGATCAGCAGGTACACCAGAATGATGGCAAAGCCCAGTCCGCCGATCAGGCCGATATAAGAAGTGCGCATCGTGCCGTACTGGCCGCGGATCGAAACAAAGCTTCCACGCGGAAGCGATTTCCGATTCGCGTCGACAATTTGCGTGACTTCCCGGCCGACCGCACCCAGATCCCGGCCTTGCACCGAAGCATAGATATCGACCACCCGGCGGATGTTGTAATGGTTGATTGAGGCCAGCTCACTGGTGCGCTGAATCGAAGCAACATCGGCAAGAATCGCCGGCCGTTTCTGATTCGGACCGCTGATAGGAATGTTCTGCAGATCCTGGCCCGACTGAATATCGTACTGCGGCGTTTGCGTGACCAGGTTATAGGAGACACCGTTCTTCGGGTTGAGATAGAACATCGGTGTTACCTGGAAGCTGCCGCTGAGAGAGATCAAGAGGCTGTTGGCAACGTCGCGTTCCGTAAATCCGCCCTGCGCCGCCTTGGTGCGGTCGACCGCCACGTGAAATTTTGGATAGTCGGCCTGCTGTTGGATCCGCAGATCGGTAATACCGCGGACATGCCTCAACTCAGTAAGCATCTTGTCGGCGATGCGCGCATTCCTCGCGATATCGGCTCCATCGATCTGAACATCGATGGGTGCCGGAAGACCAAAGTTAAGCGTCTGGGTGACGATGTCAGCCGGAAGAAAATAAAACGTGGCTCCAGGGAACTCGCTGGGCAGCCGCTCGCGAAGCGTGCGCACGTAATCTGCCGTCGGGTGATGTTTCTCTTTGAGAGAGACCAGTATGTCCGCGTCTCCTGCGCCTGTTAGCCCCGAATTGTTGTAGATGTAGTTGATGTTGCTGAAAGGCAGGCCAATGTTGTCGAGAACATTGTCCACCTCAGCCGGGGGAATCATCTGCCGGATGCTGGTCTCCACCTGGTCAGCTAAACGGGCCGTCTCCTCGATGCGCGTCCCGGTCTTCGCACGAACATGCAGAATGAACTGCCCGCTATCGGTATCAGGAAAGAAGTCCTGGCCGAGAAACGGGATCAGAACGAAGGCGCTGAGGCAGACAGCCAAAAAGCCAGGAACAAACACCATTCTTAGCGAAACCAGCCACGCCAGCAATGACGCATAGGCAACGCGAACCCGTTCAAAGACCCGCTCGAAGCCTCGCTGGAAAATCGCAAACGGGTTTCGCGATTGCCCGTGTTGCTTGGTCTTCAACAGGTACATGGCCAGCGTCGGCACCAGTGTTCGCGAGAGGATGTACGACGCCAGCATGGCGAAGATCACGGCCTCAGCGAGTGGAACAAAGAGATACCGGGCCACGCCGCTGAGAAAGAACATGGGAAGGAAGACGATGCAGATGCACAAGGTTGAAACCAGCGCAGGGACAGCAATCTGTGCCGCTCCATCCAGAATCCCATCGTGCAGCTCGGCGCCTTCTTCCAGGTGGCGCTCGATATTCTCGATGGTGACGGTCGCATCGTCGACCAGAATGCCGACCGCAAGCGCAAGTCCGCCCAGCGTCATGATGTTGATCGTCTGGTGCAGGAAACTAAGCACGATGACCGACGTTAGGATGGAGAGCGGAATCGAGATGGCGATAATGACCGTGCTGCGCCAGCTTCCCAGGAACATGAGGATCATCAGGCCGGTAAGAGCAGCCGCGATAATGGCTTCCCGGATCACACCATTGATGGAAGCCCGCACGAAGATCGACTGATCCGAGAGCGGCTGAATCTTGAGGTTGGGAGGGAGCGTCTGCGCCACCCGCGGCAGAATTTGTCGAACACCCTTCACGACATCGATGGTCGAAGCATCTCCGGCCTTGAGCACCGTCACCAGCACACCGCGCCTTCCGTCCTGCCGAACAATGTTCGTTTGCGGCGCGAATCCATCACTTACCGTCGCCACGTCCCGAAGGTAGACAGTGGAACTCCCCACCGTTTTGATGGGCAGGTCGTTCAGTTCCTGGACATTTTTCACGTCCGCATTCAGGTCGACGTCGTATTCAAACTGGCCCATCTTGACTGTGCCGCCGGGCAGAATAAGGTTTTGGTTTCCCAGCACAGTGAGCACATCGTTCGGCGAAAGTCCCTTCGCCTGCAGCAAGCCCTGGTTGAGATTGACCATGACCTGGCGCTGCTTTCCGCCGAACGGAAAGGGAACGGAGGCCCCCGGCACCGTCACCAACTGGGTACGCAGGAAGTTCAAGGCAACGTCGTTGAGTTGGGGCTCCGTGAGATTCTTTCCCGAGAGGCCGAGCTGCAGAATGGGAACCGTGGACGCGCTGTAATTCAGAATAGGGTGGAAGGGATCCGGGCGGCAACTGGCGGAGAATGGTTTGGGAGACTGCGGTGACCTGGGCATTTGCCCGGTCGATACTGGCGTTCGGCTGCAGGAAAACTTTGACGATCGCCGTTCCGTTTACCGTGGTGGACTCAATATGCTCAATATTGTCGACCGTCGTCGTCAGTACGCGCTCATAAACGGTCGTGATGCGCCCTTCCGTCTCTTCCGGGCTAAGGCCGGTGTACGTCCAGGCCACGGCGACCACGGGGATATTGATGTTGGGAAAGATATCCGTGGGCGTTCTAAAAATGATGACCGGGCTCAGGATAAGAATGAGCAGCGCCAATACGATAAACGTATAAGGCCGGTTCAGGGCAATTCTGACAATCCACATTCTGTTTCCTCGATGACAGCCGAAACGTCAGCAACCGGTTATTCGATACTAAACGTATAGTATTTATTTAGTCTCAAAACATCAGATGTTCCGGGCCGGGCAAAGGTGCACACTTTATTTGACTGGCTCGGGATTAAGGCCGCATGATCTTTCTCCCGTAGCCTGGAAGGCCACGTACGAATCTATGACTGAATCAAAAACCCGAGGGCGCCAGCGCAGCCATGAATCAGAAGAGGCTATTCTCAGCGCCACGCTTCAGCTGCTCAAGGAAAAGCCATTACGTGAGCTCACCATCGAGGCCATCGCCCGCAAGGCAGGCGTTGGCAAAATGACTATTTACAAGTGGTGGCCGAACAAGGCTTATGTCGCTTTAGACGCATTTAGAGAAACCATAGGCAAGCTGATCGTCGCCCCGGATACTGGCGATACGGAGAGAGATCTCGCGGAGCTGCTTCGCTCCAGCATGGTTACCTACACCAGTGCAACCGGACGTATTTTCGGTCAATTCCTGGCCGAGTGCCAAACCGACCCTGAGTTTGCAGCATTATTTCGCGAGCGTTTCCTGAAACCACGCCGGGAAGCCACCCGTGAAATCTTGAATCGTGCCGTCAAGCGCGGAGAAATCGACCAAAAACTCGATCAGGAAATGATCATCGATCTGATCTTTGGGCCTATGGTCTTTCGCTTACTGGCCGGTCACGGACGCCTCAACAAGACCGAAGCCGATGCGATGATATCCATCTTGCTGCGAGGTATTGGCTGCAGCGAAATTCGATCGAGCCTCAGATCGCACTTGAAATCAAAATCCACTCCGGTCCTTCGCACATCCAATATACGAAGAGAAAGATAAGGGCGGCGTAAGGGTCGCGCCTGAACGCCGCAAACTGGCAGGACGAGCGGAAAGAGGACCAGGCATGATGAGGATTTGGGTGATTCTGAGTTGTTTCTTGTGCCTGGCTGGCGCCGTGAGCCGCGCGCAGAAGGAGCAGGCAGCGCCCACGGCCCAGTCAGCTGCAGATACAAACACCGACAACGGCGAAGAACCCGATGCCCCGGTAATCCATAATCAGGCGGCAGACAAAGGCAACGTGGAATCAGGAACCGATACAGCCTGGGAGATGTTGAACACTGCGCTCTCTGACACGAAGACCCAGGCTCGGCAGGCCAGGCTCGACGCGGTCACAGCTCTCGGTACATTGAGCGATTTTGCACAGGCGCAGAAGTTGCTGCGCGACGCAGCCCAAGAC
>JBAVQC010000338.1:0-19398 GCA_049693715.1 Acidobacteriaceae bacterium | reverse complement strand
GCCGCGAAGTTGAAGCTCTTGAACATGCGGACATCGATGATCGGCTCTTTGCGAAACCACTCCCATATGACCAGCGAGATAAGGCAAACGGTTGCGGTGATCACCAGGGTCGTGATGAAATGCGAGCCGAACCAATCGTCTTCCTGGCCCTTGTCCAGAAGAATCTGCAGCGAGCCGACTCCCAGCGCCAGCATGGATATTCCAATGTAGTCCACCCGGATACCCCCGCTCTTTACGCGCCGGAGAAACGGCGGATCTTCGACCAGGGTGTACGTCAAATAAAGAGCAAGCAGGACCACCGGCAGCGTGATGAAAAATATCCAGCGCCAGGAATAGTTGTCGGTAATCCAGCCTCCCAGCATCGGCCCTACGGTAGGAGCGAGAACCGCGGTAATGCCATAGAGAGCAAACGCCTGGCCGCGCTTCTCCGGCGGAAATGTATCGTTCAGAATGGCCTGGGCCATCGGTTGCAGTCCGCCGCCGCCGATGCCTTGCACCGCGCGAAAGAACAGCAATAGCGGCAGGCTGGGTGCTAAGCCGCAAAGCAGGGAGCTCACTGTGAAAATGGCCAGCGACATCATGAAATACCGCTTGCGGCCGATCACCTCCGCGAGCCATCCGCTGATGGGGAGCACAATCGCATTCGCAGCGAGATACGAGGTGAGCACCCAGGTGCTGTCGTCGTAGCTGGCTCCCAGGTCGCCGGCCATATAGGGCAACGCAACGTTGGCAACGCTCGTGTCCAGCACTTCGATAAACGCCGCCATCGATACGGTGGCGGCAATCGCCCAGGGATTTACCTTCGGGCGCCACACCGCCTGCTCCGCCGGAAGAGTCAGCGCCGTGGTGCTCATCGCAAATATACTTTCGCTTCGACATTCATACCCGGCCGAAGCTGGTGGTCTTGATCTTCGCCGGGCTCCACAACAATCTTTACCGGTACCCGCTGAACAATCTTTACGTAGTTGCCGGTTGCGTTTTCGGGCGGCAGCAAGCTGAAGATGGGCCCTGTCGCTCCCGCAATGCTATCCACATGACCACGGTAGGTGCGGCCGTTCGAGTCGAGCACGATCTTTGCTTTCTGGCCCACGTGCATGTGTTTGAGTTGCGTCTCTTTGAAATTCGCAGTGATCCACACCTGATCCAGGGGAACCACCGTGAGCATCTGTTCCCCAGGTTCCACGTTCAACCCGACGACCACCTTCTTCGTAACCTCCCCGGTTACAGGTGCAAATATTTTGGTGTATCCCAGATTTAGCCGTGCTTGTTCGACAGCAGCTCTTTTCTGGTGTGCATCCGCGATGGCCGAAAGGGCTTTAGCGCGGGTTGAGGCGACACGTTGTGGCCCCGCTTGGGCATCTTCGTAGTGTGCCTCGGCCTCAGTCAGGCGGCTGTGCGCTTCTTGAACGGCTTGTTGCGCTGCCGCCTCGTCTGCTTCCGCCGCGGCCACGGCCGCGACATCGGTTGCCGCGGCCGCATATGCATGGTCATAGACCTGCTTCGGTACCTCCTCTTTGGCGAGCAGCAAGTGGTAGCGTGTTACGTCATCCTGAGCCTTTACATTTTCCGCTTGCGCTTCCAAAACGCGGGCGTGGGCGGCCGTGGTTTGCTTTTCTGCTGCCTCGATCGCTGCCTCCGCATTCTTAATATCCGACGACGTGAATTTCAATTGGCTTGAGGTATCGACAGAAGATACAGGCACATCGATATTCGAGCTCTTCGCGGCAGCCTCTGAAGCATCGAGTGCTGCCTGGGCTCTTGCCAAGGCCACCTCATAGTCTTTGGGGTCGATTTCGACCAGTGTGGAACCCGCTTGGACCCATTGGTTGTCCTCGACGTTCACTTTCTGGATATATCCGGAAATGCGAGCACTGACAGGGTAAAGGTGGACGTCCACTTGCGCATCGTCGGTGGATTCAAAGCCCGAAAGATAGTGCCACAGGAAAGCGCCGGCGACCGCCAGAACAACCAACGCGCCAAGAAAGATCCAACGCTTGTAGGAGCGTTTCCTCGGATAAGCTGAAATGGGCCGGTCGGCAGCGCCGGCGCTATCCGCGGGTGCGTTTGGTATTGCCTGGGGTGGATTCGTTGCTTGATTCTGCTCAGCCATATTTATTTTCCCTCCACATATTGAGCAAAGCCGGATTCCGCGACGCCGATCGCTCTTGCCAGAGAGATCTTTGCCAGGTTGTGGCTGTAAAGACTCGCGATGTAGCTGTCAGTTGCGACTGCCAGCACATCTTGTGCTTGAACGACTTCAATGTTGTCGGTAACTCCCGACATGAATCGATCGCGAGATTGTTCCAGGGTTTGAGTAGCGAGCGCTACCGCGCTTTTCTCGACAGAGACTTCTTGTGCAGCCGCTTCCAGATCCAGATAAGCGTCGCGCACCTCCTGATCGATCTTGGCCCTGAAGTCTTCCAAGCGCTCTCTTTCCCTGGTTAGCGAAGCGTCCGCCCGAAGAACATCCCCGTGCACTCTTCCACCCTGAAAAATAGGAATGCGGAGCGTGGCGGCGGCATCCACGGTGCCGTGCGACGAGCCCGGGTTGACTCCCGAGAGACCATAGTCGGTCTCCACGCCTATCGATGGATACCGCTCAGCAGAAGCAGCTCTTCTCGCAAGCTCAGCGGCCCGGACCTGGTTCATCTGGCTTTGAAAATCGGCTCGAGTCTTGTAGGCGCTTTGGATCGCCTCATCAAGACTCGATGGAGTCAGCTCCCGGTAAGGGACGCGGGTGGTAATCTCGAACGGTTGGCCCCGAGGGAGACCGATAGCTCGCGCTAAGGCCAATTTCTGCTTCGCTAGATTATTTTGCGCGACAATCAGTTTCTGCTCGCGTGATTGCAGTTGCACCTGAGACCGGAGAACGTCCACAGCCGAGGCAAGGCCTGCCGTCTTCTGGTCGGAGGTTTGTTGAAAAAGTGCCTTGGCGGTGTCCCGTTGCGATATGGCTGACTCAACCTCCGATTGGTCGGCGATGACCACCAGATAGTTGGAGACAATCACCAGCACGACAATCTCGCGAGCATCTTTGGCGCTGAACTCCGCCGATCGTATCTGCTCATTTGAAGATCGCGCCCGTTCGATCGATGCCCAATCAAAAGCCGACTGCGTGAGATATGCCCGCGTGTCGAAATAGCCAAATGGGCCGATGATCGGAGGCTCGCCCCGAATCGTCAGACCGAAGGCTGCTTTTACATTGACTTGATGAACTCCAAAACCCGTATCGGTTACAACGTTAGGAAGCAGCTCGCTCAGCGCTTGCCAGCGCTGTCCTCGCGCGTCGGTGACGACATCCGTGGCCAGCGCTCCTCCGAGATTCTGCTTGAGTCCACGGGCTACGGCGTCTTCGAGGGAAAGCGCCACTGGGGTTGCGCTGAGGCCTCCCGCTGGAACTCCTCCGAGGTACGGATTCTGCGACAGGGTTTGATAGTTAATCTGACCGGCTTGGACGGCTGCCCTTGGCGCTCCTGTCACTTCGGCCAGAGCAATCGGGTTGTACGGTGCAGGCGTGGCTGGCGGGTTATACTGTGCCCAGGCCACTGCTCCGCCGAGAAGGGCGCAACCGAGCAGGAGTAGCTCATTCCAGGGTCTCCGTGGCATGTCGTATCCTTGGTTGAGAAGTTTCGGGTTTTTCGCCAGGCAATGGATAGATGACGGAGTGGGGGCTGACCTTCGAGCGCAACGAAGCTCGTGCGGAGTGCTTCCACTGCCTGACGAATGGGTCCTTGTTCGCTTTCGGCCATCCTCAATCTCCCGGCTGCCTTCCGTTGTTCAACATCCGGTGGATCGGTTGTCATCACACGATGACAACAGAGGGTTAGCAGCAAAACAATTGGACGATGGTATCGGTTGCGGCAACCCGTCGCCACCTTTCGATACGATAAGCTATCTTCCGATAAGGCCCGTTTGAATCACACTGAAGGAGCTGGTTGGTCGGTGCGGAATTTCGCCAACGCCGAGCCGGTCGGAGTAGTTCATCCGCAATGGCCTGAAATATGGAAGCGCAACCCGGAGATCTTACAAAAGAGATCAACCACGAGCTGCGAAAGGAAGTTGCCGACCGCAAGCACGCCGAGGAAGATCTGAGAAGTAGCGAAGAACAGCATCGTCTGCTGGTCGAAACAGCCAGCGACGCCATCGTCAGCATTGACCACCATGGCACGATTCAATTTGCCAACCCTGCCACAGTGAGAATCTTTGGCCATGATACGGCGGAGTTGATCGGTAAATCACTCACTATTCTCATGCCGGCATTCATGCGGGAACTTCACACCAACGGGTTAAACCGGTACTTAGCCACCGGCCACCGGCACATAAACTGGCAGGGAACTGAACTCACCGCGCTGCGCAAGAATGGACAGGAGTTTCCAGTAGAAGTCTCTTTTGGGGAACTTACCAGAGATGGACATAAAGTATTTACCGGCTTCATCCGGGATATCAGCGAAAGAAGGCAAGCCGAAGATAAGCTTCGCGCGAGCGAGCGCGGCCTCCAGGTGTCACAAGCGGAGCTCGCGCGGGTTTCCAGGCTCACCACCATGGGCGAATTAGCAGCGTCGATAGCCCATGAGGTCAATCAACCTTTGACCGCTGTCATCAACAACGGCAGCGCGTGTCTCAGACTGCTCGCCAATCGCAATCTAGAACCTGAGGTTCTACGTCGGGCTCTCGAGGGAATCGTTGCCGATGGTCATCGAGCGAGCGCCGTTTTGGCGCGGATCCGCGCATTCATAAAGAAAGAGCCTGCCGAAAGGATCGAATTGAATGTAAACGACGTTATTGGCGACGTGCTGGCCCTGGCCGGCCGTGCGCTTGATGAAAATCAAGTAGTGCTCGACCGCCAATTGACCGCAGATCTCCCCTTCGTCTTGGCTGATCGCGTTCAGTTGCAGCAGGTCCTGCTGAACCTCGTTATGAACGCCATCGAAGCTATGACCGCGGTGACGGCTCAACCTCGTTTACTTGGGGTGCAGTCCCGCCTCGACGAATCTGGGGAAGTACTCGTTGCCGTGAGCGACTCCGGCACTGGCTTTGGTCCAGAGGTGGATCGCGTCTTCACCCCCTTCTTTACAACAAAAGCGAACGGTATGGGAATGGGTTTGTCCATCAGCCGCTCGCTTGTCGAAAGTCACGGCGGTCGACTCTGGGCCGCGCCCAACTCCCCCCGCGGTGCTGTTTTTTCCTTCACGCTCCCGGTAACGGGGGCAGGTCCCTCATGACTGCGGCTTCGGTCGTTTTTGTTATCGATGATGATGCATCGGTACGTTCCTCGCTCAAATTTCTCTTGAGCACCGTAGGTCTGCAGGTTGAGAGCTTTGGCTCCGCGGATATTTTCTTGCAAAAAAAAATGCCGGATGCTCCCAGTTGCCTGGTGCTCGACGTTAGACTACCTGGCCTGAGTGGGCTGGATTTTCAACGTGACCTCGCAGCGAGAAACATTCGTATTCCGATCGTCTTTCTCACCGGCCACGGCGACATTCCCATGAGTGTCCGCGCGATGAAGGCCGGGGCTGTCGAATTTCTCACCAAGCCATTCCGCGATCAGGATCTGCTCGATGCTGTTCGCATCGCGCTCGAGAGAGATCGTGCCAGGCGTGAACACGAAAAAGAAGTAACCATCCTGCAGGAGCGCTTCGACTCCTTGACTTCACGCGAGCACGAAGTCATCTCCATGGTCGTCTCGGGCATGCTCAACAAGCAGATTGCGGACCAACTTGGAACTGCGGAGAGTACCGTTAAAGTCCAGCGAAGCAGGGCAATGGAAAAGATGTGCGCCGAGTCTCTTGCCGACCTGGTAAGAATGATCGAAAAGCTCAAGCGCTCCTCGGAAGCAGCCACATAAACCAAAGTTTACCTGCATAGACCTTTCTGAGACACCAGACATCCCAACATCCAATAGATTCCTTCTCCACCGGGGAATACCTTTGCCTCAGTAGGACGTTGCATCGTGACCAGAAACCTGATCTCCGTAGTTGACGACGATGAGTCGATCCGCAGGACGACAACACTTCTCGTAGAGTCTTTTGGCTTTCGAGCGGCAGCCTTTGAATCTGCTGAAAGCTTTCTGAATTCTGGTCGGCTCCACGATACTTCATGTCTCATTGTGGATGTACAGATGCCGGGCATGAATGGACTATTGCTCCAAAACCACCTGGCGTCGGCGGCCAGCGGCACTCCTATCATTTTCATCACGGCTTACGATAACAAGGAGTCACGTGAGCGAGCGATGCAAGCCGGTGCTGTCGCCTTTTTGGGCAAGCCCTTTGACGACGAGGACCTGCTCGGGGCCATTCGTTCAGCCTTACAATACTCGACCAAGCAAGATCTGGCCTCAGGAGATTAGTTTTGTCGCTAGCCGGCCTTACTTCTCCTGATTGCAGACTCCATTATCCAAGTTCGACCTACGCAAGGTGGAGGGCAATCGTCGTGGATCTATCTGGGTACATACTTGAACCGCTTCCCGTACAGCCCATCGTGTTCGTTGTCCACAACGACATGTCTATAAGTGGGTCCCTGGAATCGTTGATTCGCTGCCAGGGCTGGCAGTCCGAGACATTCGTGGTCGCTCGAGAGTTCCTTGCCCGGCCCCGGCCACTGGTTCCAAACTGCCTGGTACTTGACGTCTCTCTCCGCGACCTCAATGGACTTGATCTACAAAGAAGGGTTGTCGTTGAACGCCCCGGCACGCCGGTTATATTTGTCACCGGCCACGGCGATGTGCCCACATCCGTTCAAGCCATGAAGGCGGGGGCTATTGAATTCTTGATGAACCCGTTCAGTGATGAGGTTCTCCTAAGTGCCCTCCGGGAAGGGCTCAGACGGAGTTCCATTTCCCTTAACCGCGAGGCAGGAATGCGGGTGCTCCGCGATCGCGTTGCGTCACTTAGCCACCGTGAACGGCAGGTCATGGCTTTGGTGGTGTCCGGACTTTTGAATAAAGAGGTCGGTGCGGAACTAGCCATCAGCGAGATCACGGTAAAGGCACATCGAGGCCAGGTGATGCGAAAGATGAAAGCTGAGTCTTTCGCTGACTTAGTAAGAATGGCCGCCCGGCTTCGATTCAGGTCAACGGCTGGCGCTGAAAGGGCTTGCGACCTTGGCGCATTCGAAAAACCGTACTACAGTGAGGCTAATCATTCATACTCCGTCGCCGCCTCACCGCGACGGCGCTGCCCAGCTTAGCGAGGAACCCCAGGTTCCGTACTGCCGCCACTAGCGATCCAGATGGTATCGTTGAACCCACCGGCGCCGAAGTTCATGCATCGGTTCGAAGGGGGAAACGAGCATGATCCTTGCGCTGATGCCGATCATCGCGCTGCAGTTGAGCGCGGCGGCGCCTGCGAACGTGAACATGGCGGCGCGCATTTTGCCCGCTGCCAACACACCCGGAAGTGCTGTGCAGCCGTTTGTGAAACTGCCTGCGGGTAAGCTCGCATTGGTGCATGTGCGGGTGATCGACGGTACGGGGACAGTCGCCCAGCCGGACCGTACGCTGCTTCTCGACGGCGGTAAGATCGCGGCCATTGTGCCCGCCGGCGATGCCCTCCCGGCCGGTTACCGGGTCATCGATGCCAGCGGCAAGAGCGTGATTCCCGGCATCGTCGGCATGCACGATCATCAGTACTACATTGCCCAGCCCAATCTTACGTCCGCCGGCAAGAGCGACCCGCCGTTGCTGGTACCCCAAATGACCTTCAGCTCGCCGCGCATGTATCTGGCCGCGGGTGTCACCACGCTGCGCACGACCGGCAGCGTCGAGCCTTATACCGATCTCAACCTCAAGCAGAAGATCGACGATGGCACACTGCCCGGGCCGCACATGGACGTGACCGGGCCCTACCTGGAAGGCGCCGGATCCCTGTTCATCCAGATGCACCCGCTGAAGGATGCCGCCGAAGCCACGCGGACAGTCGATTACTGGGCCGATCAGGGCGTGACTTCGTTCAAGGCGTATATCAACATCACCCGCGCCGAGCTCCAGGCGGCCATCGAAGCGGCGCATGCGCGGGGCCTCAAGGTGACGGGGCATCTCTGCTCGGTGACGTATCCCGAGGCGGCAGCGCTGGGGATCGACAATCTTGAGCATGGCTTCTTTGTGAACACCCAGCTCGATCCGGGCAAGGCTCCGGATGTTTGCCCTGAGACCTACGGCGATCCGACGCTGGCCGCGATGACGCCCGGCAGCCCGGAGGGCGCAGCGCTGATCAAGTTGCTGGTCGACCGCCATGTTGCCGTTACCTCGACGCTGCCGGTGTTCGAGGAGAATTCCCCAACCAACGGGATCCTGCCCCAACGTCAGCTCGACCTGCTGACCGCCGAGGCGCGCACCGACTATCTGTACCTCCAAGCACGCGAAGACCGGCGCAGCGTCGCAAGAAAGGAAGAAGGAGCGAAGTTATGGGCCAACGAACTGGCCATGGAACGCGCGTTCGTGTCGGCGGGGGGAATGCTGCTCGCCGGTCCCGATCCAACCGGTGATGGCCGGGTGCTTCCCGGGTTCGGCGACCAGCGAGAGATCGAATTGCTGGTCGAGGCGGGCTTCTCGCCGGTCGATGCAATCCGTATTGGCACGCTGAATGGCGCGACCTATCTGGGACTGGCCGGCCGCATCGGTTCAATCGAAGGGGGCAAGGATGCGGATCTGGTGCTTGTCGAGGGTGACCCTTCCAAGCAGATCGCCGACATCGAGGCGGTTGAGACGGTCTTTAAGGATGGTGTCGGCTATGATCCGGCAGCGCTCCTGGCTTCGGTGCGCGGCCGTTACGGGCAGTACTAACCGCCCGGAATAAAGCCGCCCTACCTACCTCCCCGGAGGGGTGCCCCATGGGCCCGAATTTCCTGTTAAGGCCAATCGCTTCCACAAACCTTCATGCGCCTTTCCTCAAAGAAAGGCGCACACGTGGACTTGTCCAGTGCAGCCTGCAGGAAATTCGGGGTGTTTGCACCGGCGTAGCCGGGGCACTACATGGGTTGAACAAGATGGGGCGAAGCCCCTTCCGCTGTTCTCTTTCCTACACCAAATCCAAAAAACGAAAAAGACGTTAATTCGCCGATCCGAACGAGCGAAGGGGAACCCCCACCCCTAAATAGCGGCCCGCCAAGGCACGGCAAAGGACGGCATTCGACGGCAAATCGAGGGAATGGCATCCATTCCGCACTTCACGGCTTGCGGATGCCCCTGATGTCTTCCATTTTGTCGGTGCGGGTCAAGTTAACCGCAATTAGGAGAACCTTCATGAAAAGCAAGATGCTGACTTCGGCGGTGCACGTCCTCTCACTGCTTTTGCTGGTTGCAGGCAGCTGTGCCTTGGCTCAGGAACGCAGGCCAGCGCACTTCAGCGGCCTGATCAACGATTACTCACCCTTGAGTGCCACTGTGAAGGGCAGCCCATGGGAGATGCATGGTCAATGGTCGATGGACATCTTCCCCGAATCGGAAACCGTCGACTTCTTCGCGGATATGACGATGTCCGGCTTTGGGACAACCGCGACAGGTGCCGTGGATCCGACGAAGCCCTTGGTGAATCCTCACACGCACCACATTCGGTTGACCCAGGTCAAGATCGTCTGGGACATGACCGGCTGCCCCGCTTACCTGCCTCCCGCCACGACGACAGGCTTTCAGATCAAGAACACGGTCAGCCTGTTAACGGGAAACGGAAGCATTGCCCCCTTTGAGACGAATCCACCTTCATCAACGCTGCAGGTGTGCGTCACTGGAGGGAGCCCAGGGCAGTACTCGATCCAGAATTCGAACATGACGATGGTGTTCGGGGGGCCTGCCACGACTCACTTCGGACCCCAGGCGATCCATGGTGTGGTGCTTAAACCTTAGCCAATCGGGGGTTCGAGAACGGCGAGCCGGGATGGCTGCGCTTACGCAACCGCATTTCTCCCCGGCGTGGATGCGCGAGGCCAGGGAAGGAAGTGTTTGAGAAAAGAGAGATAACCGTGCCCGGAAAATTGTCCTGCCTGGTATTGTTCGGCGCCGTGATCGTGTTCGCGGCGCTGAGCGCGATGAACACGGGAAATGCCTGGGCGACGCCGGCGGTCGGCTTCACCGCCACAACCATTATGAGCGGACCCCTCGGTCGAATCGACATTTCCGGCAAACCCATCATCCCCGATTCGAGTGAGAATGATCGACAGGCCAAGGCTTGGCTGTCTCTGCAGAAGCCAACGGGACCGTCGGAGCTGTACGTCCAGAGCAATGTATGGCAGCCGGGAGGAAGCACCGGTTGGCACACCCACTCTGGGCATAGCCTGATTATCGTAGTAGCGGGAACGGTCACGGAGTACGAGGCCGATCTTGACTGTAAGCCCCATGTCTACACCAAGGGCATGACATTCGTTGATCCCCACGGTGATCGTGCCCATATGATCCGCAACGAAGGGGACGCCGTGGCGCGAACTTTCGCTATTCAGCTCATTCCGGTAGGTGTGCCGCGCCGGATTGACTTTGTAGACCCGGGGAACTGCCACTTCTGACAAGGAAAGGCTGGGGCTGAAATCGAGAACTAATGAATCTCTTCCGACTACGAGGGTTGTACTTGATTGCCGCAGGAGCCGTAGCCGCAGGCCTCCTGATTCTATGGATAAGTCCTCTAAGAGCGGATGACCATGCTGTCCTTGTTCCCATAAACCTGCTGTTTGATGGTATGGCTAAACGGAACCCTTCCGCGATCGAGGCGTCTGCCATCCCTGGAGCAACGTTTGTGTCGATGCGATACGGCGCCCTGGAACAGATGACTTTTGAGCAGTTTGCTCAACGGGTGGGAATGGGAACGACCCACATCGATGAGCGTATTCACGATCCTCTGGTGCGCGTGGATAACGATCTGGCAGTGGTGTGGGCGCCATTCGAGTTTCGCATCGACGGCAAATTAGACCACTGCGGGACGGACTTGTTTAGTCTCGTCCGCAATGAGGGGAAGTGGCTGATTGGGAGTCTTTCGGCCACGCTGCGAAAGGATTGTGGGACAAATTAGTCATTGCTGCTGCCGTTGCTGTTTATGAGACTGCGCTATACTCCGGCCAACCCTGAATTCCGCAAAGCGAGCCGCGCATGTCCTCCCCCACACCCCACCAATTCACCGACATTCATGCCAAAGCGCTGGCGATCAATCTGGAGGCTTCGTGCTACGGGACGTTTGCGGAGATTGGCGCCGGTCAGGAGGTGGCCCGTTGGTTCCTGAGCGCCGGCGCGGCTTCCGGAACGGTCGCGCAAGCCATCTCGGCCTATGACAAGACCGTCAGCGACGACACCTACGGCGCCGGCACACGCTACGTCTCCAGGGAACGCCTCCTTGCTATGCTCGACCACGAATATGATCTGCTCCTCGCCCGGCTGGCCAAACTTCGCGGCACGAATACCCGCTTTTTCGTTTTCGCAGATACCGTCGCCACGCGGAATTACCAGGGAACTAACGAGCAGCATGGCTGGCTTGGTGTTCGCTTTCAAGCCGAACCGGATGGACCGCCCAATCAGATCCTTCTCCACATCAATCTCATGGATCCCACCGCACAACTCCAGCAGCAGGCGATTGGCACGCTCGGTGTGAATCTGATCTTTGCCGCCTATCACCAGCGCTCTTCTTC
Organism: Acidobacteriaceae bacterium; assembly: GCA_049693715.1. Classification (GTDB taxonomy): domain Bacteria; phylum Acidobacteriota; class Terriglobia; order Terriglobales; family Acidobacteriaceae; genus PALSA-350. Next base: position 7,797 of record JBAVQC010000338.1, on the reverse strand, counting down.
CAACGAGTTTCTGGCCGGTCTGTTCGACGACTTATCCTCCGAACGGCTCGAAATCGACGTTCTCGAACTCACTGGCCCCGTTTTCGCCGGTACCGATTCCCGTCTCTGGTGCCTGGAATCGCTCCGCAACGGCATGTGCCATGGTTTGGTATTCGATGCCAATGCCCAATTGGTCGAGCCGGCCACTCCTCTGCACAAACGGCCACTCATCGTACAGCGCACGTTAGGCGGCCGTCCCGGCCCGGATGCCGCAGAAATTATGCAGGCTGGGCGACAGAAGTTCCTGGCGGAAGGGAAGCCCTCCGGCCACGAACCCATAGCCATCCTGGAGGTCAGCACTCCCAGTCTCGCAGGCCCGGCCGTCTCGGATAACGCGGAACTGCTGGCCCTGGTTGAGCAGCTCGCCCCACTAGGAACGGTGATCGTTACCAATTACCCTGAGGGTTATCAGGTCCTCAATTACGTTCGCCGCTACACCGCAGAGCCCGTCCGGGTGATTATCTGGATCTCTACGTTTGTCCATCTCTTAGAAGACCGCCTCTATCCGTCCTTGCCCGGAGTCATCCTGGAAAGCTTCGGACGCTTGCTGGCCACCGACGTCACCATCTATGTCGCTCCCATGCGCAAGGAATTCCTGGTGGCCGCTCTCGGCAGCCTGCCGGAAGGTCTTTTTCAGGAGGCCCCCGGCCGCGATCTTATGACTCTGGACGATCTCATTCCCAAGCCGCCCCTTGACCACTTCCTCCGCTATCTCCGCGCCGCCGGCCGAATCGTTCCTCTCGAAGAAACGCAGCAGGGTTGATCAGCGGAAGGAATCGGGATGGCAGAACGGCCAGTCAGCTCCTCTTCGGTTGTGATCCTCGAACGGATGAAACCAAAGCTCACTCGGTTTTGGACGGGCGCCCACAACGCTACCGATGGTACGGCTATTCGGTTCTCAGTGCGTCCATAGGTTCAATCGTTGCCGCGCGACGCGACGGCAGATAACACGCGAGATACGCAACCGCGACTACGCCGATAGTGATGCTGACGTAGGTGATCGGGTCGACGGGACTCACATTGAACAGAAGCGACGACATCAGACGCATGCTGACAAAAGCAGTCACCAGGCCGCACGCCGCACCTATGAGGGTGAGTTGCAATCCCTGGCGCACAAACATCGCCGTCAGAGTTTCCCGCTGCGCACCCAGTGCCATGCGAATGCCGATTTCACGCGTGCGCTGCGACACTGAATACGAGATCACTCCGTAGATCCCCACGATCCCTAGCAGCAGAGCCATGCTTCCCGCGACGCAGAGCATCACCAGCGTGAAGGAAGTCCGGGCCATGGATTTCGTGTACAGCTCCCCGAGGGTTGAAATCTCCGCCACGGGCACATCGGGATTGACGGACCAGACTCGCTCCTGAACCTCATTTATGAAGCTGCGAGACCCGGCGCGCGGACTACGCACCGTGAAAGCAAGACTGCGCCGCAGTGTCTGTTTTTCCCCTTCGAAACGGTCGAGCATGACGGGCCAATACACTGAGCTGGGCGCGGCGTGGTCCACGCCGTCGTCGTGGACATCTTGAACCACGCCGACGACCTCGCGCCAGTCGTCGGTAGTTGCCACGCGAATTCTTTTGCCTAACGCATCCTTCGGGTCTTTCCAGTACTGGCGGGCGAAATTCTCGGAAATGATGGCAACCGGTCTTTTCTGGTAGGTGTCGGTCCACGTGATATCGCGCCCGGCGAGGAGTTGCGTGCCCAGAGTTCGAAAAAATCCGGGGGAGACAAACTTGAACCGGCGGACCGGTGGTAGCTCACCTTCGCCATACACATGGTCCTGCGCAAACAGCAGATCGTTCGAATTCACGCCGTCCATGGGCACCGCGGTGGAGAAGCTGACCGAAGAAACACCCGGAATCGCTGCCAGCTTATTCAAAATCTCTTCATCCATTCGTACCACTCGCTCTGCTTGAGCGTCCGGTATCTGCGTCTCCGGAATGTAAAAGCGGAATGTCTGCACTGCATCGGGGCCGACGAAACCCGGAGACACGTGCATCAACCCGCGAAACGTCCGAATCATCAGTCCGGAGCAGATCAACAGGACCAGCGCAAGCGCTACCTGCACGACCACCAGCGCCTTGCGTGCGCGATGCCGTTCCCGGCTCTGGCTCAGCCCGCGACCGCCCTCTCGCAGACCGCTGTTTACCGTTGCGCCCGCATACTTGAGGATCGGAATCAAGCCGATCAGCAGGCTGGTGAGCAAACTGAGCCCAAGAGTAAAGAACAGCACCGGGAGATCGATGCCAATTTCATGAACCCGCGGCAGCCCGGTCGGCGCCATCGACACCAAAAGACGCAGGGCGCCATAGGCCAGGGCAAGACCGATCAGGCTGCCGCTGACACCGAGCACGATGCTCTCAACAAAAATGTCCGCCGCGATTCGTCCCCAGCCCGCACCCAGGGCGGAGCGAATCGCCAGCTCCTGACGACGCCCTTCGACCCGGACCAGCAGTAAATTCGCGACGTTTGCGCAGGCCACCAGCAGAACCAGAACGATCGAGCCCATCAGGACCCACAACACGTTGCCCACATTGCCGACAACGTCTTGTTTCAATGGCCGGAGATTGGGTGCGATCCGTGCCTTCTCAAAAATGCTGCTGCTGAATCCTTCCGGGGCCGGGAAGCTTCGCAAGACCACGGGGAGAAGCCGCGCCATGTCTGTGCTGGCCTGGGTCATGGTGACTCCGGGCTTCAACCGAGCCAGCGCATTCTCGCTGAAATTGCCGAGCTTGGTCTTATTGCGATCCCATTGGAAAGGCAGAAACAGCGCCGCATCCTGTTGATCGAGAAAGTGGAATCCCCTGGGCAGCACGCCGATGATTTCTGTGGGCTTTCCGTCCACAGTCATGGAGCGGCCAATGACCGAAGATGCGCCGCCAAACTTCCGTTGCCAATACCCATAGGAGAGCACTACGGTTTGCGGCGCTCCCGCCGTATCGTCCTTGCGCGTGAATAGTCGTCCCAGTACCGGAGCTACTCCGAGGATTGGCAGGGCGCCATCCGTCACGGCTAGCCCTTGCACGTGTTCTGGTTTTCCCACACCGGTCACATCGAGTGAATCGCCCGAGTACGCGGCGATATCCTGGAGCGTGGTGTTCTGCTCACGATCGATAAAGTAGATCGACGGCGACATATTCAATTCTTTGAAGCCGATCCCCGGCGCCGTATGCCACACGCCGATCAACCGCTCAGCATGGGGGTAGGGCAGCGGCTTCAAAAGCACGCCCTCCACTACACTGAAAATTACTGTGTTGGCGCCCACACCGACGGCGAGGGTAATCAGCGTAATCGCTGTAAACAGCGGCGCCCGGCTCAGCCTGCGTAAAACCTGCTTGAGTTGGTCATTGAAACTTGCCATGCGTAGGTCTCCGGGCAGACATGCCAGTGGTTACACAGGATGAGCGACTGAGTCTGTCAGTGCGATACTACGTCGCGAGGCGTGGGATAGTTCCGCGAATCGGAATGAACCCTTCGGCTTGCTTCCCTCAAGTCGCCACGGTTAATCTATGGGCGCACGCCGTTGATGGAGGTTGCCGATGCGTTTGCAAGCTGCTCTGCCTCGTCTCTTCTGTTCCGTCTTTCTGATGTTTGCTGCGGTTCCGGGTGGATTAAGCCAGAATATTAGCGGCATCTTCATTACTCCGGTTCCCGATTCGCCGTTCACGGGTGTCATCCAGGTCGACCGTACCATTGTCCGGCCTGATGGGAAGGTTGAGAGTCTCAAGACCATCCGCGACACTGCCCGGGATAGCCGGGGCAGAATTTACAACGTCTTCCGTGTGCTTGTGCCGGCTGACTTTGCCGGTACGCCCGCCACCATACGCGTTCATTTCTATGACCCGCAAACCAGGAGCTACACCTACCTCTACCCCCAACAGCACACCTACATGACGGGCACGGTGAATCATCCTCCCGCCGCTGAGCCGGCAGATCTGATCGCGTCCCCGGCAGGCAATAGCGCTCCCCTCAATCAGTTCACCAAGCAGGAGGATCTCGGCACCCAATCCATTGATGGCATAAAGGCGCATGGCGTTCGCGAGATACAGACGATTCCCGCCGGCAGCACGGGAAGCGAAGCCGTGCTTACAGACGAGTATTGGTACTCCGATGATCTCCACATGAATGTGATGGTCAAACACGATGACCCGCGCCAGGGGAGTGTGACCATGACCCTTACACAAGCGACGCGTACCGATCCGGATCCCTCTCTTTTTCAGATTCCTGAGGGATACAAGCTGGCGGACGGTGCCACGGCAACTGCCCGGTAATTTGTCTTTGTCTGACGAATGGTTTTGAGGCTCATCATCCCGGCCGTAAATCCAGCACGGAAAAGAAAACGGCTGGCGACGTTCGCCAGCCGTTCTCGTCGATCAGTGTAGCAACTTACCGGTGTCCACCACCACCGTGGCCGCCACCACCACCGCCGTGGAATCCGCCGCCGCCACCGCCACCGCCGCCGTGGAATCCGCTGGCTCCGCCTACGCTGTTGCCATGGAAGCCACCGGCGCTGCCGCCTGCGAATGCGTGGCCGCCACCGGCATAGCCGGATGAACCGCGGTTAAAGCTGTTTCCAGTCCGGGCATATCCAACACCGCCGCGAAAGCCGTTGTTGTATCCAGAGCGCCCGTAGTATCCGGTGCGGCCATAGCCACCGTAGTAACCGCCGCGACCATAGAATCCGCGACCATAATAACCGCGGTACCAGGGGCCGGCGCCGATGAAGAAGCCACCCACGAACCAGCTCGGTCCGTAGTAGCCATAGGGCGCGCAGGCGTAAGGATAATAAGAGTAGTAGCCGTACGAGCAGACCGGAGCAGGGTATCCATAGTCTCCGTATCCTCCATACCCTCCATCACCGATACCGATACCCACACCTACCTGAGCGTTAGCGGGAGTAGACATCAACGCTGCGGGAATCAGCGCGCCGAGCAGCAGAAAACATCTGAGAAACTTCATTTGGAACCTCCGCGCCAAGGCATCATGCATTGCGTAACCAACCGCTTTGGCGATACTGCGAAACACCCTTGGTTAACTTCGGGCGCCTACTACATAAAACAACGTTCTTGGAAGAAAGTTGCGCTCGCGTGGGGGTTTTGGCGAGCGGATTGCCTTTGCCGGTCCTGCCGCTTGCCCAGTCCTCCACAGTGCCTACATATTAGATGCCCCACGCCCCGAACGGGAAGCGCTACTTGCCGGCTGATACAGTAGGGGGAAGTGAGTGCCGCCACGCTTCCTCCCCCAGCTATGTTTGCCAAAGCGCAACGTGTTCATTTCATTGGGATTGGCGGGATCGGAATGAGTGGCATCGCCGAGATCCTGCTCAACCTCGGCTATGCCGTTTCCGGCTCCGATCTGCGCCAATCCAGCATTACCGACCGTTTGGTGGGCCTGGGCGCGACCGTCTTTGAGGGCCACGCCGCCGCGAATGTGGTTGGTTCCGGGGTCGTGGTCACCAGCTCCGCGGTCAACGAGCACAACCCGGAAGTCGTAGAGGCACGGCAGCGCAAGGTCCCCGTCATCCAGCGGGCCGAGATGCTGGCGGAGCTCATGCGGCTCAAATATGGCATCGCGGTCGCAGGCATGCATGGCAAGACCACGACCACATCCATGATTGCCACCGTGCTGGCCGCCGGTGGGTTAGACCCCACCGTGGTGGTCGGCGGCCGGGTGGATGCCATGGGCTCCAATGCTCGCCTGGGGAAGTCGCAATACCTGGTCGCCGAGGCTGATGAGAGCGACCGCTCGTTTCTCAAGCTTTCCCCCATCCTCTCCGTGGTCACCAACCTGGATCGCGAACACATGGACTGCTATCGCGACATGGAAGACGTGGAGTCAGCGTTCCTCGAATTCATGGAACGGGTTCCGTTTTACGGAGCGTGCACGGCATGCATCGACAATCCTCAGCTCGCTGCCTTGCTGCCGCGAGTGCGCAGGCGGGTGTTCACCTATGGCATGTCTCCGTCGGCCGATTATGTCCTGCGTATGCTGCCCCCTGCGGAAGGGGCACGCTCCCGTTTTGAGGTGGCGGCCGACGGCCTGGTGCTGGGCCCGTTTTCTCTCAACGTACCCGGCCGGCACAATGTGCTGAACGCAACCGCCGCGGTGGCGATTGGTTTCCAGCTGGAGGTTGGGTCGGAACACATCGCACAGGCGTTACGCGACTTTCGCGGAGTGGATCGACGCTTTCAATTAAAGGGATGTGGTCGCGGTGTGAATGTAGTCGACGACTACGGCCACCACCCCACCGAAATACGCGCCACCCTGAGCGCCGCACGGGAATCGGGCTATCACCGGGTCCACGTGATCTTTCAGCCTCATCGCTACACCCGGACGCGCGACCTGATGGCCGACTTTGCCACTGCTTTCGATGAGGCTGATACGGTCCAGGTGCTCGACATCTATGCCGCCAGCGAAGATCCGATCGCGGGCGTCGATTCGAAAGCCCTGGTCAGGGCTATTGGCCGCAAAGAAGTCCAATACGCGCCGTCATTCGACGAAGCAATAAGCCGAACTGTCGCCCAGGCCGCTGATGGCGACGTGATCGTAACCCTGGGCGCGGGAAGCGTGTCGCAGGCGGCGGCCATGGTGCTCGACGCCCTGGCAGAAGCCTGACGCTCTGCGGCCTTATTTATTTTCTACGGTTTCTTCTTTAGCTCTCACGCAGACTCTACCGGGGGAGCGTGGCGGAGGGATCTGCAGTTTCACTCCACCAGCAACTAATCTCAGATGGGAGGTGCACTCTCCCCCCTTGTCATCCCGACCGGAGCGAACCCGGATTTCCTGCCACGCTGACCTGGAGACAACTGCGTGTGCGGCTTTCAGTAAGGAAAGCCGCATGAAGTTCGCCAGCGCCACCAACATCAACAGGAAATCCGGGGTAGCGTAGCGGAGGGACCTGCGGTTCCGCGGACCTCTTCTGGAAACGCGGAATACTATGCTCCAGGAGAATCGTCATCTCGCCTGCCCCGGCGTGCCGTGGGATCTGCGGTTCCGCTCCATTCCCAGCCACGGTCAAAGACCCGCGTACCAGTCGTAACCGAGCTTGGTCCAATAGTCGTCAGGCTGTTGGTCGGTGTAGGCGATGAGGCCGATACGCTTGATCTGCTTATATCCGTACTTGGTGGGCGCGTGCAGCCGCAACGGGGCTCCGTGATATTGGGTCAGAGGACTGCCCCCCATTTCCGTTACCAGCAGGGTCTGCGGATGGAGGCAAACGTTCAAATCGTAACCGACGTAGTAGTCGCCGTTTGGCGTCTCCATGTAGACGTAGCGGGGAAGGCGGCCATCGGGCCGTTTTTCCGGCGGATACGCCGCGACCAGGTCAGCCATGCGCACTCCGCTCCAGTGAACGATCTGGCTCCATCCCTCAATGCACTTGAATTGGGTGACCAAATCATGCTTCGGCAGCTTGAGAATATTATCCATGGTCAGCAGCAGACCGGGCGTGCCGGGACTGAGCGTAGACCGGCTTTCGCCTGCTTCTTCCAGACCGCGCGGCATCCGTCCGGCGCGCTCCTGGCGAACTTTTTCCCTGGCGAGCATGGACGCGGGGGCCATTTTCTCCGCCGTGTCGGCGCTCGGAGCCACCTTCGTGTCGTGGCCCTGGTCTTCGTGGGTTTTCACCTCGGCGTACTGGTATTCCCAAGCCGTCACGTCCGGGACATATTGCGGATAGTTTCTTGCGTTGGCCACGCCGACCATCTGCAAACGCCAACTCTCCGGGACCAGAGCCTGCTTTAGCCCGTAGACTC
>JBAVQC010000337.1:0-1620 GCA_049693715.1 Acidobacteriaceae bacterium | reverse complement strand
TGCGATTTCAGCCAATGTTTCGCCCGGCACAACCCGGTGAATTCGCCAATCTGCCCGGTGGCTGGCAGGCACCAGATCCAGGGCCATCCGAACCCCGGCCAGCGATCCTTTAGGAACTCTCAATTGATATCCCGTAGGCGCGGAGGATTTGAGCAGGGCCGGGTTCAGGTCCTGGATTTCCGACACTGGACGATCGGAGGCGTCCGCGATCAACGCCAGGCTGGTGGGCGTTTCCAGATCCATGGTTTCGTATTCCACCGGGCGGTCTCCGTCGAGATTCTCGAGATCGTAGTCTTTCGGATTCTTGGCCATGATGGTCAGCGCTAGAATGACCGGGACATAGTTGGCGGTCTCTTTTGGAAGCACGTTTAAGCGCCGTAATTCCCAGAAATCCGCATAACCGGTGCGCTCCACCGCGCGTTGGACGCAGCCCGGACCGCAATTATAGGCGGCCATCGCCAGATACCAATCCCCGAACATCGCATAGAGATCGTGCAGGTGCTTGGCGGCGGCGCGGGTAGCTTTTTCGGGATCCAAACGATCGTCGGTCCCCGGCGTCTGCATCAGGCCGTACTGGCGGCCGCGGAACTGAACAAATTGCCACATCCCGACGGCCAGCTTATTGGACCGGGCACGAGGCAGGAAGCCCGATTCCACTTGCGCCAGGTAGATCAATTCCTGGGGCACGCCCTCGTCGTCGAGAATGCGCTGCACCAGGGGACGATAGCGTCCAGAACGGCGCAACCCCCCCAGCAAAACCTTCCGGCCGCGCTCGGTGGAGAAGTAATGCACGTAGCTCAACACCGCATCGTTCTCCTGGAGCGGGAGTTGGGACACGGTGGCTTCGATTTCCTCTTTGACCTTGGGCCGCAGATTGGGATCGGTGGGGAACGTCATGTCGAGAATGCTGTCGATCGGCGACTTATCGTAGACCACTTCCGGCTGCTCGCTCGCGCCCGCGCCCAGACCCTCCAGGTCGTAATGGTAAATGGTGTCGGAGATCTGATCGAGTTCGCTCTCCAGGCGCGGCCGGTCCGGAAGCGTATCCGGGGCCGATAGCAGTACATCCAGAGCGGCATCGAACTCGCGCCTCGCGGAGGCAAGATCATCCAGCTGATAAAAACGTTTGCCCGCTTCCAAATGCTCGTGCGCCTTGGCCACTCGGCTGTCCACCTCCGCGGGGCGCGCTGCCACGGCTAAGGCCCGCTGGACTAAATCGGGTGAGTCGCTGGAATAGAAGTTGGTAGCGAAGCGGGGTGGCGCTTCAAAGCTTGGTTCAATGGGGGCGGGAGTGGACGGCAGGAAGGAAAGTCGGAAGGATTGCTGCTGCTTAGTGGCGCAGCTGGTTGTCAGCAGTGCGAGAAAGAAGGACGATCCGGCGATCAGCGCCGAGGCGCGGTGACGTAAGGTCATCGAAATCCGTATTTTTGTAACGATCTATTAAAACTCAGAACTCTGAATCTATAATAGCCGGGCTGCATCGTCAAGGTTTATTCTTCCAGCCGGTATAGTAAGATATATAACATACCAAGCCTCCCGAAGCTACTTTCCTGATCGGCCGGTACAGGCAATACTGTAGCGCGAAATTTATGAGCGGTGTTTGTCACCGAGGTACTGCAC
>JBAVQC010000336.1:0-14087 GCA_049693715.1 Acidobacteriaceae bacterium | reverse complement strand
GGTCGATGTGGGAGCCCCAGTGTGCATCCTGTTTGTACCGGCCCAATAGTGCAAAGCAACCGGCGCAACGCCGCGACTTAAAGGGAGCCTTATGAAATTATTTCGCACGAATTTATCGAGACGAGCCCTGGTTCAGAATGCCGGTATTGTGGCCGGCGCAGGATTGCTGGGTTTGGGCGCCGGCACGACGGCGCAGTCGCAATCTGCCCGGGGCAACGGAAAGCCGCGCGCCCTGGCACTCATTGGGGACCGATTTCACAATCCGGATTACATTCGGGTGAGCCTGGACAAGGTTTTCAAAGACCTCGATATTCCGATTGACTACACCATCAGCTACGATCAGATCTCAGCTAGTCAGCTGAAGAATTATCAACTGTTACTGGTCTTGCGCGACGGCATGATCTGGCCCAATGGTTACCTTGGCCCGGACGCATACACGGCATACGAGGCTGATCTGGAGACCCCGAAGACCTTCCCTGACCAGAAGCCCGTAACCTGGATCACGGAGGAGCAGGGTGCGGCGATCAAAGACTTTGTGAACGCGGGGAATGGCTTTTATGCTCTTCACAACTGCAGTCATATCTCGCTCAGCTCGAAGGACTACCGTGAGGTGATGGGCGGAGCCTACATCAGCCATCCCCCGCTGCGTCCGTTCCAGGTGCACGCCACGGCGAACAAACATCCCATCACGGAAGGGATGAGCTCCTTCATGGTCAATGATGAGCAGCACTACGTGATCTATGATAAGGATCCGAAATACGTCATTCTGGAGGCGGAGAATATCGATGGCCTGAAGTTCCAGGATCTGGGCACCAAGTCAATCTCCGGCTGGGCCTACGATTTCGGCCAGGGCCGGGTGGTATTTACCGCGGTCGGCCATACCATCCATGCCATGTGGAATCCGCAATACATCGAGATCCAGAAGCGATCTGTCCGCTGGCTGCTAAAGGAGCTCTAGAATTTCGTTCGCCGATTTCGTGCAGACTGGCGCCGCTCCTATCTCCCCATGTCGGTGGAACCCCAGATGGTCGGATCATCCTTCAGCGGCTCTTGACGCTGATCGGGGCCTCAGGTCTGTCCCGGCCAACGCGTGGTCCGGCCGCGGGTCACCCTCGTCCTCTTCCGTTTCGGTGGCTCCCAGCCGGGCAGCACCGGGACCCCCAGCTTTCGAATGCTCCTGTCGCTTAAACTGCTTGCTAAGCGCCAACCCTTGTCCTTGATAGGACGAACCGATTTTGCCACCGTAAACTTTCTCGGGTTTTGCGGCCATATTGAAATAGTTGAGCCTGCCGACGAACTGATCATCCTCCAAAAGAATAGGCATCTGGCTGGCTCGCACCTCGAGCACGGCTCGAGTTCCTGGAATTTCCCCTTCCGCGCCATAGCCGAAACCAGGATCGAAGAAGCCAGCGTAGTGCACGCGGAACTCCTGGGTTGCTAGGTCATAGGGAAGCATTTCTGCCGCGAGGTCCGGAGGAACCCGCACACGTTGTTTTGATGCAAGAATATAAAATTCCCCGGGTTCGAGAATGCATTGGAGCTTATCGTTACGGCGGATCGGAGTCCAGAATTCGCCAACATCATAGTATCCAATCTTGTTGAGGTTGATCGGCGAAGAAGTCTTTCTCGCTTGGTACGCGACGACATCAGAGCCATTGCCTTGGAGATCAACGGTCACTCGCAACCCCCTGTTTATGTTAGGCGGACCGATCTCTTCATCCGCATCTATAAGGAAATCGCGTTGACCGAGTTGCCTGAGCCTATCCTCGCCAACCACACCTCGTCGGCCACGTCCAAAACGTAACTGATTAAGCTTCATGCCGGCCTGTACGAGAATGGGAAATGTTTGAGAGAGTACTTCGATGTAGAGACGTCCCCTGTACCCCCTGCGCACGCGCTCGAACTCGTCACCAAATTCAGTGATCAGTCGAGTGAAAATATCGAGCCTTCCGGTAGTACTCTTGGGATTAGCGATGCCGTAAACATCGCCGGGAAGGTTCAAACTTTCCATCAGTGGGATGATATATATCTTGTTGGGCTCTAGCTGAGTTGGGCTCGATATGTCGAGTGTGTCTTCGAGCATTCCATTAGCTGTCGCCTTGTTGAGCAAAGTCGTAGATTGCCCCGGCAGAAAACTAGCTCGAACAAGGTAAGCCTCCTGCGAAAGGCGCAGATCTATGCTGGCGGGCTGAACCTGCTCGTTATCGATACTGGCGGTGGTGCAGGAGATCTTGCCGGTCTCGATGAAATCAAAGAGTTCCTGAGATGGGAGGATCCCTGCGCCATTTGCGGGCCGGGCCGAAAACAAAGAATTTGATGCCAAAAGTTCCTCCGGATTACTTTTCGCTATTGGCGAGCCGCAGCTGCCATACGCCTTGATCGTTCACTGAATTCCGCTTGATAGTACGATGCCACACAGTCCAAGCTGCAGAACGACCCGGGTCCTCGTACTACACTCGTCTCTTTCGCGATCGTCTTCCCACAATTTGGGCAGATGCCTGCCTTCGATAGCGCCCTCAATCGATCAGTTTCAGGATCACTCATCACGCCCCAACAGGGAGAGTCTGAAGCGTAGCAGCTGGGCTCGTTGGGGGGGTCTGGGAATCTGGGTCCCGTTGTTGATATCGTGAAACCCAAGGTAGCTCAGCAACTTAGGGTCAGAGATTTCCTCATAATGAGGCCCCCGCCTATGCAAAACCAGGCGACGATCTCAAATAACGAGCGTGCCGCCACTCGAACCCGGTCTCTCGCTCAGTTCTTTCAGAGGTCGCCACGGAAGACTATGCTCACGTTCTGGTTAAAGCCGCTCCAACCGCGTTTGCGAATCGCCAAACTGATCCAGCTTCACGCCGAAGCGATCCATCAGTGACAGATACAAACTGCACATCTTGCGGTTGTCTTCCGTGTCTTTGAGGTAGTTCAGCGTTCTTCCGGTTTCCAACGTCCCGCCAAGTCCGCCGGCCAGCACGACGGGCAGGCGGAAATTGTCGTGTTTGCGGCCGATCCACATGTTCGATAGGAACATCAGGCAGGTGTTATCCAGCACCGTGCCGTTTCCTTCCTTCATGCTGTCCAACTTCGACGCCAGGTAGGCGTACTGCTCGACGTGGAATCTTGCGATGCGCTCGTAACCGTCGGAATTGTTGTTATGCGAGGCGGAATGGTGGCCCTCTTTTACATCCAGGAAGGGATAGTACATGGCCGACAGATCATGAGAGATGATCAACGAGGCGACACGGGTCTTGTTGGTCTGGTAGGCAATGGCAATGATGTCACACATCAGGCGGGCGTGATCGCGTAGGTCTTCCGGCAGTCCGTTGGCCGGCCGGTCCATGGTGGCGGCGACGGTGTTTTTGGCTTTCGCGGCGTCGTCGGCATCGGCCTTGCCTTTGCGCATGCTGTCTACGCGCTTTTCTACTTCGCGCACGCTGGTCAGGTATTCGTCGAGCTTGCCCTGGTCCGTGGCACTGATGCACTTGGAAAGATCCTGGGCACGATCCTTGACCCGGTCGAGAATGCTGATGTTCTGCAGGCTGCCACGGTTGTCAAACAGGTTGTCCCAGGCGAGCGACGGGTAGACTTCGACCGGAACGGGCGAGTTCGGACTCTGCCAGGAGAGGTAGGAACTGTAGGCGAGGGAAAAGTTCGATTCGTGGTAACCGGTCATGGGCTGATCGCAGGCCAGCACAATGCTGGATTGCGGCGTCTCTTCGCCTACCTTGTTGGCAATCATCTGATCGACGCTGATGCCGGAGTGGATGATGGCGCCTTTCGAGATGTGCGCGCCGGATAAAAGACTGCCGGTCTGGGCGGGATGAATTCCCTGCCCCGTGAGCGCCTGGACGTAGAGACCGTCGATTACGTTGATCTTTTCTTTGAAGGGTTCCAGGGGGGAGAGGGTTTTCGAGAGTTTCATGGCGGCGCCCTGACCTTCGGCGCTCCAGTGATCTTCGTTAATGCCGCAGCCCAGGAAGACGATGCCGAAACGCTTGGGGAAGGCGTTGGGTGAGGGGGTGTCGGCTAAGGCGTGCAGGGATTCCAGGAAAGGGAGGGCTACGGTGCAACCGGCTCCGCGGAGTACGGCTCGGCGGGAGAGGGGTAGGGCTAGTTTTTTGGCCAGTCGTGACATGGTTAGTTCACCTTTCTCACAAGAACGGAAGAGCCACAGGGGCTATAAAGCCCTCATCATTTGCTGTTTTTACGGCCCGACTAAAGTCGTGCCCTGATACAAAGCCTGGGATCTGGTGTCGCGTACGTCTCTTCTTCGCAACGCCGGTGATGGATGCGGAGAGCGGAAAAGACCGACCTTCCAGGGAGGAAAGGATCATCGCTAGTTCACCTTTCCGGATGCTAGCTGCGTTGGAGGCGGTGGTGTCCGCTTGTTACGGAATTGGGGGCTCAGCACAATGGTTTCCACCAGCGCGTCAAAACCATCGCCTTGCGCGGCGAGGTTGGTCTGCATGGTGTCTACCAGGGCTTCGTCAGAGAGTTGCAGCGAGCGATCAAGCGCGTATGTGAGCAGCTTGCGACATAGGTTGTTGATGAATTCGGGTTGGCGATGATCACGGATAAAATTCTGCAGGCCTTGAAAGCCGACTCCGTTAATGTCGCCGGGATAGGTCACCGCGGTGTCGACGGGGCGGCCGGCCAGATCTTTCGTGCGGACGTCGCCGATGGGTCCGTAGCCTTCATAGGCCAGACCAAACGAATCAAAGCGCTGGTGGCAGGCGGCGCAGAAGGGATTCGCGCGATGCCTCGCCAGCATGTCGCGCACGGGAAGATCGGACTTGGACTCGTCGCTCGGCAGCTCGGGAACGACGGGCGGCGGCGGTGGCACGCGGATGCCTAGTACCTTTTGCACCACCCAGTTTCCTCGCTTCACTGGGCTGGTTCGGAGTCCGGGGGAATTCTGGGTCATGAAGACCGCCATGGGCAGGATGCCGCCTCGTCCGTATTTGTGGGCATCGTCGATGCGCACCCAGTGGTTGGGGTCGCCCACCACTCCCGGGATGCCGTAGTGCTTGGCCAGGATCGGGTTCACGAAGGTGTAATCGCCGTAGAGAAGGTCGAGGACGGAACGATTGTTCTGAATGGTGTCTTCGACGTAGCGGATGGGTTCCTGGAACATGGCTTCGCGGAGGTCGTTGTTGAACTGGGGGAAACGCTCACGGTCAACCGCGTTGTTGGATTCAAAGAGACGGAAGGCGAGGTAGTTGCCGGTGAACTCCGTGGCCAGACCGCGGACGCGGGGGTCTTTCATCATGCGGTGCGCCTGGGCCAGCAGGACTGCGGGTTTTTGCAGGTCGTTGGCTGCAGCGTGGCGCAGTAACTCTTCATCGGGCATGCTGGCCCAGAGGAAGTAACTTAAACGGCTCGCCAAGGCGTAGCTGGATAAGGGCTCGGAGGGGACGGCGGACGATGTCTTTAGGACTGCGGCATGGGATTTTGTCACTGCCGCGGTTTGCGGCGCATTTTGCATATCGAGACGGTAGAGGAAATCCGGCTCCATCAGGACACTGGTGATTACATCGCGAAGGGCTTCTTCGTGGGATGACTGATTTTGGGTTCGATCCTGGTGGTAATAGGCCAGCAGGTCGGTTCGTTCCGCAGAGGTGAGGGGGCGCCGGTAGGCACGCTGGGCAAATTGGAGGAGATCTTGTAACTGCCTCGGTTCCGCGTCGGCTCGCTCTTTTTCCAGGCTGCGGAGGGTGGCGTTGATTTTGTCGAAATGATCGCGGATGGCCTCGGCGGCTACGGGGTCGTTGGTTGGATCGGCCGCGGCCTTGGCCAGGTAGACGTCTCGCATCTTAACGATGACTGCCGCGTCGGTTACGGTGTGATCGGTGGGGCGTTCGGAGCCGGATTCGGCGCCTTTCCCGAAGACTTCTCCGCTCTGGTTGAAGAAGTACTGGGTCCAGGTGCGGGCAGAGAAATCGGCGATGTAGTCGAACTCGTTCCAGAGACGATCCAGTTCCCTCTTTCCGTTGTCGTCCAGGATGAGCTGGATCAGAGGGAGATCGTCGCGGTAGTAGCCGAGGATGTTGTGATAGCTGGCGCTGAGGAGGCGGCCTTTGTCCATCGAGTCGTCGGGGAAATAGCGGCCTCGTTCGGTGATGTAAAACGCGTCGGGAAAGACCGAGGCGAAACGGGCAAATGCGGCCTGATAGCGAGCGCGCTCGGCGGCCGGCACAACCAGGTCGGCGTCGTTGGCCCGGGCCTTGGCGGAGAGAGCGGCCCAGCGGGGCGCGGCTTCCTCGTGGAGATCGGGGTATTTCGGGATCTCCGGAACTACGGGTGGTGGGTCGGTGTCGTTGCGCAGATCGTTGGGGTCGCTATCACGGCGGTGCTCGGCGAATTGCTTCAGCTTCCAGTTCAGAAGAGGCTCGGATTGCGCGGGCAAACCCTTCACTAGCGGCGCGGCAAACTGCATGGCGGTGTGGGCGCGGATTTTCACTACGAAATCGCGCATGTCGACGCATTTGGCGCGCAGGCCGCCGGTCTGCTCCGCCGCAGGCGGGGGGAGGGTGCGAAACATTTTCTGGAGCTTGAGGACGGGGCCGATTGCGTCGGGATCATGCAGGATCTGCCAGACCATTGGCAGGTATTTGGGGCTCAGTTTGGCGTCGACTGCGGTGGTGGCCAGGGTGGCGTGGGGTTTTTTGAGGGCGAGGCGATATTGGTAGCGCCAGGCGGCCTGGAAGTAATCCGCGTAGTCGGTGGGTTGGGCAAAGTAAAAGCTGACGATGCGCTGGATGGCGTACTTTTCGCGATCGGTGTCTACCAGCATGGGGTAGGGGGCGAAGTCGATTCCGTCGGGTTTGAGGACGGCGTGATCGGCTACTTCGCGGGCGGCTTTTAGATACTTATTGAGCAGGGCGGGCGACATGGTTAGGGATTCGCCCGAGTTATCGAAGCCGGCCTGGTTGGCGGGGTCGACGGGAAATTGTTTGGCGACCCGCATGTCCTGTCCGGTGAGGTCGCGGATGGTGTAGTCGTACTCGGCGTTGCTGAGGCGGCGGGCAAGGACTACCCCTGGGTCGCCGGCGGCTTTCTTGATTTCCTGGGTGCGGACGGCGGCTACCCAGTCGATGATCTGCTGGGCTTCGGCGGCCGGCGGGGCCGGCATGGGCTTGGGGGGCATTTCCTTGGCTTCGAGCCGCTTGGCCAGAAGGGCCCAGCGGGCGAAGTCGTCGGTGACCATGTCCATATTGGTGTAGGACTTGAGGTCGAATTGAGCCGGGGCCATTTTCCCGCTGTGGCAGGCCACGCAGTACTTGCCGACAAAGGGTTTTACGGTTTGGTCGAATTGCTGGTCGATGGTGGGGGCGGGGGTGGCGGCGCCCGCCAGGGGGGCTGCGGTAAGGAAGAGGGAGAGGAAAAGGGTCCCGAACTTCATGAAAAAGGCCTCTGGCGTCAGAGTGGCGAGCGAAACCGGTTACATCATCATAACCTGTTCACGGTCGAGAATGCTCGGTCTGGGTTGATGGTGACGGGCCGGCTGCTAGATTGAACGGGTGAGCAACGGCCCGTACCCACACAGAACCCTACTCGCCGCAGCGGCGTGGCTCGTGGCTGCGCTGCTGACGGCAGGTATTGTCCAGGCGCAATCTGCCAACTCTTCTCCGCCGGAAACCGCCACCATCCATGTCGATACCCAACTGGTGCTGCTGGACGCAATCGTAGAAGAAAAGAAAAGCGGACAGACCCTCGACACCCTCTCGGCGAGCGACTTTCAGCTCTCCGAAGATGGCGCGCCGCAAAGCATTACTTATTTCAGCCGCGATCAATTGCCACTGTCGGTGGTCCTACTGTTCGATATGACGGAGACGGTACACGCGGCTATGAAGCCGCTGGCGGAGGCGGCGTTGCAGATCCTGAACCACCTGAAGCCGGAGGATGAAGTCGCGGTGATGACGTTTTCCTCGCGCGCTGACCTGATGCACGGCTTCACCACCAATCGCAAGCTGGCCGCGGAGGCCATCCACACCGCCTCATGGATGGCGGACGTTGAAGGCACCTTCCTCGACGAGGACATGTACGAAGCCGTAGACCTGGTCCGCAATTCGAAGCCCGGGACGCGGCGGGTGCTGGTGTGGCTCACCGACGGCACGGCAAACCAGGAAAATGCCTCGACCCGCGCCACTATTGGCCAGCATGCGCCCGCACATTTGCACGCGCGAAACGAAGCCATGGACAATCTGCTGCAATCCGGAGCCGTGGTTTCCGTTCTGCTCGACAGAACGGCGGAGACCAACCGCGCCATCCTGTCCGCGGGTCTCAACGGCACCCGGGTGGGCGACATCGACCAATACGCCCGCGCGACGGGCGGCCCGGTCTTGAACAGCAGCGCAAAGGACGCGCCCGAGCGCCTGGCAACGCTGATCGATTTGATCCGCGCCCGCTACACCCTCGGCTATCGGCCCAGCAGCGTGGGCTCCGCGAACAAGTTTCGCAAGCTGAGCCTGCAGCTCAGCGCAGACGCGCTCCACGAACACCCTGAGCTGCGCAGACGCGATCTGCTCGTGCTTACCCGGTCCGGCTACTATCGATAGCGTCGCCGCCGGGTTCTTCAATGGCGATAGATGGTGCTATCCGGATGATAGTGCTGCCAGTCGAACCAAAAGTCTTTTAACGCATCGATGCGCGGCAGACACTGTCCTTTCATCGGGCCAGAAAAGGCACAGCCTTCGAAGCTCCAGTCGCTGAGCGAATCGGAATCGAGGAGGACCCACGGATCGCCGGTATTTCCCCCACCACGGCCGTAAAATTCGAGCGTGTTCGCACCCATCCTGGGTGAGAAAGCGCGGACCGATTTTTGATCCGGGCCAAGTACGAGCATGATCGGTTCGCCCCCGACGTCGTCGATCAGCACCGGAGATGCGATCGTCAGCTTGCTCACTGGAAACGCACGCGCGGCTCCGTTCGTCGACACGCCCAGGATCGTCTCCCGGTCGGGGAGTGTCCCCTTGGTTGCGTGAATCACGGTGGGCAGCTTGGCAATTTCGGTCTCCCATGTGGCTTTCTCATACTTCGCGGCATCGCGCGGCAGAGGGGCCAGGACGGTGCCGTTTGGCTGTTCTTTTTTCCATAGCCCAAAGGTAAGTTCGTCCTGGGCCACCAGGCTGAGCTTCGCGCCCTTCAGCGGGCCCGCAATCGCAGCCCCGGTGATCTGCTGCCAGAAGGTCCCTGTCTCCTCATCGCGCATGAGGAAGTTCTGGTTGTTGATGCCTGCCAGATGAAAGTGCAACTCGCGCCCTTGTATGCTGCGGGTCCAGACCAGACCCGTGTGGCAAAGCGTTCAATAGGTGACGACGATGGGTAGTTGATGCAGCCGATCATTGACAACATGGTGATAGCCCATTTCGCGGATGGGATAGGCGCGGCTCTCGCCGCCCAGCGTGACCGCGATGACCATGTCTTTGGCGTCGATGCCGGCTTGCTGGATGGTGACGTAGCGCGGCTCTCCGAATGCGTGGAACATTATTCGCTCAAACGGATTGACCCATGCCGAAGCAGCGGCGATCAGAGATATCCCCATGGCGGGAGCCAGGAGCAACCAGCTTGGGACCCGGCCGGCGCGCCGCCAGAGCAACAGCGCGCAGATCGCGATCAGGAGAAAAAGTGCTAACAGAATCGGTTTGTCATGGAGCATTACCCAAAGGGCTCGCTGGAGCGCGGCAGGCTTTTGCTCGCGAAAGGGGCGAATTATGTACATGGGAAAAAGCGCTAGCGCCAGAGCAGCGAGGCTGAGCAGGAACAGGCAGGACGCCAGGACAATATTCTGCGCTCGGCCTTCGCTCTTGGTCATTTGGACATCCATGCATCGGGAACTGTATCGCGCTTGCGCTTCCGGGCGCATCCATCGAAAGATGGAGATACGAGACTGCTTATCCACGAAAGGTCCGTGAAACTCATTTGGTCATCTTGTTCATCTCCAGATAGCCTTGCGACGGAACGCCGAATGCGTCTGCCACGCGGTTAAAGAAGGCGAACATTGCCGTGATGTAGACCGCTTCGGCAATCTGGGGCTCAGTCCAACCGTGTTGGCGCAGGATCTCTACATCTTCCGGGGTCGTGCGATAGGCCGCCTCGGTCACCTTGGTGACATATTCGAGCAACGCACGGTGCGCATCGTCGAGTGCTGCATCCTCAAGATTGCCCGCTACCAGCGCCTGAACTGTTTTCTCTTCTGCTCCCTGAACCCGCAGGAAGTAAGCATGCGAATCCAGTCAATAGGGACAGCGATTCAGCCAGGAGACCCAGCTGGCAATCGCTTCTTTTGTCCTGCGTGTGAGGTGCCCTTCAGAAAAGTGCACCGTGTTGCTGAAGCTCATCACCTCACGCAGAAAATCAGGCCGATGGCTAAAGCACTTGAGAATGCCGGGCATCTGCTGGCGCCCCGAATGAGCGCGCCATTCGTCGTATACCTTCGCCACCTCGCCTGTCGCGTCAGCGTCCTCGATCACCTTGATTTTTGTCTTTGGGCCGGTCATGTTTTTCAATTTCCAAAGGTAGCACACCGCGGCTAGCTCACCAGGCGGTGGTCGCCCACTTTGCGCGTAATTCTTTGCCGGTCAAGATACTCCAAAAGCGGAATGGCATACTTTCTCGACAACCCGGTCATCTGTTTGAAGCGGGCTACGTCCACCGTCTGCCCGTGAAGTTCGCTGATCTCGGAGCGCAAGCGGGCAAGTGCTTCGTGGTGCATGAAGAGATTCTCGCTTCCCATCTGCACCAGAATCTTTTCCCGAAGCAGTAAGGTGACCAGCCCGCGCATTTCGCTCTCTTCGCGTTTCAGCATGGCGCTCACTTCGGAGAGCAAGGGAGCTGACAGACCGGCTTGCCGGTAGATGGCCGCGATGGCCGAGAGTGCCGGATCAGGAGCCGGCTGGGCGGTTTGGACGGGATAAACCAGCTCGCCGCTCAGCTGCAGCTTCTCCGCGCGGGCAAGACGCTGCAGCAAGAAATCGAGGATCTCCGGACGAAGCGAAGTCCGGGTCTTGAGCTCGGACCGTTTGACGCCATTCGCATGCTGTTGCAAAACGCTGCGTATGGCTTCAGAGGCTGCATCGAATGCCTCGCTCCCAAGCAGAATCTCACCGGGGATCTGAAGCAAACGCCGGCTGAGGATCAGGGGCTGCAAGAGGCGATCGGCGGCTTCAGGGGCAAGACCGGTCTCCACCATCAGGCGCCGCCGCGAAAGCCCCTCCATACGGCGGCGCGTTACGCGCAAGAGAATCTGCCCTTCAGCGGGAGCGGTTCGCAAAGCCTCCAACCACTCCATGGCTTGTATCTTGCGCAGTCTTTGGAGCGGGTTCGCGTCCAGCACCCGGCCGCCCCCAATGGTCGCGGGCGGTGAAACCTGGCGCAGCACGAATGGATCACCCGCGGTGAGCAGGATGGGGCTCTGGAGTTTGATCCGCAGCAGCCTGCTCGAACCAGCTTCGAATCTGCCCCGGCCGTAGATCAGTGCCTTGGCCACCGTGTTGGAGGTGAAGGCGTGGAAATGGACCAGAGCTCCGTGTTTCAACGGCGAAACCCCGGGCAGCAACGCGGCTTCGACATCGATCGTAGTGACCGCGGTGAGCGTCTCCGGAGCTGCAAGCGTCTGCCCTCGGCCTAACTCCGACACCTCAACACCCGCAAGGTTCAGGGCAACCCGCGAGCCGGCGAGGGCAAGTTCTTCCGCGCGTCCATGGGTCTCGATTCCGCGCACGCGCACGGTGCGTCCTCCGGGCTCGACGGTAAGCGATTGCCCGGTATGGAAGCTGCCTGCAAGCAAAGTGCCGGTAACCACGGTGCCAAACCCCTTCATGACGAAGGAGCGGTCAATGGGGAGGCGGGGCACATGATCGAGATCGCCGTCTTGCGCTCGTTCGGTGAGGGTGATGAGCCTTTGCCGCAGTTCCGCCAGATTTTGACCTGTGGTTGCACTCACCGTAAGAATCTCTGCGCGGCCATCGCCGAGAAAGGTTCCGTGAAGAAACTTCTTCACCTCGAGCTCCACCTGTGCCGCGCGGCTGGGCTCGACGGCATCGATCTTGGTGATGACGGTCACTCCGGTGCGAACGCCGAGCAGTTCACAGATGGCCAGATGCTCCACGGTTTGGGGCTTGACGCCTTCCTCGGCGGAGATGATCAGCATCACCGCTCCGATACAGCCGGCCCCTGCGAGCATGTTGTGAATAAACAGGCTGTGCCCGGGTACATCGACGAAGCTGATCCTGAGGGGCCGGCCAGCGGAAGAGGCCGCATCGAAGGAGGCGAAGCCGAGATCGATGGTGATGCCGCGCCGCTTTTCTTCCGGCAGGCGATCGGCATCGATACCGGTAAGAGCGCGCACCAGCGCAGTTTTACCGTGATCGATGTGACCCGCGGTTCCGACGACCAGGGACTTGACCGGTGGCGTCATGCCAGATCTAAAGGACTCGTCGCAGCGGCGATATGCTGCAGCAGCAAGGCGAGCGTTTGATCGAATTCCGGTTCGACCGTGCGCAGATCGAGCAAGACGTGGTCATCGTGGACGCGGCCGACCACCGGCGGGTCAAGGCGGCGCAGAGCCAGCAGGAGCGCCTGGGGCTGCAGCATGGCGTGGCGAAGAGAGACGGCTGCGCTGTGCAACCGGGCTGTGGGAGCAGTCCCGCCGCCGATCAGGCTTTGCACCGGTACAGCCTCTGCTGCCAGTTCGGCGCAGTTCGCCTGGCGGCTGACCCATGCACATCGTTCGAAGATCTCACTTGCCGCGGCCTGCAACATTCTCTGTACCGGGAGAGTGGAATCCTTTTGCAAGGCATAGTCAATCAGGGTCGCTTCGAGCGCCGCGTAGGTAAGCTTATCCACGCGATAAGTCCGGTAGAGAGGATTCTTGCGGATGCGCTGCACCAGCTCCGCGCTTCCGATGAGCAGGCCGCATTGGGGGCCGCCAAGTAGTTTATCTCCGCTGGCCGCAATCAAATTGGAACCCACCTGAAAGCTCTCGGACAAGGTCGGTTCAGATGCAATCCCAAGAGGTTCCAATGAGGCGACCAAGCCGGTTCCCTGATCGTCGAATAGGGGAATCTTCGCCTGCTTGCCGAGGGACACCAGATCGCGCAGAGCAGGCCGTTCGACAAACCCTTGCATGCTGAAATTCGATTGGTGGACACGCAAAATGAGCCGCGTTGCGGGTGAGATGGCGCCTTCATAGTCGGCGAGCCTGGTGCGGTTGGTGGTGCCCACCTCGTGCAGGATCGCGCCGGATTTGGCGAGAATGTCGGGAATCCGGAAACCTCCGCCGATCTCCACCAACTCCCCGCGGGACACAATCACTTCGCCTCCCTCGGCGAGTGTGTTCAGGGCAAGGAATGTGGCGGCCGCACAGTTGTTCACAACCAGCGCGGACAACGCGGTGGTTGCGCCGCCGGTTAACACGCGCAGAAGTAGTTCCCCGGTGTGGACATCCCGGCGGCTGCGCTCGCCTGACTCGAGATCGAATTCGAGGTTCGAGTACCCGCCTGCCGTGTCGCAGATGTGCGCCAGCGCAGAGGCACTCAGGGGAGCTCGCCCCAGGTTGGTATGCAGAACCACACCGGTGGCGTTGATCACGCGCCGCAGGCGATAGCGCGCGCTCCGGGCGATTTGATTTGCAACCGTAACATGCATGAATGCCAGCTCGCCTTCGAGGCTTGCCTGGGTGTGGCGCCCGTTTCCAATTTCCTGCTTGAGGCGTGCCAGCACGGTGCGTGCCGCGTGGATGGCCGAGTCGCGCGACTGGGTCTCGACCAGCGCAGCAAAGTCCGGTGTGAGCAGCAGCTCGTGCAGCGAGGGAAGGAGCCGGTACAGATCGTGCTTGCTGTTGTCAGTCACCAGTTGATTCGGTCTCATGGCACGCCTAGCGCAGCAGGATCGCGGGCTCACCCGCGTTGCAGGGGCCGAGCACGCTGCCGATCTTCGATGCGGTTACGCCTGCATGGTGCAAGGATTCCAGCAGCGCGCTGGAGCAGCCGGCTGCGACAGACAGGAGCAGAGGCCCTGCGGTTTGCGGATCATACAGCAGGGTGCGCACATCGTCCGCGATGCGAGCGCCTGGCGCGTCTGCGCTGACGCAC
>JBAVQC010000335.1:0-20726 GCA_049693715.1 Acidobacteriaceae bacterium | reverse complement strand
CCGAGTTCGCAAACACACCTTGAATGGCGGCGTTGCGGACCAACTCGGTCTTGCCCTGCGCCAGGCGCCCACTATAGGAGATGTGGATGCTCTCCAGATTTCCTGCGGCGAGTGGAGAAAGGAAGGCACCCAGGCGCTCGGCCATCAGGATGTAGGGGGAGACTTCCTGATATTCCTCGTAGGTCATGGAGGGCAGGTTGACCGCGTTCTGGACCACTCCGAATTTCAGATACTCCTTGACCTGCTGAGCGATCTGCACCCCAACTGCCTCCTGGGCCTCGCTCGTCGAACCGGCAATGTGGGGAGTCAGGATCACATTATCCAAACCGAAATAGGGTGAATCCTTCAAAGGCTCCTGGCTGAAGACGTCAAGGGCGGCCCCCGCTACCTGGCCGGACTTCAGGGCGGCGACCAGGGCCGCATCATCGATGAGCTCGCCTCGGGCGCAGTTGATGATGCGCACGTTCTTGCGCATCGTCGCCAGCGTTGCGGCGTTGATGATGCCCGCAGTCTGCGGAGTAAGCCCTACGTGCAAGGTTAGAAAATCAGCACTGCGGAATAGCTCGTCCACGGAGCAGAGCCGTACCCCATTCTCGCGGGCAACGGCGGGCGCAACGAAAGGATCGTGCCCCAACAGCTCCATGCCGAAAGCTTTGGCTCGACGCGCCACTTCTAGTCCTACACGGCCCAGGCCGAGGATGGCCAGTTGCTTCCCGCGCAGCTCGGCTCCCTGGAGTGACTTCTTTTCCCATTTGCCGGCGTGCAACAGCGTGTTGGCGCGAGGCAGTTGACGTGCCAGCGCCAGCATCAATCCGATGGTCAGCTCGGCGACGGCGATGGCATTGGCGCCTGGAGTGTTCATGACCACGATTCCCCGGCGGGTCGATGCATCGGCGTCTATATTGTCGACGCCCACCCCGGCGCGTCCGATCACCCGCAGCTTGGGAGCCGCCTCGAGCAAGGCTTCATCCACCTGCACGGCGGAACGAACCACCAGCGCATCAGCGTCGGCCAGTTCGGCAGCCAGCCCGTTCTTTATCTGATCGTGGGTCACGATCTGCCAACCAGTCTCAGTTTGAAACACAGCCAGGGTGGCGGGCGAGACTTTCTCTGCCAATACGATCTTCATCGTGCTCCTAAGGGGTATGTATACCGCGACGCGCGTGCTGCCGCTGACAGCAGCAGCACGCGCATAGGGTTGGGACCGCTTCTAACGGGAGGGGACGGCGCCTGCCATGGCAAGCTCTTTGCGCGCCGCCTCATCGGGCGCTCTGTTAGCGAAGACATTCTGGGCAGCAGTCAAGGCTTTCCCAAAAGCAAACCCGGGAAGCTTCAACGAGTGGGCGACCTGTTCCAGCGCGCCGATCAGCGCGATGGTATCCATGTAGTCGAAGTAGCCGAGATGCGCGATGCGGAAGATCTGACCTTTCATCTCGCCTTGTCCGTTGGTGATGATGGCAGCAAAACGGGTCTTCAACTCTTTGACGAAGGCGCCGGAGTCCATGCCGGGCGGCGGCAGCACAGCAGTCGCCGCAGCAGCGGGAGAGCCAGGTGCAAAGAGCTTGAGGCCCAGCGCTTCCACCGCGGCGCGGGTCATGGCAGCGCAGGTTTCCGCGTTCTCTACCAGCTTTGCCCGGCCTGCCGCCAGATCGCCATCGGCTTGGCAGGCAATGTAGTCGAGAGCCGCGCCCAGGGCGGCGATCAGCGCCACAGCGGGCGTGTAAGCGGATTCACCCTTGGCTGCGTTCTTTCGCTCTTTGCGCAGATCGAAGTAGTACCGGGGATTGAGGCTGATCTCCATCAAATCCCAGGCACGATCGCTCACCGCGAGATAAGAAAGGCCAGGCGGAATCATGACTGATTTCTGTGATCCGCCAATGAGGACGTCGACGCCCCAGGCGTCCATATCGATGTGGGTGGTGCCCAGGCCGGTGATGGCGTCCACCACCAGCACGGCATCCCGGCCGCTTTGCTTGATCAACTCCGCGACCCCTTGCACGTTGTGGCGTACCGCGGTCGAGGTTTCCGTGGCCTGCATGTACACGGCGCGGGTCTCAATCTTGAGCGCCTTGCGTACTTCTTCCAAATCGAAAGTCTGGCCGTAGGGCGCACTGACCACGTCGACATCGCACCCAAACGCTTTGGCCAGGCTTACCCAGCGCTCACCGAACTTGCCCGCCGTGAGCACCAGCACACGGTCTCCGGGCGAGGTGAGGTTGGAGACGGATGCTTCCATCGCACCGGTACCGGAGGAGGCGAGAAGGATGACATCATTTTTAGTCCCGACAAAAGTCTTCAGGTCGCGGAGCACCTTGGTATAGAGTGCGCGGAACTCCGGAGTGCGGTGGTGTATATCGGCTGCGGCCATAGCGAACTGGGCTGCAGGGAGTAGCGGCGTGGGGCCTGGAGTAAATAAGCGCGTCTTCCGGATCATGCTTCCATTGTAATAAAGTCGCCCCCAACAAAGGTTTCTATAATGAGAGTTTTGACACGACTGGAGGCCTATGAGCCTGGTTGAGAAGATTCACGAGGATATGGTTGGAGCCATGAAGCAGCGGGCAGTGGATCGCCTCTCCACCCTGCGCATGGTGAAGGCCGCATTGAAAAACAAGGAGATAGACCAACGTTCCCCGGTCACCGATGCCCAGGCGGTGCAGGTTTTGACGACCTTGATCAAGCAGCGGAGGGATTCCATCGAGCAGTTCACTAAGGGGAATCGGCCGGAGCTGGCGGAAAAAGAAGCGGCGGAGATCATGGTGATCGAGGAGTACATGCCGAAAGCGGCGGGTGATGAAGAGCTGCGCCAGCTGGTCACCTCGACGGTGGCGGATTTGAGGGCCCAGGGGGCTGCCCTCGGGCCGAAGGACATGGGCAGCGTGATGAAGGCGGTTCAGGTGAAAATTCAGGCCAGCGGGTTGCGCGCCGACGGCCGGTTGGTCAGCGAGATGGTCAAATCCGCCTTGGCCGGGTAGTTACTCGGGAATCACTTTCACGAAGATGCCGTCCGGCAGTTCTCCCCCCAGTACGTGGACCACTCCCCCTTTCACCAAGCCACGCAACATGACAGGTTTGCTGGGCGGTGGGGGTGGTTCGGGAGCTGGAGCAGGACTGGCTGCGGGAGCTCTGCCCATACCGCGGTCCATGGCCAGGTTTGCCAACCTGTCTGCATGACGGTTCTTCTCCCGGAGAACATGCTGAATCTGGAACTGATCGACCCGTAAAACGCGGCGGCGAGCTTCCTCGTAGAGAGGCCGAAGTTCCGGGCTATTGACTCTATACTGCCCCTTCATTTGTTTGACCATGAGTTCCGAGTCGGAGACGACGCGCAGGCTCCTGTGCCCATTGGAAATGGCGAATTCCAGGGCGGCGAGAAGGGCGGAGTACTCAGCAAAATTGTTGGTAC
Source organism: Acidobacteriaceae bacterium (assembly GCA_049693715.1). Classification (GTDB taxonomy): domain Bacteria; phylum Acidobacteriota; class Terriglobia; order Terriglobales; family Acidobacteriaceae; genus PALSA-350. Next base: position 17,323 of record JBAVQC010000335.1, on the reverse strand, counting down.
GGGCGCCCAGGTACTCGCTCAATTCGGCAAGAACCCTTCCGGCCGAGTCCTGGATGTAAACGCCGAAGCCGGCCGGCCCCGGATTGCCGCGAGATCCTCCGTCGCAGTAGGCGACAATTCCGTCGGAGACCGGGGCACGAAAGCTGCCATCTGAAGCATGAGTGGGAGAGGGCATAGGCTGAGATTAACGTGAGCCCGGCTTGCTTACCAAATAGCCATTGCTTCGTCCTAAAAACAGCGGTCTAGTGTGTAGGTGGGAGCGACCAATGACGACGGATGCGCTTTCTTTTACTTCGCAAGGAGCAATCAAGGCTGGAGGCAAGGCCGGCAGCCCTGCTTGGGCTCCGAAGCGAACGTTACAATCCTCCTCAGGCATGGCAAGCGAAGCATGGGGTCGGGCCACCGAGACCGAGCTGATCCGCGAGGCACAAAAAGGCTCGCGTACCGCCTTCGAAGCGCTGGTGCGCCAATACGATCAGGCTGTTCTGCGGCTGGCTCTGCGCTTGACCGGTTCGGAGCAGGATGCACAGGATATTCACCAGGAAGCGTTCCTAAAGGCTTACCGCTATCTGGCAAACTTTCGCTTTGAATGTTCCTTCTACACCTGGATTTACCGCATCGTCACCAACCTGTGCCTCGACCATCTGCGCCGGCGCAAGTCCCGCCGCGAAGAGCAGTCGGTGGTGGTGGACTCCAGTGGCGGAGAGATGGACCTGCTGAGCAATATCTCTGACGATCGGTCTATGGCCAATCCGGAGCGCGAATTAGAACGCAAGCTGCTGGGAGAACGCATCCAGGAGGCGCTGAGCCACCTGACCCCGCGGGAACGCATGGTTTTTGAACTTAAGCACTACCAGGGCCTTCGATTAAGAACGATCGGGGAAATGTTGAACACCACGGAAGAGACCGCCAAGAACACGCTCTTTCGCGCGACAAGAAAATTAAGAGCAAATCTGGCGGGAATTCGGTGAGGCGAGGTTACAAAAATGGACTGCGAACTGGCTCAACAGAAGATCGCTCTCTTTGCATACGGAGAGCTTCCTGACGATCAGTGTCCTGCGCTGGAAGGTCACCTGGCGACCTGCAAGCGGTGCCAGGAGGAGTTTGCAGCAGTACAAGCGCTCCAGCAGGCAATGGCGCTCGCGCCTGCCCAGGAGCCTTCAGCCAACCTGCTCGCGCAGGCTCGAATGCGGCTGGAAGAAGCCCTGGACACCATGCCGCGTACCAGCTGGCTCATGCGCTTCCAGCAGTCGATGTTCCGAGGTTTTAGCATGCTCGGCCGGGCACCGGTCGCAGCCTCTGCACTGCTGGTCCTGGGCCTTGGTGCGGGGAGCTGGGGTGGCTTCGAGTACGCCGCCCGCAGTCACCGGCCGGTCGCCGAACTCGCTGGGGCAGTCGAGGGTGCGGGCAAGATTGCCAACGTGAACAGCATCGTCCGCGAACCTAATACAGAAAATGTGGTCGTGCACTTCAATCGGCTGGTTCCGGAAACTACCCAGGGATCCCTTGATGACCCACGGATACGCGAACTCCTGGTGTTGGGTGCACAGAGCCAGCTCAACCCCGGGGTGGCCCAGAATTCCGTGAACCTTTTGGCCCATGAATGCGAGGCGGGCCACCAGTGCGCCGACGGCCCGATTCGTAAGGCTTTGCTGGTGGCACTACGATACGACAACGATTGCGCAGTCCGGTTGAATGCTTTGAACGGCCTGAAACCGTATGTCGCGGAAGATGTGGGTGTACGCGACGGAGTGCTGGAAGCGCTGCTGGATGACCCGGACGCCAACGTGCGCTCGCGGGCAATCGAGCTGCTGCATCCCGTCGAGGCGGATAGTAGCGTGCGAGAGGTATTGCATACTGTGGCCTCGGAGGATAACAATCCTCACATTCGGACCGTGTCCCAGGAAGTATTGGATCGATCTATTCACATCCAGTAGCTTGGGAACTAGTTTGAACCGTCAGCAAGGCTGACCTTTGTATCCTTGGGGAGATTTCCGATGAAGTACTTTCCGATGTTTGGTTCGCTGGTGGCTATCATTGTGGGCGGTCTTCTTACCCCTTATCCGGGTTGGGCGTCCGCCGGTTCCGTGAGTTTTTCAGGGGATCTGGGCGCGGATTTTCTGATGTACAGCGCGCAAGGCTACCTCGGAGTCAATTTAAGCGAGGTCGATACCGACCGGATCACCGCGCTCCATTTGAAAGATGCCCACGGAGCCGAGGTGACGTTGGTGGACCACGACGCGCCTGCGGGTAAGTCTGGCCTCAAGGTGCATGACGTGATTCTTCAGCTTGATGGGCAGCCGGTGGAGAATGCTGAGCAATTAAAACATCGGCTGTTGGATATGCCCTCGGGGCGCACCGTCAGCTTTCTGGTCAACCGCGATGGCGCCCCGCTGACCATCAGTGTGCAACTTTGCGACCGGGAGGAGCTCGAACACAAAGCCTGGTCGCAACATAAGACTGTTCCAGAACCAGCGCGGCCGGCAAGATCCGGGTTCTCCCAAACCTTCGTAGGGGCGCCCAGCACGGCGGTGACAGGGATCCTGGATACGGTGTTGCCCAAGGGCCTTTATGTGGGCGCGGAATTGAACCCGGTGCGGACGCAGCTGGCCGACTATTTCGGGGTGAGCAGCGGTACCGGATTGCTGGTTGAGAACGTCGATTACCAAAGCCCGGCGTCACGGGCGGGCCTGAAAGCCGGGGATGTGGTGGTGAAAGTAGAGTCGCAGCAGATGGCCAGCAATCGCGACTGGGTCAAGGCCATTCGCAACCATCGCGGGCATTTGGTGCAGGTGACCGTCATGCGCAACAAGCAGGAACAGGTCCTTACCATGAGCGCCGGCAAACTGAAAAACAAGTAGGCGTCGTCCACATGCCCTGGGCTGCAGCTCAGGTTAAGATTCGCCCCATTCCTCTCTGGTTACTCGCGCCTCCTGAATCCCTGTGATTGAATACAAGGAGATGCAGCCGAAGGAACGTCTTAAGAAGCACACCTGGAAAGGCCGGGCCAAGACGGCGACGCGCAAAGTGCGCGAGCTGGCGGTGGTGGGGCATGCCTTAGCTTCCACCAGGCATGTGGTCATGGCGCAAATTGTGCCCATGCGCTTCTGCAATCTCTCCTGTGCTTATTGCAACGAATACGACAAGGTGTCCAAGCCGGTGCCGTTGGAGGAGATGGTGCGCCGTATTGACCACCTGGCAGCGCTGGGGGCGAGCATCATTACCATCTCCGGGGGTGAGCCCCTTACTCATCCCGAAATGGACGGCATCATCGCCCGCATCCGCCACCACGGGCGGGTAGCCGGCATGATCACCAACGGATACCTGCTGATGCCGGAACGGATCGAACGGCTAAACCGCGCCGGTCTTGATCACATGCAGATCTCGATCGATAACATCGAGCCGGATGAGATTTCCAAAAAGAGCCTCAAGGTCCTGGATAAGAAGCTGGAATTTCTGTCCCGGTACGCCGAGTTTCACGTGAATATCAACTCCGTGGTCGGTGGGGGTATCAGGAATCCTCAAGACGCGCTGGTTATTGGAAAACGGGCTTTGCAGCTTGGGTTTACCTCTACCATCGGGATTATTCATGATGGAGAAGGTCAGCTGAAGGCCTTGAAGGATGAGGAACGGCGGGTCTACTACCAGATGGCCGGCATGGCCAAGAAGAACTATTCGCGCTTCAACAAGTTTCAGGAGGCGATTGCCAATGCGGAGCCGAACGACTGGCGGTGCCGAGCCGGGTCACGTTTCCTGTATGTGTGCGAAGACGGGCTAGTGCATTATTGCTCGCAACAACGCGGGTATCCCGGTGTTCCGCTGGCGCAATACACCAAAGCTGATTTGAAGCGGGAATATTTGACGGAGAAGAGCTGCGCTCCGCATTGCACTGTGTCGTGCGTACACCAGATTTCGTATATCGACCATTGGCGGTCGCCCCAGACACAGCAAACCACGCCAAGCCAGCTGGTCAAGATCCGGACTTAGCGTTGGGCAAGGGTTAAAGGTTGAGTGAACTGCAGATCCCTTGTATCTAGATAGAAGGGACCTGTGGTGCGCCAGTCTCGCGGGCCCCGGGTTACCACTCTCCCTTTGTCACTCAGTTCCGCGGACCCAACCTGGAAAGGATGCTTCTACTGGCCTGTACCACGGTGCGCCGGTGCGGCCTGACCCTTGGTGTCGGCTAGTGCCTGGTCAATGATCTGGAAGAGGCGCTGCCGGTCGATCACTTCGACAAAAGGCACTCCATTCGTTTTGCTGGTGACGACCCAGATGGTCGGCGTATGCTCTATGCCGATGCGCTTCCCAAGATCGAGATCCGCCTGGACGTCCGCTGCCAGCTTCTTTTGCGGGTCAACGACAAAGGGCAAGGCCAGGCCGTGTTGCTGGGCGAATTTTTCGGCGAAGTTGTGGATGGCAGCCGACGCGGCTGTCGTGGGACCTGCAGGCGTCTCCGGAGAAGTTTCACCCGCCGCATCAATCAACAGCTGGTCGGCGAAGACCGCATCGCGAAAATCATCGCCAATCTTTTTCGATTTTGTGTCGAACCACCGCGCATAGACCGCTGCATCAAAACTCCAGGCGTGAAACGGCAACGGAAAATCATGACGCACCCAGGGAATATGGTACTGAGCCGCAGCGTCCTTGAGCAGAGGGTTCGCGCGGGCGCAGTCAGGACATTCCATGTCTTCAAATTCAACGATTGCCACCTTCGAGCCCGGCGGTGGCTTGAGTGCCGCGGGATCATGGACGGTGGTCGCCTGCGCGCCGGCAAACCGCGCAGTGAGCGCGCTGAGCAGCAGGAACGCCGCCAGGGAGAGCCGCTTCGGGTGGGCTTCGAAATTCGTAGCCGGAGCTGAGGGGATAGTCTGCATCATTCCTTTGACCTTCACTGCTATGAATTGTAACGGGTTGGCGGCTGGTATGATGCAGGCTTCCGGTGGGATGCAACAGGCGACGCTTAAGATCGTACTCAGCCTGGTGGGAGGGGGCGTGGTTGGCTTTGGCGTCTTTGTTCTGCTGGAAGCCCTGCTACCGGGAACGCATCCACCCGCCGCCGGCGCTGTGCTCTTCCGCTTTCAGCTAAGCTCCATGATCGCTATGGGCGTTTTTGCCGGGCTGGCCATCGTGATCTACGTGCGACTGTCGCGTATAAGGAAATGATATGAAGAAACGGGCGGAGTGGCTAACGTTCGCGGTGTTCGTGATTGCTGTCCTGATCGCGTTGGGTTTCCTGTTGCGCCGCGGGGTCCATGGGCAGTCAGCAGCCCTGGCTGTGGCCCTGTTAGTCATCCTGTTGTTGCGGATTGGGATCTTTGTCTGGAATCTGCGCCGGCAGCGCGAGGACCTCGATCGACAATAAATCGATCAGCGGGTCGATCAAGGTACAAAGCAGGAGCCGTGTGCTACACTCGGTTCCCGCAAACGAAGCAGGCCGCTCGTATGCATCGAAAATCGAGTCTGCGCTGTATTTCTCCTGTGATTCGCAGACCTATGGCCTTCCGCTACGAACTTCGTGGCGCGTTCGGATCGTAACTGGAGATACCCCGGATGAATCGTTCATTGAAAGCCTATCAAGGACAGGACATTCGCAATGTCGCTCTGGTGGGTCACGCGCATTGCGGGAAGACCACCTTGGTCTCCGCGATGCTGCAGGCCGCCAAAATGACCGAGAGGCTGGGCCGGGTGGATGACGGCAGTGCCGTGACCGCCTATGACGAGGAGGATGTTGCGCGCCGCACGACCATGCAGAATGCGCTGGCATTCGCCGAGTGGCACAACGTAAAGATCAATTTTCTCGATACGCCGGGCTTTCCCATGTTCGTGCACGAGGCGCGCGCGGCTCTGTTGCCGGTAGAAGCAGCGTTGCTGGTGGTGAACGCGGCGTGCGGCGTAGAAGCCATGACCCGGCGGGTGTGGAAGTTCGGCGAAGAGTTCAACCTGCCGCGGGCCATCGTGGTCAACCAGATGGATCATCCCCGCGCTGATCGGGAACGTACCATTACTGCGCTCACCGAGGCATTTGGCAGGCAGGTGGTTCCGATACAACTGCCGATTATCGAAGGCAATGGACAAAACCCCTCCTTTCGCGGAGTGGTGGACCTGGTCACCATGGAAGCCTTCGTATACGAAACCGACGGCAGCGGCTGCGGGCGTCTCTCCGAGATCCCGGTGCGCGTGCGCGAAGAGGCTACCGCTGCCCACCAGGCTCTGGTGGAGCTGGTAGCCGAAGGCAAAGACGAGTTAATGGAAGAATTTTTCCGCGAAGGAACCATCCCCAAGGAGCACTTGATTGTTGCCCTGCACGAGGCCATCCGCGAGGACCGTATCTTCCCCGTGCTCTTTGCGAGCGGTCTGAGAAACGTGGGCAGCGACCGCCTGCTGGATTTTCTTCAGGTGTACACGCCAGCGCCGGTGGAGCGGGTTCCGGTGGCTGCCAGAGGAGGACTGGAAACCGCCCGCCGGGCCAAGCAGGACGGAGCAGGCGAGACCATCCACAACCGGGACGGCTCTCTCTCCAGCCCCGATTCGCTGGGAGAAATGGTCTTGCGCAAGGTGGATGATCGTGAGCCGTTGGCGTTGTATGTGTTCAAGACCATGTCCGATCCCTTCGCGGGAAGGATTTCATTTTTCAAGGTATTTTCCGGAATCGTCAAAAGCGACGCCACGATCAACAACTACACCCATCGAAGCACGGAGCGTCTGGCTCACCTGACGGTCATGCAAGGACGTACGGCAACGCCCATTGCCGAGTTGCATGCCGGTGATATAGGGGCAGTCGCCAAGCTGCGCGAGACCTTCACCGGCGACACCCTGGGGGATGCCGGCCACGAGATCTACTTCGACCCGGTGACCATGCCGGAGCCTGCTGTCACCTATGCCATCGAGCCGAAGACTCGGGCCGACGAGGACAAGCTGGCGCCGGCGGTGCACAAGCTGATGGAGGAGGACCTGATGGTTCGCTTCTATCGCGACGATGCGACCCATGAATTCCTGCTGGCGGGCTCGGGGCAACCCCACATTGAGTCCGTGGTGCAGAAGCTGCGCCGCCGCTACCACACCGAAGTGACGCTCAAGGCGCCCAAGGTGCCGTACCGGGAGACAATTCGCGCCCGCGCCGACGCCCAGGGCAGGCACAAGAAACAAAGCGGAGGTCATGGACAGTTCGGCGATTGCTGGGTGCGCCTGGAGCCGCTGCCGGTGGGTTCAGGTTTCGAGTTCGTCAACGAGATCTTCGGTGGGTCAATTCCCCGGACATTTATCCCGGCGGTGGAGAAGGGGATTCAGGAAGCGGCCGCACAAGGCTGGCTGGCCGGCTTTCCTATGGTCGACTTCCGTGCTGTCCTGTACGACGGTAGCTACCACGACGTGGACTCCAATGAGCTTTCGTTCCGATTGGCCGGGCGGCGGGCTTTCCGCAACTGCATGGAGCAGTCGAGGCCGGTTCTGTTGGAGCCGCTGATGCGGGTGGAGATTGAAGCGCCTGAGGGTTTCACCGGCGTTCTTATGGGCGACCTGACCGGGCGGCGCGGCCGTGTCCAGGGAATGGACGCCGGCCGCGGCACTACCATCATCCGGGCGGAAGTTCCCATGGCGGAAATGCTCACTTATGGCGCCACGCTGACCTCCCTGACGCAGGGACTGGGCAGTTTCCACATGGAAATGGCCCGTTACGACGTGGTCCCCTCGGCGGCAGCGGAAAAAGTCATTGCCGCGGCCCATAAGCACGTACACGCTGACGACGAGTAGCGGCTTCACAGGCCGCGGATGCCGTCTTCAGGGTAGCCCGGGATTTATGGCCGGCATGAACGTTGCGATCCTTGTGGCCGAATCATTCTGCGGATTTATGTACGGGCTGAAAGCCCGTGTGCTTTGTACCAGGGCACGACTTTTAGTCGGGCCATAAAGAATCGGATGGATGAGGGCTTTAGCCCCTGAGGGCATCTTTCCCTCTCCCTTAGCAGCCCTCAGGGGCAAAGCCTGTTCCACCAGAGCGGTGGCTCCAGAAAACCCGCCCATTTCGTATATTTGGATGCTTCCACGCTCTCTGGAATGTAGAAACTCCAGATGTGGTTCTCTCTAAAGAGAACCACATGTAGTTGACCGAAGCCGCAATTCTCGACAGGAAATGCGGGGGAGCCGAGGGACCTGCGGTGCGCCCGTCCCGGTCCCGCAGGCCCCGGGTTACCGCTCTCCCTTTTTCGCTGCTACCTTTCCTGGAAATGTTTGTGACAGCCTGGCGGTCTGTGGTCCACAAAGTGTTTATCTACGAACAAAAAAAAACCGGAGTTGGCAAGCCAACTCCGGCAACAGTGATTGCTATTCAGGAAAACTAATTAACGGGAAAGGTAAACATACTCATCAGATCATCGAGGGCTGGACTATTGGTCGGGACATAAGGGCTATCCGCAGTGGCAACCGGGTTGGGGAAGTTGTCCCGGCTGCGCGCGGTGACTGTGGGAAGAGCCCAGTTTGCTTCGATAAACTTCAGCAGCGAAACATGGTCCGAATAATCATGAATGATGCGGCCACCCTTGGCGTAGGGAGAGACAACGATGAGCGGGATACGGGTGCCGTCGCCAAAGAAGTCGACTGGTTGAACGTATCCGGAGTCGTAGTAGCCGCCGCCCTCATCGAAGGTGATGAAGATCGCGGTATCTTTCCACAGAGCCGAATTGGCCTTGACTTCATTGATGATTTTCTTGGTGAAGCCTTCAAACAAGTTGAGCTTGGAGGAAGACGGGTGTCCGTCCACCAGGCCACTCGGCTTGACGATCGAGACTGCCGGTAGGGTTCCATTCTTGATGTCGCTGTAGAGATTCGCCGTGTCCTGAATGTGGGCAGTGCGAATCGCGGCGTTGCTCATGATGGAAGTGTCGTACTGGAAAGGGTTGCAAATGTTGCAATACTCATCGGTAGCCTTGCCTATGGCGGCGTAGTTGAGCTGGTACGGGTCGGGTACGTAGTTGTTCCACTGGTCGCCATAATATTTCCAGGAAACATTATTGGCGAGCATGTCGTCTCCGATGCTCGGCGTCGAGGACGGCGGAACCGTGAACACGGTGTTGTTGGAATTGGTGTCGGTAAAAGCGTTGTTGCCGTTGCCGAAGTATCCGGGGTTGTAGTTGTTGAGCAGGTAGTAGTGGCCGGCTTGGCACCTTGGATCGATGGGCGTCGGAAGTGACTTCAGATAATTCAGGATCGGTGCGACACCAGGTTGGTTGGCATCGGCGCAGTTGGAATAAGAGCCGCCGCCAAAGGAGGCTGCGCCGAAGGAGCCGCCGCCATAACCGTCTTCCGTATACCAGTTATTGGTGCCGGCCTGCGGATTCGGGTTCTCAACCTCGTCCACAATACCGGCATTGGGCGTGCCCGCGGCAACCGTAACATTGTGAGGTGGCTCCAATGCATTGCCTTTGCCGTCGCTGAACCAGATCGCGTCGCCATGGCCAAACATGATGTGGTTGGCGCCGGTTCCACCGTCTACTGACTGGTGGAAGTTGTCGCTCATCGAATAAGTATCGGCCAGGTACTTAAAGTAAGGAGCGTCGCCGTTCTGAACGTTATAGAAACCCATGGCCGTGGAACCCTCGCCAGTGGTCGTGGCGTTGGGCGCATAGTTGGTGCTGAAGGTAGCCGCTTGTTTGAGTCCGTTTGTGCCCGCGCCTACGGTCGTTTCAACGAACGGAAACAGCGCTCCGTCGCAGCCGGAAGGATTGGTGGCGGTGGCGTGAGCGACGCTGCAATCCAGTTGCTGCCACATCTGGTAGAAACGGTGCACCGGGCTGGCCGCGTAAGCGTTGTAGGTAAACGTCGCTTCGTTGGTCAGCTGAAATGGTCCGGGAGGAAGTGCGCTCACGTTCTTGATGCGTGTATCGGGAACTTTCCCTGACAGGCCTGAGCCGCCGGTCACCAGATAAGCGTAATAGTCGGCGGGAAGCCCGTTCTCAGACTTCTTCGCAACACTGAGATCGTCATTCTTCACGTATGACGTGAGAGGTCCGCCGTTGAGCGGCGCCGGAAGCACGGGGTAGGCACTCGTCGGCGGGGTCAGCATGAAGTCGTCGGGCGACGAATTGTTGGCATTCTTCTGTTCTGCTAATGGGAAATTCGGGCCGGGCGTGCCGTCCGCATTGATGATTCCCTGAGAAAGAAGATTGAAGACCGTCTGGCCATTCTGGGGTACATAGGTTGCGAAAACGTGATCGAAGCTACGGTTTTCACCGATGATGACGATGACATGTTTGATCGGCGTCGTCGTGGCGTTGTCACGGGATACTGCGGTTTCTGTCTGACCGACAGCGAATGCGCTGCCAAAGGCCAGTTGGAAGATCATGGTACTTATCAGTCCCGTCTGTACAGCCTTCACGGCGGTAGACGTGATTTTCTTTGCAGTCATTACTTCCTCCTGAGTCGGAGCTTGCGGCCTCAACCCGTTCCGAGGAATAGCTGCGCTAAATTAACGTTGCATCTTTATACAGTGAACACGCGGTGAATAAAGTTTCGGGTGTTGAAAACAACACAACAATTTTTCAATCGAGTAATTAATGCTAACTAATTTTTGCTAGCACGGAATTCCTTACATTGTGCTTTGGGGTTGTGTGCATCGCATGGAACTCCCGCTCTATTCTCCGGCGAGGCTGGCGATGCGGGATCCACGCGGATGGAACCCATCATGCCCTTGTCCTCGTGTTCGAGAAGGTGGCAGTGATAGACAAATGTGCCCACGATATTCGGGTCACGGAAATCCATGCGCACGCGAACGCGCGGATATGCAAGCGAGCGGCCATCGTAGTACGGCACGTTCACCGTATCGCGCAAAAAGTCTTCATTCACTTCTCGGCCCGCATATTCGAGCAGTAGAAAGTGCAGCTGGTGAATGTGAAAGGCGTGCAGCTCTCGCGAACGGTTCTCGATAATCCAGTCTTCCACCGTTCCTTGTTTGGCAACGATATTCGGGATGTCCGAACTCATGTCGAACATCTTTGGTTCTTGCCCGTCCAGCGTGAGGTAAAATTCCACCGCGCTCGTGGCATCGTTGGGATCGGTTAACTTCTCGGAAAAATACAAGCGGCGTACAAGCACCGGAGCTACACTTCCGAGCCACGCTTCGCTCGGAGGGGGAAGAGGAACGGGAGAGCTCTCTAACTTTGCGCCCGATTCCGGTGCATCCGGAGACACGGCAATCTTGGCCAGCAGCCGGTTGGTGTCATTTTCTCCGCCTGGACCCGTATCCACAGTTCTGGTGACGAACAAGCCGGTTACACCTTGCGCCGGACCATCCACAATAAATTCCACCCGGGCGCCTGGCGGCAGAGCAATATGGTTCTGGGTGTCTACCGAATCTTTCAGAGAATCATTGAGGTTCATCGGTACGCCATCCAGGGCGATCAGACCCAGTGGCTGCGGTTTACGGTTAAACAGAACCGACAAATTGAGGTACGTGATCGCGGAAGCATTCAACACCCTCCACAACTGTCTTTCTCCAGGCTTCATCTCGATGGTTGCCGGAGGGTAGTCGGGGTAGGGAACGGGTACGTAGTTGATGGAGAGATCCTTCGCCGGTGTACCGAAGCCGGTGCCGTTGTTGGCCGTGTCTCCGTCGCGATCGATCAGATTTTTCGGTACCACCGGTTCGGATTTCGACGGAGGAGCATGGGGATTGATCAGGTCCTGGTCGCGGATAATAAATACCCGCTCCGGCAAACCGGCCGCAGCCTTCTTGGCGCGCTCGATTCCTTCTACGATCAATGCGCCGGAGGCTCCACCGAGGAGTTGCTCTTTGCTGAATCCGTGAATATGAGGGTGATACCAATAGAGACCCGGTGGCTCGTTCTCTGGAACCTTAAAGCGATACTCGAAGGGTGCATCGCCTGGCTGGATGGATGTCTTCAACACATCATCCTGATGGCAGACCGGCGGAATGGTCAGACCGTGAAAGTGGAGATTGGTCGACAGCGGGCTCATCAGTCCACTAGTGCAGGGATTCGTGGCAGACTGAGCATGTGCGTGCGCCGGCATCGACCCGCCGCTTCCGTGGCCTTTATCCGTGAGCTTGTTGACCAGATGAAGAATGACCAGGTCGCCGGGATGAACCCGCAGATTCGGCGATTCGTGGCCCGCTGCATCAGTGTAGCAATATCGAATCGTTCCGTCGGCCTGGGCCACGTTCCTCGCCGTCAATTGCGCCTCAAGAACCCCGTCCTGGCTGCGCAGGTCCACGGGTTCTTTGACCACGCTGCCAGGCTCCGGGCGTGGGCATGTGCTTTGGGCGTGTGCGCTCCAGGGTGCAAGAAAAACGACGACAACAATGGCCCATACGGATTTTTTCATTCGATGATGTGCTCTCTGGATTGGTGTAGCAGACTACGGCGGGTCAGCGCATGAGTAAACTGCCTTCCCAACAGTTTTCGACAGCCACGTTAACCTGGGGTGAATCGGATGCGGAAACTTTGCTGACCGCGGTCGATAACGCAAAACCTACGCTGTCGAACGTAAAAACGGAATTCATTTCATTTCGTTTATAATCCCCCGGCAGTGCGGGGACGAGGAGACATGACAGACAGCAGCCATGGCATTGGGTATATGTTCGGCCTCGCGGGAAGAACCGCCATTGTCACCGGCGCCGCGACCGGGATTGGGCAAGCCATTGCCATTCGGCTGGCCGGCGCAGGAGCCACGGTCGCGGTCGTTGATCTCAACTTGGCGGGAGCGCAGCAGGCGGCTGCGGCCCTGCCCAATGGAGCATTCGCGCTCCAGGCAGATGTCGCCGATGCAGCCTCGGTTGGGAAAGCGGTCGATAAGGTGTTGCAGCAAACCGGCCAGATCGACATTCTGGTGAACAACGCCGGCATCGCCGGACCTGCGGCCTATATCTGGGATCAAACAGATGAGGATTGGCAGCGCAACATCGCCATCAACCTGACCGGCGTATTCAATTTTTGCCGGGCGGTCATCCCGCACATGCGCAAGCGATCCTATGGCCGCATCGTGAATGTGGCGTCGATTGCGGGCAAGGAAGGGAATCCGCGCATGACGCCCTACTCCGCTACCAAAGCCGGGGTTATCGGCCTCACCAAGGCGCTGGGAAAAGAAGTGGCTACGGAAGGCATTTGCGTGAACGCCGTATCTCCCGCGGTGGTGCAGACGCAGATGCTGGATCAGTTGACCCCGGAGCAGGTGGCTTACATGACGGACCGCATTCCCATGCGACGCACGGCCAAGCCCGAGGAGATCGCCTGCGTGGTTCATTTCCTGTGCAGCAACGAGTGCTCGTTTGTGACCGCGCAATGCTACGACGCTAGTGGCGGCCGCGCGACGTACTAATCGTCGTTAACCCTTGAGTGTTCTGGAGCCTTTCATGAATCGTCGGCAATTTCTCGGTACTACCGCGGCTGCCTTAGCCTCGGCTCCCCTCTCCGTACCCGCGCCTGTAGCGGCCGCAGTGCAGGACAGGGCCTCTGCTCCTAAGAAAAGCTTGCCCATCGGAGTGTTTGATCCGCCGTTTAACAAGCTCTCTCTGGACGAGATGCTGGACAGGTTCGCCAGCATGGGCATTGAGGCGGTCGAGGTCGGCGCGGCCGGTCCGAATGGCTCGCCGCATTGTCCTCGCCCCGAATTGCTAGCCGATCCGGCCAAGGCGCGCGCCTGGAAGAAGAAGTTTGACGACCGGGGTATTCCTGTCATGACCCTGAGCTGCCACAACAACGCTCTGTATCCCGATGCATCCAAGGCGCGTGAGGCTACGGAGCAGTTTCGTCAGACGCTTCAACTTGCCGGCATGCTGGATATCCCCACGGTTGTGGGTTTTTCGGGTTGTCCGGGAGGTTCGCCGTCCGACACGGTGCCGAACTGGGTGGTGTATGACTGGCCGCCTGAACACGGCGAGGCTCTCAAGTGGCAATGGACGGAGCGCGTGATTCCTTATTGGAGGGAGACGGCGAAGTTTGCTCGTGAACACGGAGTGCATCGCATTGCGCTTGAGATGCACCCTAACTTCGTTGTGTATAACCCGCGCACGTTGTTGCGTCTGCGGGAGGCGGCGGGTGAGGAGATCGGCGCCAATTGTGATCTGAGCCATCTTTTTTGGCAGCAATGCAATCCGGTGGAGGTTATTCGTTTTCTCGGCAGGCAGGGTGCGATTTACCACGCGCATATGAAAGACACGGCGTTTTTTCCTGAGAATGTGGATCGGTTTGGGGTCCTCAACTTTGGGAAGAAGGATGACCATGAGGCATCGGAATTTTTCCGCGCCGTAGGTTATGGTCACGGAGCGAGCGTGTGGAAGGACATTGTGAACGCCTATATGGAGGTTGGATACAACGGGATGCTCAGTATCGAGAATGAAGATCCGATTCTGAGCGGAGAGGTTGGCGTGCAACGATCGTTGGCGGTGCTCAAAAATCTTCGGGAAGAAATCCTGACGAATCAGCCGAACCCTGGGTAAGCCAGTAACAACCGTCCATCCAAACCTTTCCTGGAAATGTTTTTCGCCTAGCCTCGCATATGCTCCAACTCTGAGCTGGCGAACGCCACCACGTTGTACCCGCAATCCACATAAAGCACTTCGCCACTCACCCCGGAAGACAAATCGGAAGCCAGGAAAAGGGCCGCTTTACCTACTTCAGCGGGCTCTACGTTGCGCCTTAACGGAGACCGTTCTGCGTGCACCTTCAACATCTCTCCCAGCCCGCCAATCCCGCGCGCCGCCAGCGTCTTGATCGGTCCAGCGGAAATCGCATTGACCCGAATCTTCTGGCCACCCAGATCCGCAGCCAGATACCGCACTGTTGCCTCCAGCGCCGCCTTCGCTACACCCATCACGTTGTAGCGCGGCACCACTTTCTGCGATCCGTAGTAGGTCATAGTCATGATGCTGCCCCCATCCGTCATCAACGGTGCGGCGGCCCGGCTGAGTGCGATCAGGGAATACACGCTGATCTCATGCGCCACCCGAAAAGCGTCGCGGCTCGTCAACACAAAATCATTCTGCAACGCGTCCGCCGGGGCAAACGCAACCGAGTGCACCAGAATGTGCAGCTTGCCATACCTATCCTTCAGTTTTGCAAACACCGCGTCGATCTGCTCATCACTCGAGACATCGCATTCAAACGTACCTGCATCCGGCAACTCCCCAGCCAGTGCTTCCGCTTCCACGCGCAGACGTTCATTTTGGTAGCAGATAGCAATCTGTGCTCCGGCTGCGGAAAGCTTCTGGGCAATCGCCCACGCGATACTGCGCTTGTTTGCCAGGCCGAATACCACTGCCGTCTGACCCTTCAAATCCACCATTCCCTCTTGCTCCTATCCTGTCGTTGCAAGGATATATCAGCCACCCAGGTCCACGAGTTCGACCTCGTCGATCGCGCTACCTAAAAACCGTGCGCCCAGGCGGCGGAATTTGGCCACGGAATCGGTAGCGAAGAAGCGGCATCGTCCCGCCCCCACCCTCGCTCCGTAGAGCCCCCGATGGCCGGCCAGCAACCGCGCTGCCTGGCTCGCTGTCGCCTCGGCCGAATCGATGACCTTGATGGCAGGAGCGACCGCCGCTTCCATCATCGGCCGCAGCAGCGGGTAATGCGTACAGCCCAACACCAGCGTGTCCGGATCGAGCGCTTCCTCCTGCGCCAGTTCCAGCAATTCGGTGAGATAAATTCTTATTACCTCGGCGGTGACCGGGTGATCTACCCATCCTTCTTCGACCAGGGGCACCAGCAGCGGACAGGCCTTTTCCAAAGCCCGCAGCCCGCGCTCCCTGCAAGCAGCAGCATAGGCGTGGCTGGCGATCGTGGCGTCGGTGCCGATGACCAGGATCTCTCGCGTTTTCGACCAGTTGGCTGCCTCATTGGCCCCGGTTTCAATTACCCCTAAAACCGGCACCACCGTCGAAGCTTTAATCTCTTCGAGCGCGAGGGCAGTCGCGGTGTTGCAGGCGATCACCAGAAAATCCGCGCCCTGGTCGAGCAGAAAGCGGGTGCTCGACAACGCATAACGCACAATGGTCGCCCGCGACTTTGATCCATACGGTAGGCGCGCCGTATCTCCCAGGTACAGAAACTCCGCTCCCGGAAGCAACGGCAACAATGCGCGCAGCACCGTAAGGCCGCCAAACCCGGAATCGAAAACGCCTATCTTCAGGCGGCTGCCACTCACAGATGTTTTACTCCAGGAGCATCGGAAGCCAGGTATACGCGCGTGAGATCGGCATGGCCGGCGAGGGTGTCGCGTTGTTGTCCATCGACTAGAAATCGAACCTGCGAGATCTGCGGAAAGTTGGCGTGGAGCGTACCGATGATCGACAGCAGCGTGAGCGTCTCCGGCTCGATGCCGGAAGGGTGAGCATCCACAAACGAGGTGCTCAGATCAATCACCGCAACAGTACCCGGCACAACCTGGTTTGGCTCCAGCGGCAGGGTCATAAAGAATATTTCGTTGACCCCCTTGTTGGCGGCAATCGGATGTTTGGAATTGGGCCGCGCATAATTCGTGATCAGGTGCTGCAGAATCACATGCGCTCGCGCGTTGGCGTCTACCGGCAGCGCAATATTCTGGTTTGCCGGCTGCACCGAGCCGTCCATGTCATCGGCCATCATCATGGTTACACTCTGCACCGGTCTGTCCGCGGGAGGATTGAGCGGCATCGTCTCTGCTGAGGCAAGCAGCCGGTCCATCGCCCGCTCCCGCATGCGCAGCAGTACCACCGCCATCAGCACTGAGCTGATCAGGAGCGTCCAGAACAAAATGCGCTGTCCACGGGAGATCACGGTTGCTGCCTCCAGTCGCGCTGCCACTGCTCGATCGCCGCGGCCAACGCCGCCACAATTCGGTCCTGGTATCCCGGGTCGGAGAGCGCCGTCACGTGAGTCTTGCCGCTGAGCGGGGATATCTCCACCACCACCGCCGGGCAGGTCAAGCTGTCCAGGGGCCGCAAAGCCGTGCGTCCCAGGGTGACGGGGATCTCGGCGTGGGTCATCGCCGAATCGAATTCCGACGAGAGTTTCAAGCTTTGCTCAGCATAGGCGCCCTGGGCAGTCTCCCAGGGGAGAAAGCGGGTCACGGGAATAGGTGTCAGCGATGCGGTGAAGAGATGAATTCCGCTGCCGCTGGTGGTGGCATGCAGGGTAATGCAGGCCGCCGCCCCCACGTGGTTTGCTGTTTCGGCGCGGTTCAACGCCGTGATCGCGCTATCCGACTCCCGCGTGGTGACCACCGAAATGCCATGCGCACTCAACATCGAGCGCAAGCGTACCGAAAGGTTGAGCACCAGGTCTTTTTCCAGCAGATGATCCGACAGGCGCGCCCCGCTGTCCGCACCTCCATGGGC
>JBAVQC010000334.1:0-10042 GCA_049693715.1 Acidobacteriaceae bacterium | reverse complement strand
ACTAACGGCGATTACCCTTGTTCCCTTTCATCGAGTCCCTCCCCCGAAAGAATCGATGAAAGCGTTCTTGGATAATCGCCGCTTGAAAAGAGAATACTTCTTCTATAGAAATTCGCCACAAGTCTTGAGTAATAAGCCACCGACTTGTGGTAATAGCAGATGGTAATGGCACACCCCGCCACCACCATGGTTTCCGATGCAGACGCGATCCCGCCTCAGTGCTATTACCATGGCTGCAAGGGGAGCCTGATACATGCACGTGGTTGATCTGATTCGTAAGAAGCGCGACGGCGAAGGTTTGACTGATGCCGAAATGGCGTACCTGGTCGCGGGGGCAGCGACGAATTCCATACCCGAGTACCAACTGGCCGCCTGGCTCATGGCCGTCGTCTGGCGCGGGCTCAGCCCCGAAGAACTGCATAGCCTCACCACCCACATGCGCGACTCCGGCCGAGTGCTCCGCTTCACCAGCATTCCCGGCGCGAAGGTGGATAAGCATTCCACCGGCGGAGTCGGCGACAAAACCTCCTTTCTGGTGGCGCCCATCGTGGCTGCCGCCGGCCTCTCCGTGCCCATGATTTCGGGCCGCGCCCTGGGACACACCGGCGGAACCCTCGACAAACTGGAAAGCATCCCAGGCTATCGAACGCATCTCCAGGAAGAGGAGATGCTCGCCGTCCTGAAGGCCTGCGGCCTGACCATCGTCAGCCAGACGGAATGGCTGGTGCCGGCGGACCGCACGCTCTATTCCCTGCGCGACCGCACCGGCACGGTCGAGAGCCCGTTTTTGATCTGCGCCTCGATCATGAGCAAAAAGCTCGCCGCCGGCCTGGATGCGCTGGTGCTGGACGTGAAGACCGGCTCGGGGGCGTTCCTCAAGGAGAAATCCGAGGCCACTCACCTGGCGGAACTGATGGTCGCCACGGGAAACCGCGCCGGCACCAGAACCGCCGCGCTCATCACCAACATGAGCCAGCCGCTGGGCCGCATGTCGGGGAACGCGGCCGAGATCGTCGAATCTGTGGAAGTGCTGCGCAACCAGCGCCACCCACTGACCGAAGACCTGCGCCGGCTTTCGCTCGAACTCGCGGGGTGGATGCTTTATCTGGGTGACAAGGCGCCTTCCCCGGAAGAGGGAATCCAGTTGGCGGAGGACCTGTTGATCGGCGGCCTTCCGCTGAAGAAATTCGGCTGCATGATTACCGCTCAGGGGGGCGACCTGGGCTGGTTCGAAAGCCCGCAATGGCTGCACCAGCCCGCTCATCAGCACGCGGTGAAGTCCTTATCCACGGGCTTTCTGGCCAGCGTCGATTGCGACCAGGTGGGGTGGGCGGTGCAACGCTCGGGAGCGGGCAGAACGGTGCCCGGGGAGGCTGTGTCTGCACACGCCGGGGTTGAGACTCACAAGAAGGTGGGCGATTGGGTTGCCGCGGGCGATACCGTTTTTACTGTGTATGTCGAGGACGAGGGGCGGCTGCCATCGGTCGCCGCAACCCTGATCCGGTGCTTTACTTTAAGCGCGCAGAGGCCTGCCCTGGAGCCGCTGGTCTATCAGGTGGTTAGTTAAGCTGGGGGCTGCTTATGGGCCCGACGCCGCGGAAAGTGCCATCATCCCGTTTTCCTTCGCGGACGACCTGCAGACCGACTTAGTTCGCTTAGTTCGCTTAATTCGCACATTTTTGCAAGACCGTTCGAACCCTGGCTGGGCGCAATCCCAGCCAGTCGACCGGGTTCAAAAGAAGGCCGGACTGATTGCGCCTTTACTAGGTATTGACCTTTGCTAGTGACCGTACTGGAGCCCGTTGTTATCCAGGCCCGACCTGGGCACGGGCTGGTACGGTTCCACGGCAAGAATGTTGCCCAGGATGTTGCGCTCCTGCGACGTGAACTGGGCCTGGAACTGGCCAGAGTTCATCAGCGACTGACGCTGTTCGGGCGGGTATTCGCGCAGATCGCGAAAGGCCTTCTTGACCAGTCGCTGCCGGTCCTCGGGGAGGGCGTGAAACTGCTCCACCGAGGCCCGCACCTGCTGGCGCATCTGTGGGGAAAGGTGCTCCAGGGCCTCTATGCGGTCCATGGTGCGCTGGCGCTGATTGGGAGGCATGCGGTTGAGCTGCTGCAGCCGGTTCATCAGCTTTTGCTGGGTCTCGGGCGGCAGGCGGTTGAAGCCCGGCTCGGTCTGCAGAGCCCTTTCCTGCTGCTGGGGGGTCAGGTTTCCATGCCGCGCCAGCCAGGCGCCAAGGTGGGGCTGCTGGTTGTTTTCATATCGCGGGCGCGGAGCCTGCTGCGCCGGCCGCGCGTAGCAGGAAAGGGAAGCAGGCCCTAAGAGAAGTATCAGTAGCAAGGCGGCAAAGACACTACGAGCGAGCTTCCCCCGCTGGGGTTTGTACTCGAGCTCGTAGCGGATTGCCATGTTGGTGCCCTCCGAAGCGGTTACGTCGACCGTCGTATTCGGGCGCCTCGTTTCCCGGTTTTTTGTGCCCATCGGCACGTGATTCGATTTTCCCCTGTCTGTTCGCGTCCCGACGGTTAGTTGGAAGCGCCGCTCGCGTTATCCTCGTCCCCATCCAGGGCATTCAACTGCTGGAAGAGTTGCGCGTTCCCATCATAAGACTGCAGGTCGCGTACCGTGGCTGAGGTTTGCGCCGCCGGCACTGCCTGGTGGTCAAGCAGAGCAAAAGTCCCGGCGCCCACCGCCAGCACCATCGCTAACGCACCCGCTGCTACCGGCCGCATCTGCAGGTTGGTGCTGTACAGCCACCAGGCCTTGGCCCGCTCCAACAAGCTGGCTGGAGCCTTCGCCTGCTCCGTCCGCAGTTTGGCATACAGCTTCGCGTCAAAGAAGGCGCTGGGTTCCGGCGCCTGCCACTCGTCCAGCAGGTTCCAGGTTGCTTCCATCTCCGCCAGTTCGGCGGTGCAACCGGCACACTCCGCGAGGTGCTTCCGAATCTGTTCAGGCAGAGGCCGGGACTCATAAACTACTTCGGCCAATTTGTTCTTTGTCTCAGGGCAAGTCATGTCTTCCTCAATCCTTTTAGGCAAAATCCTTCAGGTTCTCGCGCAAAGTCTGGTAAGCCCGGAATAACAGGGATTTGGTCGCGGATTCGCTTAGCTTGAGAACCTGACCAATTTCCTTGTAATCCATTTCCTGGTACTTGTGCATCAGCACGGCGCTACGCTGCCGTTCGGGCAGCGCCATTACGTGCTTGCGAATCGCCTGCATTCTCTCATCGCGTACCAGTTCCTGTTCCACGTTGAGCGTACTATCTGCAACGTCAGGACTGGTGCCCGTTTCCGGGTCTGGCTGATCGAGATAAACATTCTGCGCGCTGCGCTCATATTTCGTATCGCGGGCGTTGTTCACTCCCAGGTTGGTCGCAATCCGATACAGCCAAGTGCTGAACTTTGCCTCGGCACGGTAGGTCTGGCGGGAACGATACACGCGGAGAAACACTTCCTGGGCCAACTCTTCAGCCACTGCCTGGTTACGAGACATCCGGAACATGAAGTGAACAATCTGCTTCCGGTACTTCTCGATCAGTATGCTAAAGCCCGAATCGTCACCCTCCCGCACACACATCATGATTTCCGCGTCAGAGAGCTGCCCCCAGTCGACTCCGGACTTATGGACCTGCGCACCCGGTTGGGCGCCCTGGAACCCGTTCTGCGAAATGGCTACGGTACCCATACCCTTTGTAACCCCATCCTCCTGACTTGGTTGCGCGGATTCAGGAGAGTTTTGCGCGTCCTTCCCGGGGTCTGGGGAAGGGCGCTGCTTGGGGGGAGGCGGGACCATAAGATGAATGGATTGTAAACGTTGCCCTGCCCTGTGGTCTCGCCCAGTTTCCTGGCATGAACGGGGAATCGGGGTAGGCCGATCGGGCTGGCCTGTTTGAAGGGTACGGCCTTCCAGGCCGTACGTTTCGCTGTCAAGATGAATCGGCTTCAGCCGCTGAGGGCCGCTTAAGCGAGCACAAGAGATGCCCTCAGGGGCTAAAGCCCGTCCTAGGCCTAGTAGTGAATGTACGGGCTGGAGCCCGTACCCTTCAAAAAGCGAGCTGCGCCCGTGCCCCTCGTCCAGGTAAATCCACGCGCCGATCTAAGCCGATCTAAGCGGTTTGCATTCAGAGGGTTGTGTATGTACAGCGGGTGTAACGCTGATCGTTGTCGATGCACTATCCCTATGCCGGTCCTTACACCGAGGGGGACGGGGATGGAGTCTACCGCGGCGCGCCCTCACCTCGTTTGCCCTTTGAGGGCGAAGAAATCCGGGGGATACGCCCGAGCTTCTCTCAAGGGAAAAAGCGGATAGGACTATGGAACGTTTGCGTTAACATTGTTGCTTGTAAAATTTCGGCTGCGCCGTAATATATGCGTTTTTTGCCTTGCGGATCAAAACGCCATCCTGAAATTCAGCTCGGGTCCAGCGGAGGTAGCCAAGAGCGGTTTGCATAAGAGTTCTGATCCTCTGATAGAGAAGATCGGGAAGTACGCCGTGATCGACGTGATCGGCTCGGGCGGGATGGGCATCGTCTATCGCGCCCATGATGCTGCGCTGAATCGGACGGTCGCCATCAAGATGCTCAAACGGGCGGATGCCGGCCCCGGCAAGGTGCACCAGCTGGAGCAGTTTTTCAACCGCGAACTACGCGCTACCGCAAGCCTGCAGCACCGGAATATCGTCACCGTGTACGAGAGCGGAGAGCAGGACGGAAACCCCTACCTGGTGATGGAGTGCCTGGATGGGGAACCGGTGTCGCGCGTCATTAACGAACGGCGCCCCATGCCGATCGTCGACAAACTGGAATTGTTTGTGCAGGTGTGCGATGGGCTGCAGCATGCTCACGATCGCAAGCCGCAGGTTATCCATCGCGACATCAAGCCGGCAAACGTCATCCTGCTACGGGATGGCACAGCGAAGATCGTCGATTTCGGCATCGCCAGGGTCGTAGGAATTGAAACCTCCACGCTGCAGGCCGGGCAGCTTCTGGGCAGCTTATCCTACCTGTCGCCAGAGCAGATCAATTCCGTCCCCATCGATGCGCGCACGGATATTTTTTCCGCGGGCGTGATGCTCTATGAGCTGCTGACGTATGCGCTGCCCTTCAAGGGGAATGAGCCGGCGGCGGTGTTCGTCAAGATATTGCGTGAAGATCCCCCACCTCTGGCCGCCTATTTAGGCGAAGTTCCACCAGAGCTGCAGGCATGCGTCAGCAAAGCGCTGGCCAAGAAGACCCACGACCGCTATCAAACGGCCGAGGAACTTGGTTTTGACCTGCTGCAGATCCAAAAGAAGATCAAGCAGGGGATGGCTGCTGATTTCATGCAGCGAGCGGAAGCCTCGATGCAGCGCGGCGACCTGGAAAGAGTGAAGCTCCATTTGCAGGAGATTCTTCGCCTTGACCGCCACCACGACCAGGCGAACCGCATGCTGGCGGAAGTGCGCAAGGCAATCCAGGAACAACAACGCTCAGCACAAATTGTGCAAATGCGTTCCCAGGCGCAGGTAGCGCTTGCCGGTCAGCAGTATGAAGAGGCGCTGGCCTGCGCCGATCAGGCACTGCAACTGGATCCGGCTGACCGTGCTTCGGTGGTGCTGCGGGAAGAGATACAGAAGGCTATCTCGCTGGGCAAGGCGGTCCGCGACTCGCTCCGCCGTGCCGAATCGGCTCTCTATGCCGGCGACTTCGACGAGGCACGAGAGGCCGTGGAAGCGGCTCTTCGTCTGGATACCGATAGCGCCGAAGCACGCGCCCTGGCGGAGATCATCGATAAGGAATTGTCGGAGCGATCGCGCAGGCTGCAGGTGCAAGGGCTGGTGGATAGTGCGCGGCAGGGAATTGCCCAACGCCTGTTTGGGGACGCGATTGAGTCATTGCGGAAGGCCGAGCGGTTGGATCCCGGCGACTCGAATGTGCGCGAGTTGCTGCAATGGGCCAACCGGGGCCAGGATCAGGAGCAGCGCCGTAAGGATCTATTGGATCTGACGGACCAGATCCATGGTGCGCTGCGGGCGGAAGATTTTTCCTCCGCCTACACCATCTGTGAGGTAGGCCTGGGGAGTTTTCCCAACGAGCCGACCCTGCAGCGATTGAAGTCGATCGCGGAGAAGCAGAGAGATATCGCTGAGCGGCGAAGGTTTGTGCAGGACCAGAGCCTGGCGGCCAAAGATTTGCTGGACCACAGCGAGTTCGCCTCAGCCATCAAGCTTCTCGAAGTCGCCTTGCAAAAACTACCCGCCGAGCCAAACCTGGAAGCACTGTTGGCGTTGGCGAAGACGGAGTCGGAGCGGCAGTCTGAAGACCGGGAATCACAGGCCGCGCAGGAGGCTTCTGAGCGCGCCCTGCTGCAGAACCAGGCGGCGCAACGCCAGGCAGCCACACTGCGAAAGGCGCTCGATGAGCGGGAGAACGTCGACCACCTGGAAAGTCTTGCCTTGCAACTGAGGCAGATGTTGTCAGGGGTCGAGTTCGAGGAAACGACCCGCCGGTCCTTCGATCCGTTATTCGAGCAAGTGCGCGCGCGACAACTGGCTAAGGAACAAGTGGCGGCCGAACTGCAGGACCTTCGGAAGAGCGTCGGGGACTCATTCGACCCCGGGTCCAGAGCGCGCGCGAAGACTCGCCTCCAGGAGGTGAAGGCCGAGTTTCCGCACGAAAGAAATGTGCTCGCTGCCTGCGAAGAAGTGGTGCGGGCTCTGTACGCGCGAGGAGAGGAACACGAAAGAACCATAGCTGAGCTGAGCAGGATCGCTGAATCGGTAAAATACGTTCCGCTCAGTGAGTCGAATGATCTCTTAAAGAGCGCAACGCGGGTAGCGGCCGATTTTTCGATGGAGCCGCAGGTCGGAGCCCTGATTCAACAGATCGAGTATGAAGTGAATCGCCGCCTGGCTCAGCGGCAAGCTCTGGTTGAGGAAATGGGGCAACTGGAGAATGCCTCTACCCGGGCCCGGTCGATCAGCGGGCTGTCCCAGCTGATTAGTAATGCGCACTCGGTAGCCTCTGCGGCAGCGGGGGAACCGGACGTCATGGCCGCCCTCGATCGAGTGAAAGCGGCGGTCGAAGCTCGCCGCCAGACAGTTTCCCGGCTGCTGGCCGAGATCAACCAGGTAGCGGACCGGGCGTTGATGGCTCAAGGCGTTGCGCAGGCGGAGCAATTGCTGGCCGAGGCGCAACAGCGCGCCGCAGCTCACCCCGAACTCGATGACCTGCAGGAAACCATTGGCCGCGTGTCCGCGCAGGTTCATGGGCGCCGCATCGAGCATGACCTGGTTTGCGAGGAATTGAGTTCGTTGAGCGCTTCGGTCAGCCAGGCGCAGACGCCGGCCGACCTGGACGCAATCAGGAACCGCGCGGAGCAGATTAGGGATGAGCATGCAGCGGATCAGGCCATCGTAGCTCTATGCGAGCAGGTAGAAACAGACGTTGGGGGCGGGCGGGCAAAGCTGCTGCAGATCGAGCTGCGGCGATTGTCGCTGGATCAACCTGTTGAGCCCGCAACCTTGGAGCTGGGAACGACAGACTCAGCCTCCCTGGTAAAGAAGCTGCAGGAGTTGGTGAAGACTTTCCCGGAAAGTGTGGAACTCCCCGGGTTGCTGCTCAGGGCAGAAGACAGCCTGGAGCGTGCGCAACGTGCGCGCAAAGAGGCGGCGGCCCGGGCTTCTGCCATCGATCTTGAAGTCAAGGCATCTACCAGGCTGCTGGAAACACGGCAAGATGCAAAGGCGCTGCGCGCGCTGGAAGCGGCTGCGGCAAAGTATCCGGAAAGCGCACAGTTACAGTCCCTGCTGGCGCAGTGCAGAGAGCAGATCGAGGCAGAAGTGAATCGCCGCCTGGCTCAGCGGCAAGCTCTGATTGAGGAAATAGGGCAACTGGAGAATGCTTCGTCCCGGGCCCGGTCGATCAGCGGGCTATCCCAGCTGATCAGTAATGCGCGCTCGGTAGCATCGGCGGGAGCGGGGGAACCGGAGGTCATGGCTGCCCTCGATCGGGTGAAAGCGGCGGCCGAGGTTCGCCGTCAAACCGTTTCCCGCCTGCTGGCTGAGATCAACCAGGTTGCGGACCGCGCTTTGATGGCTCAAGGCGTTGCGCACGCGGAGCAGTTGCTGGCCGAGGCGCAACGTCGCGCTTCCGCTCACCCTGAACTCGACGACCTGCAGGAAACCATCGGCCGCGTGTCCGCGCAGGTTCATGGGCGCCGCATCGAACATGACCTGGTTTGCGAGGAATTGGGTTCGTTGAGCGCGTCCGTGAGCCAGGCGCTCACGCCGGCCGACCTGGACGCTATCAGGAACCGCGCGCTGCAGATAAGGGACAAGCATGCAGCGGATCAAGCCATCGCAGCTCTTTACGAGCAGGTAGACACAGACGTTCGGGGTGCGCGTGCAAAGCTGTTGCAGATCGAGCTGCGGCGATTGTCGCAGGATCAACCGATTGAGCCCGCAACCTTGCAGCTGGGAACAACGGACTCAGCCTCCCTGGTAAAAAAGCTGCAGGAGCTGGTGAAGACGTTCCCGGAAAGTGTGGAGCTCCGCGGGATGCTGCTCCGGGCAGAAGACAGTCTGGAGCGTGCGCAACGAGCGCGCAACGAGGCGGCGGCCCGGGCTTCTGCCATCGATCTTGAAGTCAAGGCACATACCAGGCTGCTGGAAACACGGCAGGCTGCAAAGGCGCTCCGCGCGCTGGAAGAAGCTGCGGCAAAGTATCCGGAAAGCGCACAGTTACAGTCCCTGCTGGTGCAGTGCAGAGAGCAGATCGAGGCAGAGGAGGAGATTAAGCGCCAGGCAAGCGCGAAGAGAGCGGCCATACAGGCTGCGATTGACAAAGGGTCTGAGCTTCTGCGCAATCGCCGCTACGCTGAAGCCACCGCGCTGTTTGAGGTCGCGCGCCAGCAATGGCCAGGGGAAAAGCAGCTCGAGAAACTGCTGTCGACCGCCCAGAAATCGGCGCAGAAATTAAACGAGCGGCAAGCCGCGGAGCAAGAGAAGATCAGGCAACGTGTACTCCAGGCTGCGACGCGCCCGGCGGCGGCGCCGCGCAAGCGGCTGCTCGTGTCTGCAGCGGTTGCATGCGTACTGTTGGCGATAGCCGGTTTCCTGATCAGGTTTGTAACTCGCCCACACGTTTCCGTGTTGACCGTTGCGAGCACTCCGCCTGGCGCTGAGATAGAAGTAGACGGCCGCACGTGCGTTACTCCCAATTGCAGCTTTAAACTTTCGCCGGGCGCCACCTATAGCGTCAAAGCCGGTCTCAAGGGGTACGTCTCGAGCAGCCAGTCAGTGGCTCTTACGAACGACCAGACGATTTCGTTTGAGCTTTCCCAGGAAACGCCTCCTCAACCCGTGGTTGTGCCTTCTCCTGCGCCTAGTCAAACCCCGCTGATGGCCAAGCTCATTCTCAAGGGAGTGCATTCCGGTGACCAGCTGTTTGTCGATGATGTTCGGCTGGCTGCCAGTGGATCGCCCGGTACGTGGGAGCTGACGCCGGGCTCTCATCGCCTGCGGCTGATGGCCGGAAATCAAGAGCTGATCGCAGACCCTCGTTCCTTCAGGGCAAATGCGACCGTGGTACTCAACCGTGCGGACTTCAAGCAGCCTACTCCGGCGACGTCGGAAGAGCAGTTGGCCTGGAACCGTATCAACAGCACGGCGGATCCTGCAGCGGTAGAGGAATTCCTCCGCCATTATCCAAACTCCTCCGTTCGGTCGCAGGCGGAGTCCAAGCTGGAGGCGCTCAATTGGGCGAAGGCCAGCAGCAGCGGCAGTCTTCGCGGTTATCAGGAATACGCGGCCCGGTATACCTCTCCGCCAGGTCCGCATCTGGCGTCTGCGCAGGCGGAGATTTCGCGGTTGGAGTGGGAAGCGGTCCAGAACACGACCGACCCTCTTCCAGTGAAGAGGTTTCTGGAGCAGAATCCAAGCGGCCAGTATCACGACCGGGGGGTCGCTCTTCTCGACGACCTGGGGTGGCGTGAGGCAACGCGCAAGGGGGATGCCGCCAATCTCAAGGGTTACCTGGGGAGTTATCCTTCTGGCCGGCAC
>JBAVQC010000333.1:0-27316 GCA_049693715.1 Acidobacteriaceae bacterium | reverse complement strand
GCAGAGAGCCGCTCCGCAGCAACGTCGCGGACGCCAGCAATATCCCAAGACCAAAGAAGGCCCAATGAAGGGCTTTGCGCCCCCGCCCCGTTTCGGCGGAGCGCAGGTTCCCCAGGAGCCGGTGCCCATCACCCGCACCATCACGGTGACAGAAGGCATCAGCGTAAAAGATCTGGCAGAGAAGCTGGGTGTGCGCGGCAAAGACCTGATCGCCTCCCTCTTGATGCGCGGCGTTTTTGTCACCGTCAATCAGTCGCTCGACGCTGAGCTGGTGAAGGATGTGGCTTCCCAGTTCGGGGCTGACACCCAGGTCATCACTTTTGAGGACGAGATGGCCAACGAGGCCCTCGAGAACCTCATGAAGGATGAGGACGTCAGCGAGATCGAAGTCACCCGGCCACCGGTAGTTACGGTGATGGGCCACGTCGATCATGGCAAGACGTCATTGCTGGACGCGATCCGTGAAACCGACGTAGCTTCGGGTGAAGCCGGCGGCATCACGCAGCACATCGGCGCCTACAAGGTTCGTATTTCCAAACCGGACTCGCCCGCCTTCGGACGCGAGATCGTCTTCCTCGATACCCCAGGTCACGAGGCCTTTACCCGCATGCGTGCCCGCGGGGCCAAGGTCACCGACATCGTGGTCATCGTGGTCGCCGCGGACGACGGAGTGATGCCGCAGACGTTGGAAGCGGTAGACCATGCCAAGGCTGCCAACGTACCCATCATTGTTGCCGTTAACAAGATCGACAAGCCGGACGCGCAGCCGGATCGTGTGAAGCAGCAACTAGGCGATCGTGGACTGGTGCCGGAAGCGTGGGGAGGTTCCACCGTATTCGTCGATGTCTCGGCGAAGAAGAAGCAGAACCTCGACCTGCTGCTGGAAATGATCTGCCTGGTCGCCGATCTGGGCAACTTGAAGGCCAGCCCCGATCGCCCGGCGGTAGGCACCGTGATCGAAGCCAAACTCGACCGCGGACGCGGCGCCGTAGCGACCGTGCTGGTACAGAACGGAACCCTGCGCGCAGGCGACAGCTTCATTATGGGCAACACCTTCGGTAAAGTCCGCGCCATGTTCGACGATCGCGGCCGAGCCACGCAGGAAGCCGTGCCCTCCACCCCGGTAGAAATCCTGGGTCTGGAAGGCATGCCGGATGCAGGCGACACCGTGTTGGTCGTTGCCGATCGCGACAAGGCCAAAGGCATTGCGCAGTATCGCAAGATGAAGGAGCGCGAGTCGCAGCTGGCGAAATCCTCCAGGGTTTCGCTCGAAGGCCTCGCCGAGCAGATCAAGCAAGCCGGCGTTAAGGAACTGCCGCTGATCCTCAAGGGAGACGTGACCGGATCGGTCGAAGTACTGGCCGACTCCTTGCAGAAGATGTCGACCGAGAAGGTGCGCATCAAGGTGCTGCACACCGGCGTTGGCGCCATCACCGAAAGCGATATCCTGCTGGCCTCCGCTTCGAACGCGATTGTCATCGGCTTCAACGTGCGCCCCGAGCGCAAGGCCGCCGATCTGGCAGAACAGGATGGGGTCGAGATTCGCTTGCATTCGATCATTTACGAGCTGCAGGACGAGATCAAGAAAGCCATGCTGGGCTTGCTCGAGCCGACCATCAAGGAAAACTACGTTGGCCGTGCTCAGGTGCTCAACATCTTCAGGATCCCGAAGGTCGGCACCATTGCCGGTTGCCGCGTTGTCGACGGCTCCATCAAGCGCGATGCAGAGATTCGCCTCATGCGCGACGGAGAGCAAGTCTTCAAGGGCAAGCTCTCGTCGCTCAAGCGCTTCAAGGACGATGCCCGCGAAGTGACCAACGGCATGGAGTGCGGCATGGGCATTGCCAACTTCAACGACATCCAGGTAGGCGACACGGTCGAGGCATTTGTAACCGAGCGTGTCGCTGCTGAGTTGACTGCGCAATAGTCAGCCCATGAATCTGGAAAAAATCCAGTCCGCTCTTCGTGAGCAGCAGGTAGACGGCTGGCTCTTCTACGACCATCACCACCGGGATCCGATTGCCTATCGGATCCTGGGGTTGAGCGACACCTTGCATGTGTCGCGCCGCTGGTACTACTTCATCCCTGCCGAGGGCGAACCGCGCAAGCTGACTCACCGCGTTGAGAGCGGCAAACTGGCGTCCCTGCCCGGTAGTGGGCATCTCTACTCGTCCTGGCAGGAGCTCGAAGCCGGTCTGCGCACCATGCTCGAGCCGTACAAGAAGTTGGCCATGCAGTACTCGCCCCGTAACGCCATCATGTACGTTTCGCTGGTCGATGCAGGAACAATCGAAGTGCTGCGAGACATGGGTAAGACCATCGTCAGCTCCGCCGACCTGGTCAGCCGCTTCGAGGCCGTCCTGACGCCGGAACAGATCGCCAGCCACTACGAGGCACAGCGGCACATTGACGAAATCGTCACTGCTGCCTGGACGCATATCGCTACGCGCCTGCGCTCCGGTGGTGCCGCTCCGTTGAACGAATATGAAGTGATGGTGTGGCTGCAGGAGGCGATGCGCCGCGCGGGGATAGCCGAAGGCTATGGACCCAATGTGTCCGTAAATGCCAACAGCTCCGACTCCCATTACGAACCGACGTCCGCATTCTCGAAGCCCATCCGCGAAGGCGACTTCCTGCTCATCGACATCTGGGGACGCATGGACCGCCCTGGAACCTGCTTCTACGACATCACCTGGACGGGAGTGGTCGGACGCGAACCCAGCGAACGAGAGCGCCAGGTCTTCTCCGCAGTGGCGCGAGCCCGGGATGCAGCCATCAAGACGGTGCAGGATGCGTTTGCCGCCGGCAAGCCGCTAGCGGGGTGGCAGGCCGACGACGCAGCCCGCGGGGTAATCCGCAACGCCGGCTTCGAAGAGTACTTCACCCATCGTACGGGGCATAGCATCTCCACCGAGACCCACGGCAACGGAGCCAACCTCGACAACCTGGAAACCCACGACGAGCGCCTGATCTTGCCCTACACCTGCTTCTCTGTGGAACCGGGCATCTACCTCCCGGAATTTGGAGTACGCAGCGAGATAAATATGTTGACTGAGCCCGGCCGGGCTGTGGTGACCGGCCCCATCCAAACCGAATTGGTCCGCATCTGACGTCAAAGAAGAAACAACAATTCCACGAAGGGTCCGCGTGAAACTACAGATCCCTCGGCTTCCCCGGATTTCCTGTGGAGAGTTGCGGCTTCGGTCAACTGCGTGTGGTTCTCTTTAAGGAGAACCACATACGTGGTCGCCGGTGAGTTCAGCGAAGTAGGAAATCCGGGTACGCCGAGGGATCTGCAGTTCAGCGGACCTTTCGTGGAAGTGTTTTTCAGCCGGGAGTGGCGGAGAGCGGCCCGACCGCTAGTGCCGGATGAAGTACATCAGCCAACTGGCCGTGATCACGGCCGCCAAAAACAGCACAAAGCAGTAAGCGCCGTAGCGGACCATCGCCTTTGGTGTACTCCGCTGCGTAATGCCGAAGATGATCGAAGCAAACGTAGCGAACAGAATGACTGCGGCAAAATGAGAAGGCGCTAGGGTCATGGCTTTCTCCCCACAGCGATGCTATGCGCGTCTACCGCCGAGATCAGGTTCAACAAACCTGCAACCACTACAAATTTTGCCCCATAATCCGCCGTCACCACCTGTACCGGTGCCTGTCCTAGTCCCAGGCTGTGGCCGACCAGGTAAAGCAGGCCCGAACCCAGATCGCCGAGAAAACCAAGCATATCCAACAGGTCGGCGGTGTTCGGTGCGTAGAGCCGGGCGCCCATCATCATGCCCAGAACAAACATGCAGCTGATCGAAGCCAGCACCAGCGCCCCGCGGCCCCAGCGTTTGAGCATAAGATGTCCCGCACCCGGGACCAGCCAACCAGCTATCAGTGCCATATATCCCAACCGGTTAGCCTTGGAGGCTGCCGATTTACCCGCGTCTGCTCTTTGCGCCATCACTTAAGAATACACCGGCCGCGGTTACGTTCGGGCTCGTGTGCGGCGTTCCCAAACCATGGCGTCAAAGGTCTGGCGGGTGACAAATCCGCTGCGGTGATAAAGAGCCACCGCTTCGGAATTCTCGCGCGTCACAGTGAGCGTGAGAGCCTGAAAGCCGTGGCTGCGCAGCGACCGCGAGCAGTCGGCCAGCAGCCATGCTCCCAGGCCGCGGCGGCGATACTGCCGGCTCACGCAAATCTGGGTCACGTGGCCCACATCGTCGCGAACCCGCGAACACAACAGCAGAGCTGCGATCTCATCGCGGCCACGGTAAGCCAGCACGCGCGAGGCCGCAGGGTCGAACAGCCCACAACCGGGGAAACGCACGATATTGTGCAAAAACCGCAGAGAGCCGGCGACCGAGCGGTACTGATCGTTGATGAGGGCATCCAGGTGCCCTTCATAAGCATGCGCAATCAGGTGGCCGGCTGCGGTAAAGTCGCTGTCTTTCCAGGCCCGCAATTCCATTCCATCCAGCCGATCATTGGGCGGCCCTTCGGAGACGTTCGTGGAGTTTAACTCCAGCTCCATAAACAGTCTTTCGTAGATCTGGAATCCGGCGTTTCGCAGGGTGTCTGCATGGGTGCCATGCGGACGCAGCAGCAGTTGCGATTCAATGCGGTCCACCCCGGGAGAATGTTGCAACAGCTCGATCATATGTTCGAGCAATCGGCGCTCAACATCCGCGGTCAATTGCGGATTTCCGGGGGAAGGGATCGCGAAAACGTCCCCAACTAACGCCTTTTCACTCTCGTACACGCAAAACACGTAACCGCAGATCCGGCCGTTTTCAATGGCGACATAGCCCGGCAGCAGACGGGAATCGAGGTACTGCAACAAGAGGTTGGCGGAAGCGTGAAAATCCCAGCGCAATCGCTGGTTCCAAACAAGGCTCTCCGCCTCCAGCACAGGTTTGAGATTGCTGGCAGAAAAATGTCGCAAATCAAGAATTTCGAGATGCAGGGCCGGAGTCATCCGCGTTTGAAAAGGAGTGTACGGCACAAGGCCATGCCAAGGAAACCCGGGTCATAGCCGGGCAAGGCATGTATCTTGCTGAACAGGCCGGGAAACCCTCCCCGGCTTCTACGGTTTGGCGAACACCTGATACACGGCAAGACTTTGTGCGGGATAGGAAAACAATGGCTGGTAGGATCGGCCGGCCAGCAAGCTGCGCAACTGGCCGGCAAACATTTCGCGAGTTATCAGGATGTGCTCCCCTGACGGAATTCCATCCTGGTCATAATTATCGACTCGATGATTGCGGTAAAACGAAAGGCCGTATTCCACGTCGCGCCGCACCCGATAGACGGCGACCACCTCGTTGGGCTTGGCAATTTGGCTGATGATGGCGGCCAGCGGGCGGGCAGAGTAAGCAGCGTCCAGCAGGCGGATGTTTTTCTTGGTAGCGGAAATGGCGGGAAGACCAAAAAACGGCCCGACGCCGAAGATGAACAACAGCATCACGACCAGCGGCACCATGGTGGCTACACGGAGACGCTTGACCCCAAAGCGGCCCACGACGACCAGAATGAGAAGTGCCGCCGCCACCCCGCTGGAACCTGCCGGCAGGAGAACGCTGGCCGGCGGCCAGACGCCCGGATGAACGATGTGCCACGGCAGCAGCAGCACCAGAATGATCGTGACTGCGGAGAGCACGGCATGCAGCACAAGCAGCCATACATCCAATCCCTTGAGGCGAATGCGGTTGATGTAATCGCCAGTGAGAATGGTGAGCGGAGCAATCGAGGGCAGGATGTAGCCGGGCAGTTTCGATCGGGAAAGGGAAAAGATGACAATGGGGAAAAGCGTCCATAACACCAGGAACTCAGGAAACGCATCGCCCCAGCGGGTATGGCCGATGTAGTGATGCTTGGCGAGCCGCGCCCGCCACTCCGCGATCGATTGCCGAATTGCCCCCACCAGCGCCCGTAAGGCGATGACCGACCAGGGCATAAGCCCGAGCAACAGGATTGGCAGGTAGTACCAAAAAGGCTGCTCGTGCAGGTAGCGATTGGTGGCGAAGCGTTCCAGGTTGTGTTCGAGGAAGAAGATGCGCAGGAAGTCAGGATTGCGCCGCTGGACCGCGATATACCAGGGCAGCACCATGGCGAAGTAGAGAAGCACCCCGGGAATCCAGAACGTGCGGCGTAACAAGGACCACTCCCTGCGCAGCGCGGCAAAGCTGAAGATGATGCATCCGGCCATGACCGGCGCCACCGGACCTTTGGCCAGCGTGGCCACACCAACAAAGAAATAGAGGTCGAAGAGCCAGAATTTCTTGTCCGTCTCGTACCACGCGTACCAGCCCAGCATGCCGATGCAAAAGGGTGCAGCCAACTGCATGTCGGTGGAGGCTCCGCGGGCGAAGCCGACAATGCCGGCGCAGGACGCCGTGATCAAGGCTGCATCCAACTGGCTTCCCGGCCGAAATCGCCGCAGGTGCAAATAGATCAAGGCGACCAGGATGAAGGCGAAGCTGGCCGATGGTAGACGCGCCGACCAATCGTGTACGCCAAACTCAAGGAAGGCAAACATGGCCCGCCAGTAGTAGAGCGCAGGTTTCTCCAGCCAGGGATGGCCCCATAGAACCGGGGTCACGTAGTCATGACGGAAAAGCATCTCGCGGGCAATCTGCGCGTAACGGGGCTCGTCGGCGCCTACCAGCCCAAGCCCGTCTCCGCCGAAGACCGGCACCAGGCCATAGAAGAGGAAAAAAGGGGTAAAGACGAAAAGGCTGATCGCCTCCAGGGTGTCGTGCAGGGCAGGGAATCGATCCTTCAACGCACTTAGGCCCGTGCCCGGTCGAGCGATGACTCGAGGCGTACCCAGCATTGCGTTTTTCTCAGCCATCGATTTGCCAGGTGTCTACGCGCACAAGGCTATCAGATTCACCAGCCGGCCGAGAGGATGGCGCGCCGTCCGATGAAGCAGCACGAAAACGGGGGCTTCATGCAACCCCATTGACCGCAGCGGCGGCCTCCATCTCGCTACGGAGATAGTGCAGGATGCGCTCGGTGGCGACCGGGAGGGGGCCCTCGAGGGTGCAACCGCTGGCACTCTCATGACCGCCCCCGCCAAATCGCTCGGCGATGGTAGCCACGTTTACCCGTCCCTTGCTGCGCAGGCTCAGGCGAACGTCGTGATTGCGCAGTTCGCGCAGGAAAACAGCAACCTCGATGCCTGCGATCGCGATCGCGTAGTTGACGATCCCTTCACAGTCCTCTTCGGCTGCATGGGCACGGTCCATATCCGTCTCTGAGACCCATAACCAGGCCAGATTCCGATCGAGGTGCAGGTTTGCCAATGCGGCGCCCAATAGATGCATCTTGGCCGCCGGATTAGAGAAGTAAACGTCTCGCGCTATTTGCACCGGATTTGCTCCCTGGAGAACCAGGTTGCGCGCGAGCTCAAAGGTGTGTGCGTCGGTACCCTCGTAGCAGAAGGATCCGGTGTCGGATAGCATCGCGGTGTAGAGGCAGGTGGCCATCTCGCAGGTAATTTCGATGCCGGCGGCGCCGATGAGCTGGTAGACCAGCTCCGCGACCGCACAGGCGCTGCTGTCGATCCAGTTCACGTTGGCGAAGGTGCGGCCGCTGGTGTGGTGATCGATATTGATCAGGAAGCGGTTTTCCAGGCCATCGAGGCCGCTGCGCGGGATGCCATCACACTCCAGCAGGATCACGGCGTCGTAGTCGCCTTCTACCCGGCTCCAGTGCCGGACCAGGGCCGCGCAGGGCAGGGAACCGTAGATGCGCGGCACCCGGTCGCGCAGCGCCATGTCAGCGCTCTTGCCCATACGCTGCAACATCATCCAGCAGGCAATCAGGGAGCCCACCGCGTCGCCATCGGGTCGGGCATGCGCGGTGACCAGCAGGCGGTCGGCCCTGGCGATGGCGCTGAGTATCGCGTCGAGGGCAGGAGTGGTTTGCGGAGTGGGTGGCATGGTAAGACGGCGTGGGGGGCGGCTGTTACTCCTTGGATTTAGCGGTGGACACGGGCTTGGGGAGGCCGTTCTTCGGGTCCGCTTTTTGTATTTTTTTGGTGCGCCCGAGCAGTTCGTCGATACGCAATTTCAGGTGTTTGGATTTATCGATCTGGAACGACAGTTCAGGCACGTGCCGCACACCCATGCGTTCCAACAATTCGTGCCGAATGTAGCCGCGGGCAGCGGTGAGCGCCTCGCGCGTTTTCTCCTCCTCGACTTCGCCCCCGTCCACGGCGATATAGACCCGGGCGGACTTGCCGCCGGGGTTGAGAACCACTTCGCTGACATAAGCAAAACTGATGCGCGGGTCAGCAAGTTCACCCACGATCATGCCGCTGATCTCTTCACGCAGCGTTTCCGCTATGCGATCCCGATGGTACTTTCGTGCCCGTGGCTCCACCATGAAAAAAGTCCTTGACTAAACCTGTAAGGTTATCAGAAAGCGCCCTTGAGACCTATTCCTCGGTTTCCTCTTCGAGGAAGCTGCACCAGGAGTCAGCCACCTGGGCCCCGAGGTCGTTGGCAATGCGCACCGCCGCATCCTCGACCTGCCTCATAAGGCCGGAAAGATAGTCACGCGAGCGGGAGATGGCGGTCACCCCGATCGTCGCCGATTGCCAGGTGACTGCCTCATCCATTTCGGCTATGGAAATGTTGAATCCACGGCGGAGCTTCTCTTTGAGGCTGCGGACGACCTGGCGGCGATCTTTCAACGATTGGGCTTGCTCGATATGCAGTTCGAGGGTCAATGAAACAATGGCCATGGCTATGCCAGCGCTGCTTCCGCGGCCGCGATGAACTCCGCCGGCTCCATCGCCGCCAGAGAACTGCACTGGATCAACCCCCTGCGGCAGGCTTCGTTGCCTCTCAGTTGCAGGCAGGGGGAACACGCCGGCTGATGGAACAGGCTGGCGCTGCCCGGGCCGGTTGGCAGGAAGCGATGGGGATGGGCTGGACCGAAATAGCCAATCGCCGGCACGTCGTAGAACGATGCCAGGTGCAGGGCGAAACTATCGGGAGCGATCACCAGGTCGGCCGCGGAGATTTTTGCGAACAGTTCTGCAACCGACCTTTGACCGTAAGCCATGACCCGCTGATCGAGCGTAAATTCCTGCACCGCTCCGGCTGCGCCGTGGACCACGATCGTGTGTTCTGGAAAGGCTTCCCGAAGGCCGCGGATGATCCCGGTCCATTGTTCGTCCGTAAGCTGCCGGGCGCGCCAGCCCGCTTCTGCCGCGCAATAGATATAAGGAGCGTCAGGCCGCGGGCTCGGTGGCGATGCGAAGTCGCTGCGATAGCTTGCGAGCGGTTGGAATTGTCCCTTCATGTCCCGGTCAAGGAGGTCGAGCTCGACTTGGCCATCGTGCTTGTCTTCCGGACGGCGAACCTTTCCCGGACGGTAGACGGTCCTGACCATCGTGGAGAGCCAGGGACGAACGCTTGTCCATTCGAAATAGCCGCCTTCTGCGTAGAGACGGCTGATCCCCTGCACCCATCCTGTCTTTCGCTTGCCGCGAACCACCAGAGAGAGCACCAACGTAGTGCGGCTGTCATCCAGAGCGAATACCAGGTCGGCCCGCGGCAGGGAGAGGAGGGTGCGAAGCATAGGCAGCTTTCCGTCACCATGGTCGACGACTACCAATTTCAGGCGCGAGTCGATCAGGGGATATACCTGTCCACCCTTACGGTTGGTAATCATGGTGACTTCAGCATTGGGATACTGCTTGCCGAGCTCAAAAAGAAATGGTGCTTTCAGTACGTAATCGCCAAACGTGCGAAAACTCAGCAGGGTAATGCGCCTGATGGCACTCTCGGACATGAATGTTAGCCTTGGTTATTATAGTGCGCTACGTCTTTCTGGATCGCGATGGAGTCTTGAACCGCAAGATGCCCGAGGGTGTCTACGTGGGTGAGTGGGCGCAGTTTGCATGGCTGCCGGGAGCGGTCGAAGCGATCGTCCGCATGAAGCGCGCCGGGTTGACTCTGATCGTGGTCAGCAATCAACGAGGCATCGCATTGGGCCGGGTTACGACCATGCAGTTGGAACATCTTCATGACAAGATGCAGGATCACCTGGCGCGAAATGACGCGCGATTAGACGCCATCTACTACTGCCCTCATGATTACGGCGAGTGCCACTGCCGAAAGCCGGATACGGGTCTCTTCGAACAGGCGCGCAAAAGCTTTCCCCAAGCCACTGCGGAAAACAGCCTGGTCATCGGCGATTCTCTTTCCGACATTCAGGCTGGCCGGCGGCTGGGTATGAAAACCATCTTCATCCAGGGAGAGCCAGATCGCCAGAAGGCAGGAGCCGACGTAGCCGCCAGCCTTGCAGATGCCGTTGCCGGCTCATTGTTGCAAGCGGTCGAACTACATCTTGGGCTCTCGTCCAATTTTGAAGAAGAACGGAGCGGCCCGCTTTTTTAGACGAGCGATGGAGCCTCTAAAGAATCGAGATTAGCCGCCGGAACCTTGCAGAATCGAGCGCCAAGAATGGCAACCAGGTAGAGACAGAACAGGATCAGCAATTCGATATTCTGCTGCCGCAGGAGCAGGACAAAAAGGAATTTGTGCTGCATAATCGTCTGCCATTCTCCGCGCTGGACAAGGAATACCTGTACACGGTATTGAACAGAAACGACGGCGAGAACGGTTACAACAAGGATGAGAGAGCCCAGGACACGACGCTTCTGGAAAACGGCAATGACGGCTGGTACGGTCAACAGGAGAAGGCGAGTGTCATAAAAACGGTGATAAATAGGCAGCAACGAAAGAATCGACAATGATGCCAAGGCAAGGTAATGCATCTCGGGTGAAATATTGGACCACGGGACAGCCGTGATCCACAGCGAAAGCAGAACCAGAAAGACCGCATAGGCGGCGAAATTAAATGTCCGCGTGTCCGCAAAGAAAATGCTGGTAAGAGACTGTAGATTCGTATCGCCGATGGCTTCCTGATTCGCTGGCCTTGGGTCTGCGCTGCCCCCGGAACTCAAGGTTGCAGACAGGTTTCCGCGGAGAGTGGAAAGCCAATTGGCACTGTCCGGATGTACTTGAAGAATCAAAACCGCGGAGAGAAGAAGGACGAGAGCGCCTGTTAGAGCTGCAAAGGCGTAACGCCAGTAGATTCTCTGGGCAAGAAAATACAGCACGATCAGTCCAGTTATTTGGGGTTTGACAGCGAGGCTGAGCATCAGGAGCAATGCGCATAGATGTAGGAAACGGACTCGCACCAAGAGGTAACTACTGATGATTAACAGCGAAATGGACAAAGTGGCAGGTTGCCCCACCACGAGCAGGATGCCACTCGTGCCCAGAATGAACGACCCCAGGATGGACGCGATCCACCGGTACGACGTCGGGCAGGCGGATATAACCAGAGCAGCGCTGGTGATGAACAGGCTGCCGTTAAGCAGGAACCAGAGCAGACGGGCCAACGGATACCGGATGAGAGCAAGTGGAGAAAGTGCCAAGAACGTTGAAGGCGGATACACGGGCATGTCGATCTCCCATGAAGGCAAATCAACTGCACGGCCGCCTCGGCGGAGAAGCTGGTGTTCCAGCTGGAAAGTGTCATAAGGATTGCAGCCACTCAACAGGCAACCCGCTCCGGTGTAAACGGGAACGAGGTCATGCGAGAACCGGAATGCTCTCCCTCCTCCTACTGCCAGAAAAATGACGGCGGAGACAACAAGGACCAGAAGGTGCAGGTTCTGCTTGGGAAACTTCATGGCTGGACAGCGACGTTGAGCCCTATGGTATATCTGAAATACTCAGTCATCAAAGGGTTAATCTATTCGTAATCCGTTGCAACAGCTTCGTGAGCGCTTCCATCCGCTCTACTATGCGCGCAAGTCAGCTACGGGGCGGTTTTTGATCGGCCTTGTCGACCAGCCAGTATGGTTCTCGGTTCGGGATGTAGGTTTCAAGGTTCGCGGCCGCTTAATCACGCACGGGCTCGTTTTTGCCGCGGTTGGATCTCAGGAGCCGGAATCCAAGGCCCTTGCGCTTGCGTGTATGGATCGTCTCAAGTTGGAGTCGTTCTGGGATGTTGGCGCGAACATCGGGTATTACACCTGGCTTCTCAAGTCCTCTTCTCCGGAACTGCGCGCGGTATTGTTTGAAGCGTCCCCGTCCAACGCTGAGTTCGTCCGCGCAACGCTCAAAAGGAATCGCTTACCTGGAGTCGAGTTGATCGCGGCAGGTGCTAGTGACTGTCAGGGCGAAGGCTATTTGCGAGTAGATTCCCTGGCCGGAACCACATCGACTCTTGACGCATCGACAGAGCAGACATTTGAGGAGCAGCACTGGGGCATACCTTCGAGAAAATCCCTGATCCCTCTCGTCACCATCGATGATGAGCGCTCGCATCGCCTAAAAGTCGACTTTCTGAAGATTGATGTAGAAGGGCACGAAGCAGCGGTATTGCGGGGCGCCCAACGGACAATTTCTTCCGATCAGCCCGTGCTCTTCGTCGAGTGCTTTCATCCGGAGCATGCCTGCCTGGCGGATCTGGAGCGCGAAGGGTATAGATTCGTCGACGGAGACCGGCTTGAACCGCAGATCGATTCCGAGACTACGAATTATTTTGGCTTCCCCTCGAAGTTTCATTCTGATATCGACCTGTTGTTGGAACAAGCTCGCGCGCGGCTCAATGCCTGATCATCCAAGATAGAAAGTGCACGAGATTATGAACCTATCGCGCACTGTCTTCGACAGCTTCTCTGAGATACTCAGCGACCTTGCGCCCGTACCGCATCCAGGTGTAGTTCTCCGTGATTGTTTTCATAGCATTTCTGCCTAGTGTCTGGCGCAGACATTCGTCTGACGAAAGGCGTGCAATGGCTTCGGCGAGAGCGTCACATTCGTTCGCCGGTACGTAGAACACGCTCTTTCCATGGTGCAGGGGCAGGCCACAGTTTTCTGTCGTAATGATGGGCAAACCGGCCGCAGCGGCCTCCATTCCTGACCGCGATGA
Organism: Acidobacteriaceae bacterium; assembly: GCA_049693715.1. Classification (GTDB taxonomy): domain Bacteria; phylum Acidobacteriota; class Terriglobia; order Terriglobales; family Acidobacteriaceae; genus PALSA-350. The sequence goes on along the minus strand of JBAVQC010000333.1, from coordinate 14,362 downwards.
GCCCTCGGCGAAGGTGGGGAAGACAAACAGGTCCGTGGCGGCAAATGCCGTCGCGACTTCCGTTAACGGAGCAAATGGAGTGTGGCTGAAGAATACGTCATCGCCGGGTTCCAGACATGATCGCCCGTTTCCTAAATTCCCCATCAATGCCAGACGAACATCAAGCCCGTGCCGGCGGCACTGCCGAATCGCATCCAATAAAAGGCGCACGCCCTTGCGAATATCGAAGTTCCCTGTAAACAGGATGCGCACCGGCCCGTCGATTCGATAGTCGCGCTTTATGTTGAAAAACTCCTCTCGAACTCCCAGGTAGGCGACCCGGATTTTCGCCGCCGGGTATCCCTGTTCGACAAAGGTCTTCTTCACAAAATCGGAATTAACCAGAAGCAGATCAGCATCCGCGCAGTCGCGTAATACCAGCTTCCACAGGTCGGCTCGTGAGTCGTAGCCCGCGGGCAGACCGAAGCGCGCGAACTCTTCCCGCAGGGCCTCATGCATGAACGCCGGATGCGCGATCGAGTGATCAGTAACGATGGCCATGCCGTTCTTGCGAGCCCTCCGAATAGCGCCCGATTGGCCGGCGCCACTGCGGACCAGCAGAACATCAGCATCCTTGAGATATATCCGGCTGCCCCAGGCAGCAAGGCGGAACTCCATACCATATGCCAGATCGAGCGGAATCACCCGAGTACGCTGGATCAATTTAATGAAGGTTCCCGCGAATTCGACCCAGGCCACAGGAGTGACGGCGGCGCCTGGAATCCGGATCTGCCGGGCTGCCATGCGCTCCGCGAGATGTTTCTCGCCGAGAAACTTTCCCAGCAAGTTCACCAACGCGGTTTGATTGTCTTTGGGGACCCAGCCGGTGAGGAAATTTACTTCGACTCCGGCAGCGGCTAGGGCGCGGGCTGTTTCGTGGAAGTGGAGCTTGCCGAATCCCGTGGCAATGATTGCTTTCAAGCCCTACTCTTCGACATCCACGCGCGATTGATAGTAGTCGTTATAAGCGCGGCCGTAGTACTCGGCGTAATCGGAGGATTGCAGATCCACGGCATTCAACACCACACCGAGCAGGTGGGCTCCGGAACGCAAGAGGATTTCGCTGGCCCGCGCGACCACATTCCGCGAGGCTTGGCCATAACGCAACACCAACACCACACCATCACTGATGGATACCAGCACCGCGGCGTCGGTCACGGTGAGAACCGGCGGGGTATCGATCAGGATGAAGTCGTAATTGGCGCGCAAGCCCTCGACCAGCCTTTGCATTTGCAACGAGCCCAGCAATTCGGCGGGCATGGGGGCAATAGGGCCGGCAGGCAGGATATGCAAGGAGGGCACACCCGGTACCGACGCAATCGCGTCCTGCAACGGGGTCTTGCCCGTCAGTACCGAAGTGAGTCCAACCTTGTTGGTGATTCTGAAGCGGAGATGAACGGATGGCCTTCTCAAGTCAGAGTCGATCAGGAGCACACGGGCTCCGTTGAGCGCAAACACGATCGACTCCAGGGTAGTGACCGATGTCTTGCCTTCAGACGGCTTGGCGCTGCTGATCAGGATGACCTGGGGCGGCGTGCCCGCGCGGGATAGAAGGATGGTGGTGCGCAGCGCGCGGTAGGCTTCGGCCAGGCGCGACCAGGCGCCAGGGATCGGTGAGGTGGCGTCTCTGACAAAAATTTCCGGTGAGAGCAGCTTGGAGTCGACCTGGGGAACGACCCCCAGCATGGGCAGCCCCAGCCGTTCCTCAATGTCATAAATGGTCTTGATATTTGTATCCAGAGCCTCGACCAGGAAGGCCAGCACCAGGCCAATACCGAGGCCGCACATGAGGCCGAGCGTCAGGTTGACCGACTTGCGCGGGGAACTGGGAAAGTCTGGCGCGTCGGCAGGGTCAATCCGCCGGATATTCGTCGAGTGCAGGCCGGCGATGATGCCCGCCTCTTGAAGCCGCTGCTGCAACCCGTCGTACAACGCTCGATTGGCTTCGTATTCGCGGCGGGCAAGTGAGTACTCGACCGCCTTCGAGTTACCCATGTAAGCGCCGTTTTTTTCCTGATCCAATCTACGCTGCAGGGCATCCTGATTTTCCTTGGCGGCGTTTACCTCCTGCTGCGCCCGGGCCAGAACCGTTCCTTGCTCTACCTTTATGCTCCGCTCAACCTCGGCGAGTTCGGAGAGATTCTGCAGCAGGTGGGGATTCTTGGCTCCGTACTTCGCACTCAGGTTGGCATTCTCCGCCTGCAGCGCGGTCATTCTCTCTTTGAGGCTCAGCAAGATCGAATCTCCGCTCAGCGTGGCCAGCACATCGGGCGGAGCACTTTGCAGCGTGATCAACTTGGCCTGCGCGACCAACCGCTGCGATTCAGCCGTGGTCACGTCGTGGCTGATGTCCACCAGCCGCGAAAGCACAATGCTCTGCGTCTGATCGATGCCCACCAGGCCGATATCTTTCTGCACGGTGAGCATGTGTTCCTGGCTTGCCTCCAGATGATTCTTCAGGTCGCCCAATTGCTGCTGTAGCCAATTGGAGACCTCCTTGGTGGCGGCATAGTTTTCACTGAAGTTGTGTTGCACATAATTGTCGATGAGGGTGTTACAGATGACCGCGGCGAGCTCGGGATTCCGTGCGGTGAAGCTGAGGTCAAGAATATTCGTGTGTCCGAAACGCTCGGCCGCCAGACCCCCTTCAAACATCCCGATCAGCGCGTGCCGATCCTGGATCTTGTCCAGATCCCATACACGATTCGATCCCGGGGGTAGAAAATCTTTGTTCTGATTGAGGTGCAGCGACTTGATGGTTTGCAACGCCAGGGTTGAGCTCTTCAGGATCGCGATCTCAGTATCCAGCTTGGTGACGTCGATGTATCCGCTGTCGTAGCCTCCGCCGGTGTCCACGCGGAACTGATCGGCGGTGTCCTGGGTAATCTCGATGTTTGCGGAGGAGCGGTATTCCTTGGGAGAGGTAGCGTTCTCGATGTAGCCCGCACCTGTGCCCAGCAGCGCGCACACCAACACCAGCCAAATATATTTCTTGCCGATCAGAAGGAAGTGCTGCAGGGTCTGGCCGTCGTTCAATCCGAGGCTGAGAAAGGAGCGCTCGCGTTCGCTTGGTTCGCGATACTCGGGGAGTACGACCGGTTCCGATGGTGGGGGATAGATACTCATGCGTTTGGAAGTTCACCGAACCAGTAAATTGGAGGTGTCTCGTAGTGGACGCCCCCTGGACCGCAACCTCCACCTGCTCGGAAGTGGCCGGATTCTTTCCCGTTAGAGTCCAAATTATAGAGTGCTGGGAGCCCGTTCACCAATCTTTCTCACCCAGGGAACCAGTGTACTTAGCGGTGTCACGATCAGTCGTTTAGGGGGTACTAGCTTCTGCGCACCCGCGCCCGGATCGCGGACTCGACGGCGCCGGGATGGGTCAAAATACGTTCAACCCGAACCAGGTAGGTGCGTAACGTGTCCAGGGCCGTCCATGGACGTCCACGAGAGAGCGAAAACATGCGGTCCGCGTCCGCTTTCATCATTTCACTGTGGCGTCGGGAGCCGGTGATGGAGTGGGAGTGGATACGAAAGAGCGCGAGGTCCTGATTGACATACTTGACCTTAGCGCCGAGCCGGACCATATCCACCACCAGTTCCCCATCCCAGCAGGAACGATTGTTTAGGTTGAATCCGCCCACCTGCTCAAACGCCGTGCGCCGGAAGAACGTCGCCTGCTGCAGCCAGGTGGCCCCCCCATAGAAATACCGGTCCAGCGTAAAACCAGCTGCCCGGATGCGCCGGATGCGCTTGCCCATGGCGTCGACGATAAAGCCGTTGCCCATCACGATGTCGCAATCGGGATTCTGCTCGAAGGCCCGGCTGACGGTCTTCATCGCCCCCGGCAGCAGCACGTCGTCGGAGTTCAAGAAACCGAAAATGTCGCCCGAGGCTTGCTGAAACCCTTTGTTCAAACCGTCGGCGGCGCCCTGATCGGGTTCAAACACGATGCTTGCCAGGCGGCTACGAAAATCTTCGATCAATTCGCGGCTACCGTCCGTCGAACCCGGATCCACCACAATGTATTCGATCGCAGGGTAATCCTGCGCCAGCACCGAGGTCAGAGCTTCCTCCAGATACTGCCGCTGATTGAAAGAAACGGTCACCACACTGAACTTCATCGGCACGTCGCTACCCTGAGCTCTTTTCAGGAAGGGATTTTTACAAGACATTTAGCGGTTGAAGAAATACGCCTGCGTTGCGAATCCGATGGCGGCTGTCAAAGCGGTTTTGCCGGCCGCCTTGAGTACGCTCGGCGGAATAAACAGAATGTCGTCGGGCTGCATGGTGATGTCCACCGTTCGGCCTCGCAGCATGTCATCAACTTTTACCTTTTGCACTACCCTGGTGCCATTTCCTGAGCTTCTCAGCAGAATAGTACGATTCGCATAGGTGTTCGGCTTCGTTCCCTGGGCGAGCGCAATGACCTCGGAGAGAGTCGTGTGGTTGGATTCGCACAGCGGGTATGCACCGGGCCGGGTTACATTACCACCCACGTAGACCACCCCGCACCGGCTCACCAGGATGGTTTCTCCCGTCTTGATTTCCAGTTCGGCATTGTCGTTCTCGCGCAGCGTCGGATCCCACAAAACCGTCTGCGGATTTTTTATTGAGCCGGAGGGAAAGATTTCGATGATGTGTCCCGCCCGGTCGCTGACGCCCCCGGCTTCAGTGAGCATATCGACCAGCCGCTTCTTCCCCGCCAAGGCGTAAATGCCAGGATTTTTCACCTCGCCCATCACCGTCACGCTGTAACCAAACTGTTGTGTGGTGACAATCACGCGCGGATCGCGCAGGATCTGTTCCTGCACAAACAGTAGTGCGATCGCCTTCGCTGCTTCGATCGAAGTCATCCCTTCGATATGAAACAGACCTGCGTACGGGATCGCGATTTGCCCCGCGGCGGAGACCGGCATTCTCACGGAGTATTCCGGGGCATCGAAAATTTGTACTTCCACGATGTCTCCGGCGCGTATTGGGCCATAGCCTAGTCCAGCGCCTAACGAGGGTCCTATGGGCACCGTGTCCCTCGATCGGGCTGCACCGGACACAGCGGGGGCGTTCGACTGGGGCGACTGAGGAAAAATGGGCTCGAGCGTAGTATTCGCGGAAGGGTTACTGGGTGCGGGCGTGATGGTAACCGGCGCCGAACTCTGCGAAGACAGGCCGCTGTTATCGTTTTGTCCCTGGGCTTGGGAAGTCCGCACCGCGGCTGCAATAACCAGGGCTGCAATCGTCACCCCGAGGAACGGGTGCCAGGCACGCGCCTTCGCACGGTAAGGGGTAGGCAGGACAGGTTGCATCGTTGAGCGAACTTCTCCTCTAGGTCTATCCACACATTAACAGGAGAAATGGACGAATACATTCCTGCCGATCGGTGTGGAGTCCAACTCATTACGTGGCCGCACTACGTGGCCGCACTGTTTTGTTCCCGTCCCACTCGCTGCTTCACGCGCTGTGCGGGAACGCCGGCGTATACGGTCCAGGGTTCCAGATCTCGCGTGGCCACCGACCCCAGGCCCAGTACCGCTCCCTCGCCGAGATTCACTCCCGGAGAGACAGAAGCGCGCGCACACACCCAGGAGTAGGCGCCGAGACTCATGGGAAAAGAAATGAGCGGGAACGCCGGGTCGTTATAGTCGTGCGTGGCTCCGCAGAGGTAAGCCTGTTGGGAAACGATGGCGTGCGATCCCATGGTGACCAGGGAGGGGTTATATATTTCCGCCTCGTCCCCCAGCGTTACCCCGTCAGCACACTCCAGGTTCCAGGGCGCCCACACGCGGGACCTGGGGTAAAAATGACAGTTCGGTCCCAGCTTGGCGCCGAAGCCGCGCAACAGAAATGCACGCCAGGAGTGAAACGGCCGGGGTGACGGGCGAAACAAGAACGTCCAAATGATGGACCATGCCAACCTGCCCAGGCGGTTCGACACGGAGAACGACGGCCTTAAGTAGGGGTCGTCGGGTTGGGCGGCTGGGAACATCTTTACTTCACGATGACATCACAGACGACAGAATATCCAGGTCCCCACGAAGAGAGGTATCCCAAATCTCACTCCCTTGGGGCGAGACCTGGAATACCTCACCACGTTGGCCTAAGCAGATGAGCCAGAACAGACGGGCCAACAGAATTTGGAGGAGTGGCGTTAGCTCACCGTACCCGGATGAGAATGCCGAAGCTGAGAGTGTATGGTCTGAGTTTGGTATCGACGTAAACACCGGGTACCCCGGGGAAAAACCCCGGCGGATAGTAATGATTTCCCAAATCCCAAAACTGGTACTGGAAGTCAACAATACGGAAATTCAGCCGTCGATTCTTATGGTAATCGACGCCACCGCCAAATTCGTAAACGATGCTGTTATCCGTCTGGCCCGTACTGTAGGTAATGTTCCCGGGGCCGATCAGAAAGTCCCCGTAAGGCCGGAACCTCTTGTAGATGTAATGCAGTTCGGGCCCGAACACCAGGGTACGTTGTTTCCCCACCGCGGTGCCGGCGCTATAGGTAAAACGCGCTCCCAACGCCGGTTGACCAAACGCAAACCGACCAAGGCGGAAGTCAGCTCCGGCAGAAAACCCCTGGTTGAAGCCATTCGCGTCTTCGAAGCTGGGGGGCGGTGGATTTGCAGGAGGATAGTCCAGAGCAGAGTTGAAGTCGGTTTTGACCAGGGTATAGGTCCCATAGACATTGATTTGACTTCCGCCACCCTTGATCGCGGGTACCACCTGGGCATCCGCCGCATTTGGCAGCATGGCTCCCGCCACGAGAACCGCCAAAGCCAGTGTTCTAGAGAGAAGTCGCATGTTAGCCGCCCGTGAAATCAAATGTTGATACCTTCGGTGTCTGGGGATCTCGGAAAAACCGGGGAAATATGGCTGTTGCTCCCTGGTTAAGGTTTCCATTTCATCACGCATCGTACGGACATAATTAGAGCATGCGCTGCATTCAATCGTTTCTACCAAGTAACCTCGCTGGTTACAAATCCAACAATAGTTGCAGCGCTAGTACACAGTATGATGCCCAAAGGGCGGCTTGCGGCGTGATTCCCAATCCAGAACTCTAAACAAGGGAAACCACTCTCGAAGCTGGAAAGACGAAAACCTCGCAGCAGATCGTTCGATCTGACAGCGCGAAGGTCGTTTCTTTTTAGCAACGGATCCCCCGATGCACGTTCAGGGTAATCAAAACGTACTCGTCTGTCTAGAAGAGAAACCGTGCTGTACCAAGACAGAACAGTGGTCACAATTAGCGCGCGAGGTACTGCATCAAATAGATGCAACCGGAACGGCGACTCATCATGGTAGGCTTTAGGCGGCAAGAGTGCGTGCAGCGGTGACAGATTATTCTGGCCCTCGAAAAAGCTCAGCCGGGAACCTTTCAGGGTAATAGCACGAAGAGCACGCAAGAGCTCACGAATCTTCGCCGGCGGTACGCGGCCTTGATTTGCGTGGCTCACTCCAGCGTGAATGCAACGTTTCATAAGGCATCGATCCTGTTACCGTGTTATTGATGGGGAAGGCAACCCTGCCATATTGGTGTGCCTTATCCTTCAGTCATGTGTCATCGCCAGCAGCCGGAGTTTTCATGCCTAAGACCGCTCTACTTATCGGTGCCGGGCCCGCGGGGCTCACGGCCGCCCTGGAGTTCCTTCGCCGTTCGGACGTGCATCCTATTGTGCTCGAGGCCAGCCACGAGATAGGTGGCATCTCGCGCACGATCCGGCATAACGGCAATCGTATCGATATTGGCGGGCATCGATTTTTCTCCAAATCGGACCGGGTCATGAACTGGTGGATGGATCTGATGCCGCCCGAGGCCGGTGCGGATACGCAACATGCGCTGCGGCATCAAAATAAGCAGCGCACCCTCAAGACCAGCAGTGCGGGACTCACGCCTGAGACTACGGACCTGGTGATGCTGGTACGCCCGCGCAAGAGCCGCATCTACTTTCTGCGCCGCTTTTTCGATTACCCCATCAAGCTAACCGGGGACACGTTAGGCAAGCTTGGCTTGCTGCGCACACTGAAGATCGGCGTCAGCTACCTGTTAGCCCGGCTCTTTCCACGCAAGGCTGAGAACTCACTCGAAGATTTCCTCATAAACCGCTTCGGCCGGCAGCTCTACCTCACTTTTTTCAAGTCCTACACCGAGAAGGTGTGGGGGGTGCCTTGCGAGAAAATCAGCGCGGAATGGGGAGCACAGCGGATCAAAGGGTTGTCCTTGACCACAGCCGTGCTTCACTTTCTGAAGAAGACCTTTTCTTTCAAGAAGGACCAGGAAATCCAGCAGAAGGGCACCGAAACGTCACTCATTGAGAAGTTCCTGTATCCGAAATATGGCCCGGGTCAGTTGTGGGAGCATGCGGCCGACCAGATCCGCGAACAGGGAGGAGAGATTCTTCTCGGGTGGCGCGCCACCAGGTTGTTTGTTGAGGGGGATACGATTACTGCGGTCGAGGCGGTCAGCGATAACGGACAACGTCGCCGGTTTGACGCAGACTACGTTTTCTCCACCATGCCGGTGCGCGAATTGATCGATGCGCTTGACACCCCCATACCCGGCGAGGTCCGGGAGGTGAGCGACGGGTTGCAATATCGCGACTTTATTACTGTCGGGCTCTTGGTCGATCACCTGACGGTGCGCGAACCCGACGGAGGTCCGCTTAAGGACAACTGGATCTATATCCAGGAGCCCGATGTTCTGGTAGGGCGGCTGCAGATCTTCAACAATTGGAGCCCCTACATGGTGGCCGACCCCAGCAAGACCTGGATCGGCCTGGAGTATTTCTGTTACCAAACGGACGCTCTATGGAAGATGGCAGACGAGGATTTGAAGAAGTTTGCCATTGCCGAGGTAGAGAAGATTGGTATTTTACGGGCCTGCGACGTAACGGACGCCCATGTGGTGCGCGTGCCTAAGACCTATCCCGCCTATTTTGGTACATACGATCGGTTCTACGTCATCCGCGAGTTCCTCGATCACTACCATAATCTCTACCTGGTTGGCCGAAACGGGATGCACAAGTACAACAATCAAGACCACTCTATGCTGACCGCCATGACCGCGGTCGATAATATCCTCGCCGGGGTCCGCGACAAGGACAACGTGTGGTCCATCAACACCGAGATGGAATATCATGAGGGGGAAGCAAAGGATGAAGCACGGGCCTCAGGCTCCCCCACAAAGAACACCGACAACGTAGAGGCCACAGTTTAGGCCCCAGATTTTTTAGGTCACTGGATTTTTGCCGTAAAGCTTTGCGGATCAGCGATATTCGTGTTCTCCCTCGGGAAAGCTGCGGGCGGAATCGCTCAGAATGCCGGGCAATCAATGTCTCGGGCAGTATTTCGGGAATTTTTGACGTTCTGAATGGTTGTTCCTGCTGGAGATAGCAGATGGGGGCAGCAGTTGCTGATTCCGCGGCGTCTCGACCGCTGGTTCGAATCGATCTTGCACGATTGGAGTATGGCTTTCCCCCGGAAATAGTAGTCACATCACATTATTTGATGCCAGGCGGAGTCCAGAAAACAAGATGAGCGAATCTATTGCAATCACGGTAGTCGGATCGGGATATGTTGGTTTGGTGGCGGCCGCATGCTTTGCTGAGATCGGCCACCGGGTGTTATGCGTCGACAACGACGAGGACAAGGTAAACAAACTCAACCAGGGCCTGGTTCCGATTCACGAGGAGTTTCTTCCCGAGTTGCTGGGACGGCACCGGGGCAGCGGCGCGGTGCAGTTCACCACGGATCTTGGCCATGCCACACAAGCGTCCCAAGTGATTTTCATCGCTGTGGGGACGCCGCAGAGCGAGGCCGGCAACGCCGATCTGTCTTATGTCGACGCTGTGGCCAGCGAGATTGCCCGCTCCATCCACTCCTACAAGGTGATCGTCGAGAAGAGCACCGTGCCGGTCTACACCAACGACTGGATTCGACGGACGATCGAACGGAATGGCGTTTCCAGAGCGCTCTTCGATGTAACGTCGAACCCTGAGTTTCTACGTGAAGGTACCGCGGTCAAGGATTTTCTCCATCCTGACCGGATCGTGCTCGGCGCCGACAGTGAAGCAGCTGCAACGCTCCTGGCTGCTATATACGAGCCACTCACTTCAGGCAGCTACTACGAGCGCTCCGACGCGGTTCCGGGCCATCGGTCCATGAGCGATCTTCCGCCAATTTTGCAGACTTCGACCAAGGCGGCCGAGATCATCAAACATGCCTCGAATGCTTTCCTGGCCATGAAGATCTCGTTTATCAACGTGGTCGCCAACCTGTGCGAAGCGGTCGATGCGGACGTGGAACATGTCGCGCGCGGCATGGGCATGGATAACCGGATCGGCAAGCGTTTCCTCAGCGCCGGCATCGGCTACGGCGGCTCTTGTTTCCCCAAGGATGTCGCCGCATTCCGCTACGTAGCGCAACAGCTGGGCATTGACTTCAGCCTGCTTGAGGAAGTGGAAAAGATTAACGAACTGCAGAAGGAGCGGTTCTTTCAAAAAATTCGCTCCGCTTTATGGACGTTGCGCAAGAAGCGGCTTGGGGTGCTCGGCCTGGCCTTCAAGGGAGGAACGGACGATATTCGCGAGTCTCCGGCGCTGGAAATCATCCGCATGCTGCTGGATGCGGGCTGTTCCATCTGCGCGCATGATCCGGCTGCCATCGAACGGGCGAAGCTCGAAATGCCGCCCCATGCCAACCTGCAATACACCGACGATCCCTACGCAGCCGCGGACAACGCCGATGCCTTGCTGATCCTTACCGACTGGGCGGAATTCAGCCGTCTGGACCTCAAACGGCTGCGCTACACGCTGCGCTATCCCATCATCATCGATGGCCGCAATCTCTTCGACCCCTGGGTCATGCAGGATCTTGGCTTCACCTACCTGAGCGTAGGCCGTCCGTCCCAGCACACCTCGGTCGAATCGGCGTCCACCAAGCGCTGGCCGTAAATCTATAATTAGGTTCTAAAGGGCGATCCGTTGGATCGACTCCAAGACGGGGGAAACCGTATTTTGACGACTCATCGTGTCCTGGTCACCGGCGCTGCCGGCTTCCTCGGCTCTCATCTTTCTGACGCTCTTTTGGCCCAGGGGCACCAGGTGGTGGGCGTGGACAATCTTGCCACCGGGCGTCCTGCCAACCTGGCGCACTTGAAGAATGAATCGCGATTCACCCTGGTGGAGCAGGATATCTGCCAGCCATTTGATCTGGGGAAAATCGATTATCTCTTCAACTTCGCATCGCCCGCCAGCCCTGCCGACTATGCCCGCCTCGGTCCCGAGACCCTGAATGTCGGCTCCCAGGGAACCAGGAATGCTCTGGACCTGGCACGCAAATACCAAGCCGGTTTTCTGCACGCCTCCACTTCCGAGTGCTATGGGGATCCCGACGTACATCCCCAGACCGAGACCTATTGGGGCCGCGTAAACCCCATCGGGCCGCGCTCGGTCTACGATGAGGCCAAGCGATTTTCCGAAGCCCTGATCATGGCGTACCACCGCTACTACGGCGTCGATACCCACATGGTGCGCATCTTCAACACCTACGGACCGCGCTTGCAGCCGACCGATGGACGCGTCATCTCCAACCTGATGATCCAGGCGCTGCTCGATGAAGACCTCACCATCTATGGCGATGGCATGCAGACCAGAAGCTTCTGCTATGTGTCCGATTTGATCGCCGGCATCGTTTTGCTTTCACGTTCGAGCGAGCATCTTCCCGTGAATATAGGTAATCCGGTGGAGTGGACCATCAAGGATTGTGCGCGCGAGATATTAGCGGTCACCGGTTCGCACAGCAAGATTCGCTACGAGCCACTGCCGGTGGACGATCCCATGCAGCGCTGCCCCGACATCACCAAGGCGAAAACTCTCCTTGGTTGGGCGCCAAAGGTTGATCTCCGTCAGGGTCTTGAGCTATCCCTTGACTATTTTCGGGCTAGCCTGCCCACGCGTACTTAGGTAGAGATAAAGCTATGCTCAACGACTTATCGCCGATTCTCGTCACCGGCGGAGCCGGGTTCATTGGGTCGAACTTCGTGTTGGACTGGCTCGCGTTGGTGGGCACTCCGGTGGTGAACCTGGACAAGCTCACCTACGCCGGCAACTTGCAGAACCTGACCTCGGTCGAGCGGCATGCCGGCTACCATTTTGAGCAGGGCGACATCTGCGACGCGCCGTTTGTCGAGCGTTTGCTCGACCGCTATCAACCCCGCGCTCTATTGCATTTTGCTGCGGAGAGCCACGTCGACCGCTCGCTCTCGGGGCCCGAGGCGTTTGTTCGCACCAATGTAGAGGGCACTTTCCGGCTGCTCGAGGCCGCGCGTGCCTACCTGGCGAAAGGTTCGCTGGAAGACCGCAAGAAATTTCGTTTTCTGCATGTCTCCACGGATGAGGTCTACGGCACTCTCCAGCCCCAGGATCCGGCGTTCCAAGAAACCACTGCCTATGCACCCAACAGTCCCTATGCCGCCTCCAAGGCAGCCTCGGATCACCTGGTGCGTGCGTACGTTCATAGCTACGGGCTGCCGGCGGTCACCACCAATTGCTCCAACAACTACGGTCCGTATCAGTTCCCGGAGAAGCTTCTCCCGCTCATGATCACCAACGCGGTCGCCGGAAAACAGCTGCCGGTGTATGGCGATGGCCGCCAGGTGCGCGATTGGCTTTATGTCGGCGATCATTGCTCCGCCATTCGAGCGGTGCTGGACGGAGGGAAGATCGGCGACACTTACAACATTGGCGGCCGCAATGAGCAGGCCAATCTGGATACGGTGCATTTGCTCTGTAGCCTGCTGGATGAGATGCTGCCCAGTTCTCCCCACGTGCCTCACTGCAACCTCATTCACTTTGTGACCGACCGGCCCGGCCATGATCGGCGTTACGCCATCAACGCGGCCAAGATCGAGCGGGAACTCGGTTGGCGTCCCGCGGAAACGTTCGCCACCGGTCTGCGGCGCACGGTCGAGTGGTATCTCGCCCACCAGGACTGGGTCGAGCAGGTGACCAGCGGGGCCTATCGCCACTGGATCGATCTGAACTACGCCCACCGGGGGAGCGCTGCGCGATGAGGGGCATCATCCTCGCCGGCGGTTCCGGGACCCGGCTCTATCCCGTCACCCATGTAGTCTCCAAGCAGTTGCTCCCGGTGTACGACAAGCCGATGATTTACTACCCGCTGTCGGTACTGATGCTGGCCGGAATTCGCGAGGTTCTGATCATCTCCACCCCGGCGGATACGGCGCTCTTTGAGCGGCTGCTGGGCAACGGCGAGCAGTGGGGAATGTCCTTTCAATACGCCGTGCAACCGTCCCCGGACGGCTTGGCGCAGGCGCTGATTATTGGTGAGCAGTTCATCGGCGGTGCGCCCTGTTCGCTCATTCTGGGTGACAATATTTTCTACGGTCACGATTTCGCAAACGGTCTGCAGCAAGCGGCACAGGTCGAGGATGGTGCGGTCGTCTTTGCTTATCAGGTTTCTGATCCGGAGCGCTACGGAGTGGTAGAGTTTGACGCTTCGGGCCGCGCATTGTCGATTGAAGAAAAGCCGGAGAAACCAAAATCGCGTTACGCGGTCACCGGACTTTATTTTTTTGACGGTGATGCCTCCCGGATTGCTCGCCAGATCACTCCTTCCGCTCGTGGAGAACTGGAAATCACCGATGTGAATCGCTGGTACCTGGAGAGAGGGAAACTGCGTACGCAGGTTCTGGGACGGGGCTTTGCGTGGCTCGACACCGGGACCCACGACTCGTTGATCGAAGCCGCTACCTTTATTGAAACCATCGAGAAACGGCAAGGACTCAAGATTGCTTGTCCAGAAGAGGTCGCGTATCGATTGGGATGGATAGATGCAACTCGCCTGGAAAAGCTGATCACCAGGGTAGCGAAGAGCGGGTATGGACGGTATCTCCGTTCGGTGCTGGACGAGAAGGTCTTTTAGGGTTCGAGAGAGCGTGTGAGAACCTGGGGATTGCAAAGTGAGTCCCGCAGGGACGGGTGAACTTAGCCGATGACGGAGTCCTGGGTAGCGATTCGAGGGACGACTGGCGGTTACCCGGACATCTCGAGATATTTTGCGATTTGAGAATTCCCGATCCGCTGCCCGAATTCAAGACCATGTCTCGGTAAGTTCAGCCGTCCCCCGTTCGACAAGCTCAGGGCAGGCTCTACGGGACTCGATTTCTAGCTTAGCTTAGCTAGTTTCCGTCGCAAAATAGGAGCCTGAAGACCGCTAGAGGCGATGAGTAAGAGTTGCGTAGAGGTGCAGAAGTATTCACTTTTGCATTGTTGAAGTGGATCTTATTCTGGGTTCATGACGC
>JBAVQC010000332.1:0-2853 GCA_049693715.1 Acidobacteriaceae bacterium | reverse complement strand
CTGACCGCACTGCAGCAGTTACAAGAAGACGAGCGCCCCGAGGTATGGCTCGTATCCGAGCTGCCGATCACCAACGTGCCCCCGGAATTCATTGCCGGCGTGCGCCGCACCCGCCGGCTGGTCGTTGTCGAGGAACACACCGCGCATGGAGGCTTCGGCCAGATGCTTGCTCATTACCTGGCAGCCGCCGGCGAGCGGCTCGATTCATTCATCCACAAACACGCATTGGGCTACGTCTCCGGTTTGTACGGGTCACAGAAGTTCCACCGTGCGGAATGCGGCCTGGATCCGGCCTCCATCGTCGCTGCGGTCTCTGCCCAACGAGTTCCAGTGATCTGATGACAGCAAACCGGGCCAGCTCCACCAGTATCCGCCAGCTCCAGGGCCCAATCCTGGTCCTCGGGGCGAGCGGCTTCGTTGGTGCGAATCTTTTGCGCATGCTGCTCGAACACCGCGACGACGTCTACGGGACAGCGACGCGACTGCCCGCGTGGCGACTCGAGGGCCTGCCGCGCAACCACGTGCTGGTCACCGATTTGCTCATCGACTCCAACCTGGATGCGCTGCTCGAGGACGTGAAGCCCAGAACCATCTTCGATTGCATCGCCTATGGCGCCTACTCGTTCGAGACGGACAGGGAACTGATCTACCGCACCAACTTCAATTTGATTTCCCGGTTGCTGGGCAGGCTCGATCCACGCACTCTTTCCTGCTATGTGCACGCCGGCAGCTCTTCGGAATATGGCGACAACTCTTCCGGGCCGCGAGAGGACGCTCCACCGGCTCCTAACAGTCATTATTCAGTTTCGAAGGTGGCTGCCGCCGGCCTGATCCAATACTTCGGTAAGAAGAAGGGTTTGCCCTGCGTGAACCTCCGCTTGTATTCGGCCTACGGTCCGCTGGAAGACTCTTCTCGCTTGATCCCCAACATCGTGCACTTTGGAGAGTCCGGCTTATACCCGGATCTGGTCGACCCCAAGGTCTCCCGCGACTTTATCTATGTCGATGATGTCGCGCGCGCGTTCATTGAGGTAGGCCTCAAGCTGACCGAGGTCGACTACGGTGAATCATTCAATCTGGGCACGGGCTGTAAGACGACGATTGGCGATGTCGTCACCACCGCGCAGCGCCTCTTTAACATCCGCCAGGAACCGGTGTTCACCATGCCCAACCGCGAGTGGGACTTGACGGATTGGTTTGCCGACATCAGCAAAGTGCGCCGGCGGTTTGGATGGGAGCCCCAGGTTAGCCTCGATGAAGGCCTGGAACGCACCGCATCCTGGTATCGCTCGCTGCCCGACAAGGCGGCATACCTGCATTCCTCGAAGCGCTATGGTCTCGATACCAAGCACAGCGTTTCGGCGATCGTCGCCTGTTACAAGGATGGTCAGGCAATCCCCATCATGTACGAGCGCTTGAAAAAGACCTTCATGAAGCTGAACGTCGATCACGAAATCATCTTCGTCAACGATTGCAGCCCCGACGACTCAGAAGAGGTGATCCGCTCCATCTCCCGCAACGACCGCAGGGTATTGGGCATTTCTCACTCTCGGAACTTTGGATCCCAGGCGGCTTTTCGCAGCGGTATGGAAATAGCAACCAAGAATTCCTGCGTTCTGCTGGATGGAGACCTGCAGGACCCGCCGGAGCTGATCGAACAGTTTGTCTCCAAATGGCAAGAGGGATTCGACGTCGTATACGGGCGCCGCGTGAAACGCGAGGCCTCCCTTCCCATGCAAATCGCCTACAAACTCTTCTACCGCACCTTCGACACCTTTTCATACATCCGGATTCCTCACGATGCGGGCGACTTCGCGCTGGTGGATCGTAGAGTGATGGAGGCGATGCTTCGCTTCCCTGAGCGTGACCTGTTTTTGCGCGGAGTTCGCGCTTACGCCGGCTTTCCCCAGATCGGTGTCGACTATGTGCGGCCGGAACGCATGTTTGGACGCACCACCAACAGCCTTTGGAAAAATCTGGGTTGGGCCAAGAAGGGAATCCTTTCCTTCAGCTACGTTCCGCTGGATATCATGAGCAGCCTGGCGATCGTCTTGTGCGTCATCTCATTTCTCATGGTCGTGGGACAGTTGCTGGCCAAGCTGCTCTTTCCCAGCCTGGCTCCCAAGGGCTTCGCCAGCGTGATCATTCTCATTGTCTTTTTCGGGTCGCTCAATGTGCTCGCAATCAGTGTGGCCGGCGAATACATTGCTAAGATCTTTGAAGAGGTCAAGCAGCGGCCTCATTTCATTCGCCGCAGTATCATTCGAGATGGAGAAGTACGATTGGCGGCAAAAGAGAGTTGATGGAAAGTAGTGGTCCGGCCATGCCCCCCGAGCAAGGGCTACCGGTCTTCAAGGGCCGGAGGAACATGGTGGCCGCCAACTCAGAGAGCTGGCGGCCCCAGCTCTTTGGCGAAACGACGAACCCTCTGTCTCAGCTGTTAGCAGCGGTGCGAAGATTCTTCGACATTCAGGCCGGATCGGCATGGCGTGATCTGCACGCGGTGCTTCCGTCACTGCAAGGCACCGTGCTCGACGTTGGCTGTGGCGCGCAGCCCTTTCGATCGCTGGTCAATCCCCACGCGACTTACCAGGGCATCGATACGGACGAAGCCAAAGCGCATTTCGGATATGAGATGCCGGATACAACCTACTTTTCCGGTGATGTCTGGCCGGTGGCAGCCGCGTCAGCGAATGTGGTGTTATGCACTGAGACCCTGGAGCATGTGTTGGACACTCGCCGCTTTCTCGCGGAAGCCGCGCGCTGCCTCGCGCCGGGCGGAACCTTGCTGTTAACTGTTCCTTTTGCTGCACGCTGGCACTTCATCCCGTACGACTATTGGCGCTTTACACC
>JBAVQC010000331.1:0-20571 GCA_049693715.1 Acidobacteriaceae bacterium | reverse complement strand
GGAATAAACCGTATGCGTTTCCCGGAGATAGATAAGCCTGGAGAATCGCTTCTACAGCGACGGCAAAACCAAACCAGACAATCACAGTTCGCAAGAGCCTCGTGGTGATGCTCTCGTCCTTCAGAGTAGACACACCTATGTAATACAGCGCGGCCCACGTCATCCACTGGAAGATTGCGCGCTCCGTCAGGAAACGGTTTACAGTCTGGCCGCTGATCAGTTGTATGCATCCCCATATAATAATGAAGATCAAGGAAAATAGTGGATACTGCGTCCCGCTCATGGGACGTTTCTTGAGAGCGAGGGCTACACCGGCAATCAGGAACACTGATATTTCGAACAGCGCGACGGGCAGGTATGCCGGGATCCACAACGTCAGAGTGGCCAGAAAGAGAACCATGACGAGTGAAAGCAGGAGTGCGGCGTCTAATTTAGTGGGCTGGGTCTCGCTCGCCGGTTTGTCGGTCGTGATCATGAACCTAAGTCTTTTGTCCCTTTGCCACCAGAAACCATCCAAGTAGTGGGGACAGGAACTGGGATGGTTTGCATTGATATTTCTCGATCGAGATATCAGGTCCCAATAGACCCCTTAGCTTCCTACCGGTATAGAGATCGATATGTACCGGCGTTTCACTGTTCTCTATGTGCAGTTTCCATTTGCTGCCGTACCTGAGAAATTTCAACAACGTGATGTACGACCACAGGGCGTAGACATGCACATTGAAACGGCCGCCCGGGCGAAGCACACGAAATATCTCGCGAACTACCTGCTCCGGCTCATCGCAATGGTGGAGAACCCCGTGCGAATATACATAGTCGAAGCTTTCATCTGCAAAGGGAAGATGACGAGCGTCAGCTTGGTGAACGACGGCGAGATTGCCGACGCGGTTACGAGCCAGCTCCACATGGTTTGTCGTCAGGTCCACTCCGATAGCCAGGGCGCCGTGCTTTGCGAATTGCAGCAGATCGGCGCCGGTCCCGCATCCCACCTCCAGGACCTTCTCTCCCCGGTGTTTCCTGAACTCGGCAACTTGGTAGAGCCATGGGTAGACGGAGTAGCGTTCCTCCTCGGTCAGAAACAGGGGCGTCTCGTTCCAGTGCGATTGGGCCAGCTCTGCAGCGTCAGGCATCACTTACACCATACCGTGTTGGGAATCTATCGCGCAGCGGCCATCGATTCCACGTGATCTGCGGACCCATGGCCCTCTACCTCGATAAATTCCTTCCACCAGAGAGCAAAGTTCAGCAGGAGCCATGCGTCCGGTCCCCGACCTGACTGGATCAGCTTCATCACCACAGACCGGTCCAGAAAGTCAGTCTTGTCACAAAACTCCGACAACTCGCGGCGGGCAAACTCACCGGACTTACCCAGAAACCACTCCTGAATCGGTACCCCGAACCCCTGTTTGCGCCGATCAATAATTTCATCGGGAATGAGCCCTCTGACCGCCTTCTTCAGGATGTGCTTCGATTCCTTGTCCCCCGTAATCACCTGCTCCTGGATGCTCATGGCTAGCTCTACAAACTTGTGGTCAAGAAAGGGAACCCGCGTTTCGAGGCTCGCCCCCATGCCCATTTTGTCGAGCCGCATCAGAAGCAGCTCCGGCAGGCGTAGATTGAGATCGAGGTAGGTCATCCACTTGACTGGAGTCTTTTCCCACGCATTCCGCAGAAACCGTTCATGGATAGGCCGTATCGCCTGCCAGGAACTCTCGCCGCGGAAGCGGCGCCGCAGCCGAGGCGCAAGCACGTCCAGCTTGCCGCGCTGGGAGAAGGCATACGCTCCACCCCAAAAAACCGGTAACCTCAGGCTCGCGCGCCGCAGCAGTTCATAGCCCGGCCCTCGCGATTTCCCCAACATGCTCAGCGCCAGCAGACCCATCTTCCTGGCCGCATGCGGAACCGGATATTCATTCCATCGAATCAGATTCAGGATCTGTTTCCAATGCCCATATCCCCAGAAGAGCTCGTCTGATCCTTCGCCGGCCTGGGCCACTACGACCCCGTGATCGCGCGCCAATTTTGAGAGGAAATAAACCGGCATGCAGACGGGATCGGCGATCGGCTCGTCCTGCAAATAAACCATGCGCGGCAGAAAGTCGAGAAAGTCCTGCTGGGTGAGAACCCGTTCATGGTGGGCCGCTCCGATGCGGCTTGCCATCTGGCTGGCCCACGGCAACTCACTTTCGCAGCCGCGATAATTCTGGTCATACCCCACGGAAAATGTGTTCACCTTCTCCCGGGCACACTCGGAAAAAAGGGCCGCATTGGTGCTGGAATCGATGCCGCCCGATAAAAACACCCCCACGGGCACATCACTGACGGTGCGCAATGCCACGCTGCTGCGCAATTCGGCAAGCAGGCGCTCGGCAATCTCCTCCTCTCCCATGCCGGTCAGCGGAGTGGTGTGCTCCAGAACATCCCAATAGCGCTCCTGGTGGGGTTGCCCATTCGCATCGATGGTCAGGAATGTGCCGGGCGGTAGCTTGTGAATTCCTTCAAACAGCGTGTTCGGAGCAGGGGTTGTCAGGAAGGAAAGATAGTGAAACAGCGCTTCTTCATTGACTGCACGAGCCTGATCCGCATCCTGAAGAAGCGCTTTTATCTCCGATGCAAACGTGATCCGTCCGTGATGAATGCTGTAATAGAGCGGCTTGACACCGACACGGTCACGAATGAGCCAGAGCCGGCGCACCTTCGCATCCCACAGCGCAATGGCAAACATACCGCGAAATTTCTCCAGACACGCAATGCCCCATTGCTCAAAAGCATGCAGGATGACCTCGGTGTCGGAGTGATTCGTCTTCCAGCGGCGCCGCCCCAACGCTTCGAGCTCTCGCCGTATCTCCGCGTGGTTATAAATCTCGCCGTTAAAGACGATCTGCAGCGAGCCATCCCCGTTGCTCATTGGCTGAGAAGCCGCATCCGACAGGTCAATGATGGAAAGACGGCGATGCGCCAAACCCACCTGGCGGTTGGGCGAAATCCATAAACCTGCGCCATCGGGCCCACGATGCGCCATGGTGTCGCGCATGCGGGCGAGGTACTCCGCGGTCACCTCAAAGTTGCTGCTTTTGAATGCCAGTACGCCGCAGATTCCGCACATTGCCGATACCAGGTGCAGTTATTAGAACAGATCACCGTCGCCTCTCTACCGCCAAGATGGCGTGCTCGACCTTTCCGGTCGTGCTATATCCTTGGCAAAAGGCTCGAAAAGGACAGGATGGACAACAACCGCTTGAAAATCATGAGCATAGTCGGCGCCCGGCCGAACATGATGAAAGTGGCACCTCTGTTGGCGGAACTGCGCCGGCACGATGAACTTGAGCCCGTCCTGGTCCACACCGGCCAGCACTACGACTACTCCATGTCTCAGGTGTTTTTCGATCAGCTGGGCGTCCCCCCTCCTGACTACAACCTCGATGTCGGTTCAGGCCCGCATTACGCACAAACCGCGGAAATCATGCGGAAGTTTGGCGACCTCGTCCAGCAGGACCGTCCAGACATGGTATTGGTCGCAGGGGATGTGAACTCCACCATCGCCTGTGCCCTGGTCGCCGCAAAGGAAAGGATTCCCATAGCCCACGTCGAAGCCGGATTGCGTAGTTTCGACCGCTCGATGCCAGAGGAAATCAACCGCATCCTGACCGACGCCCTGTCAGATCTCCTTTTCACCACCGAGGAAAGCGCGAACCGAAATCTCGCCAACGAAGGAGTCGCACCAGACAAGGTCTTTTTCGTCGGCAATCTCATGATCGATTCCCTGGTAAGGGCTCTCAAGATTGCCCGGCCCTCCTCGTTGCGTTCCGAGTTAGGGCTGCGGGCCAAACCCTACGTCGTGCTCACCCTCCACCGCCCTTCCAACGTGGATCATGGAGATGAGTTGAAGCGCACCCTCGAGGCCATCGCCGAGATAGCGGAGCGCATCCCGGTCGTATTCCCAGCCCACCCAAGAACCGCACGCAACATCGAGGCGGCCGGGGAAGCGGCTGGGCCCAGCGCTGTAAGAGTCTGGAAGGGCGGCCTGCTCCCCAGCCGGGGTCTTTGGATGATGCCTCCAGCCTCCTACCTCGATTTTCTCGACCTCATCCGGCATGCCGTCATGGTCATCACGGATTCCGGCGGAGTGCAGGAAGAGACGACGTTCCTCGGCGTGCCGTGCCTTACCTACAGGGAAAATACCGAGCGGCCCGTGACCGTATCCGTTGGCACAAATCGGGTGGTCGGATGCGACCCTCAACAGTTGCTGCTCAGTGCCCTCGAAACCCTCGAGAACGCCAACCACAACCACGACCGACCCACGCCTATCCGGCCGCCGCTGTGGGATGGACGAACGGCCCCGCGCATTGTGCGTGTTCTCAAGGAGGCGTATCAACGCGATCCGGCCTGCGCCGGGGAGCATGTGCCTCTGTGACCCAGAGCCCGCCGCCGGGTCCAGGAGAAGCGGTTCAAGCACTGCGCACCTGGATCGAAAGCAGGCAATTCAAGGGCTACGAGCCGTTTGATCTCCTCAACTCGCCATATCTAGCCGGTGCCTGGGCACGAAAATCTCTCCCGGGAATCATCCTCATCCAGGCCGGCAAACGGTTCGCGGGTCAGCAAGTTCGCAGGCTCCTGAAAGTTCCGCCAAGCCGTAATCCCAAGGCTCTGGGCCTTTGTCTCTCGGCCTATTGCGACCTGGCACGGTCCGGATGCGATGTCGCAGCCCAGGCAATCTGGATCAAAAGCGAGCTGATCCGGCTACGTTCCCCGCATGAATCCGAATTCTGCTGGGGATACGACTGGGATTTCCTCTCCCTGCGCGGCCCGCGCCTGCCGGCCTTCTCCCCAAATTGCATCGCGTCCTATTTTTGCGCAACCGCCATGCTCGAGATGAGCGAGGTTTTTGGCGACCCGGAGGCCCGGGCGATTGGAGAATCGGTCGCCCACTTCATGGCTTCCCGTTTGCAGCGCTCCTTCGAATCCGAAGATGAAGTTTGTTTTAGCTATACCCCCAACGGCAAAACGTGGATTTACAACAGCAGCGCCCTGGTTGGTGTTCTCCTGGCGCGCGCGGGCAAGCTGCTTGGCAATGCCACCTACCTTTCCCTGGCGCGCAACGCCATGGCTTTTCTGGAAAAGGGCCAGCTCGAAACCGGCGGATGGTACTACGGGCAACTTCGCCGGCAACGCTGGATCGACAGCTTCCACACCTCCTACAACGTCTGCGCCCTGCTCGATTACCAGCGCATCACCGGCGACTCAACCTTTGAATACGCCATGCTGAAGGGCCACCGCTATTACCAATACACATTCTTCACCGATAACGGAGCGACCAGGTACTTCCACAACCGGCTTTTCCCCATCGACATTCACGCCTGTTCTCAGGCCATCCTGCACTTCGTAGCATTTTCAACCATCGATCCGGCAGCCCTGGAGCGGGCCTCAAAAACCTTCCAATGGACGGCAGCAAACATGGCGGCGCCAGACGGTTCCTTTTACTACCAGCGCCATCGCCTATGGACCAACCGCACGCCTTATATGCGCTGGGGCCAGGCCTGGATGTTCCGGGCCCTCGCCCGCCTGCTCGTCGCCAGCAGCAGCTTTGTCACCCCACTTGGATTATGATGCTCGCGGTAAACAAAATGCGCATCTGGATCGACCTGGACAACTCGCCCCACGCCCAGTTCTTCCCTCCTATTATCAAGAGGCTGGAAGAGGCAGGCTACGCCGTGGAGCTGACCGCCAGGCGGTTCGGCCAGGTAGAAGAGATTACCCGCTCCCACGGCCTCGACTTTGTGGTGATCGGCCAACACCGCACTCCCCACTTCTTTCTTACCCGCGGAATTGCTACCGTCATCCGGAGTTTGCGACTGGCCAGGTACGCTCAGAAGATCCGTCCCGCCATCGCAGTGAATCATGGTTCCCGAGCCCAGGTGCTCGCCGCATGGTTCCTCGGCATTCCCGTCATGACCATTTACGACTACGAATTCGTCGATTCGGAAATATTTTCCAAAATGGCAACGAAACTCCTCCTGCCGGAGACGATTCCCGCCCTGACGCTCCAGGGCCGGCACGTAAACATGAACAAGGTGATCCGCTATCCAGGCTTCAAGGAGAACGTTTATCTGAGTGGCTGGCACAACTCGCCGGGCGTGATGGATGACCTGAAACTCGATCCCCGCCGCCTGATCATCACCGTCCGTCCTCCCGCCACCTGGGCTCATTACCAGAACCCCTTTTCAGAAGTTCTCTTCCGGGCGCTGGTCGAGCGCCTGCGCGGAGACCGGGACTCACAAGTGATCGTCCTCCCCCGCACCCATAAACAGGGAGAAGAGTTGAGAAATGCCTACGGCATGCGGTCCGCCCCCTTTCAGGTTTCTGACAAATCCGTGGACGCGCTCAGCTTAATGGCAAATTCCGATGCCGTTTTAAGCGGAGGGGGCACCATGGCCCGCGAGGCCGCCATCCTGGGAACCCCCGCCTACAGCCTGTTTGCCGGTAGACCGGGCGCTGTCGATGCCGCTCTCGAGCGCGACGGCAAGCTGACCATCCTGCGAAAAATCGAAGAAGTAAAAAATCTCCGCTTTGAGAAGAACGCCCGCGCCTTTCGCGCCAACAGCGCAGATGCGCGCACGCGGGAAGTTATCTTGCAACACATCATCGCTTTAGGGAGTTGAGCAAGGGTGGACCGCTATAATCGCTCTTTCAGCATGAGGGATCTATTGTGAGGCGATTTTTCGGGTTGGTATTTCTGGCAACGAGCGTTTCGCTCCTGGCCCAAGATCAAAACGCCGGATGGCAACCGGATCTTACCCGCCTGCAGAACTACACCTCGCACCGTGCCTCGAGTGCCGACCCAACCGGAGCCAATGCTGACGCCCGCAGGGTCGAGCCTGGTGCCTCGCTCACCCTGTTAGACACCGACGGCCCCGGCAAAATTTCGCATCTCTGGTTCACTATCTCGAGCGACGAGCCCTACCATCTCAAGCGCATCGTCCTGCGGATCTATTGGGATGGGGAGGCCACGCCCAGCGTGGAAGCACCGATCGGGGACTTCTTCGGTTTAGGCCTGGGAGACTATTACTCCTGGCAGTCTGAGCTGCTATCGGTCGGCAGCGAGAACAGCCTTAACAGCTTTTTCCCCATGCCGTTTCAGCGGCATGCCCGGGTTACGATCAGCAACGAGGGCAAGCAGCCCATCGGCAGTCTTTACTACAACATCGATTACCAGACGGACTCTGGTCCCCTGGCCCCGGGCACGCTGTATTTCCATGCTCAGTATCGCCAGGCCCAACCCAACCATGGATGGACCAACCAGTGGACCAGCAATGGCGATCCCCTGGTCGATGACAAGCGGAACCTGAATGGCCAGGACAATTACGTCTGGATGGAGGCAAAGGGGAGCGGGCAATTTGTCGGGGTCACCATGTCCGTGATGCAAAACCAGGACGGCTGGTGGGGCGAAGGGGACGACATGTTCTTCGTCGATAACGACGCTACCCCGGCCATCAACGGCACCGGCTCAGAGGATTACTTCCTGGGCGCCTGGGATTTTGGAGGCAAGCCCTTCTCCTACCAGCTTTACGGCGCGCCGGTCGTAGGCCCGGAGCTGGCCGGCAGCCGGTCGAGTGTCTACCGTTTTCATCTGGACGCGCCCATACCTTTCAGAAGGTCGTTCAAGGCCACCATCGAACACGGACACGCCAACCATCGCTCAGACAATTTCTACTCGGTCGCTTACTGGTATCAGACTGAACCGCACGCTCCTTTTCCGCCTTTACCGGCCGCCGACCAGAGGCTTCCCGTCGTGCAACAGGTAGGAGGGCCAGGAAACGCCCACGCGGTTGGCAACTCACCGAGTCCACCCGCCAGCCCCGCGACCGCCCCAAGGTAGAGGAGCACGCGGTAGATCGCTCGACAGCGCCCGATGTAGTGGCCGAAGCAGCGGGAATGCGACCGCAGTATCATGGCCTTGAGGGAGAATCCCCGTGGCAGACATACCCAGCTTCCAGCGTTTCAATCTGAATGAGATCGCCGGCTCCTTTCCCGAGACTGCGGAAACCATGTTGCTGGATACCTACCTCACGAACGAAGTAGCTGCCAGTTCGCGCGTCTTCCGGGTGTACCGGGAAACACCGGCACACTATCACGAGGGATCCGACGAATATCTGTATGTGCTTTCAGGCAAAGGCACATTCTGGATGGGCGACCCATCAAACGGGGCCGAATTTGCCCCAGGCGACTTACTTTTCTTCAAACGCCGTATCGTGCACGCGCTCCCCAGCATCCTCGAGGGGCCGGTGGTCTTCCTGGCCATTGACACGCCCAGGCGCGATCCGAAGGACATCATCTTTGTAAACCCGGCAGACGGCACGCCGGAGACGTTCATCAAGGGAAAGGAACAGCCAGCTTCTCGCTATTGAGCTCTACCGAATTCCCGTCACATCCCAGATATTCCTGCAATACTCCCGGATTGCCCTGTCAGACGAAAATCTCCCCATACGCGCCGCGTTATAGATCGACATCTTCGACCACTTCTCCTTATCAACAAATGTGGCTGAAACTCGATCCTGACAATCGACATAAGACTGATAGTCCGCAAATGGAACGTAGGGATCGCTATTGAGCAGGCCGTCGATCAAAGGACGGAACAGGTTGCGGTCCCCCCGCGAAAACTGACCGCTCGCCAGGCTGTCGATCACTTCATGAAGCATGCGATTGGACTCGTAGATGGCCCGCGGATGGTAGCCCGCATTCCTGGTCGCCGCCACCTCTGGCGCCGTAAGGCCGAACAGGAAGAAATTCTCGTGCCCGACCGCATCTCTGATCTCAATATTCGCGCCGTCAAGGGTCCCAATCGTGAGCGCCCCGTTCATAGCGAATTTCATGTTGCCCGTGCCCGAGGCCTCTTTGCCCGCAGTGTATCTGTTCGCTCAAGTCGGCTGCGGGATAGACCTTCTGCCCGAACGTGACGTTGTAGTCAGGCAGAAACAGCACCTTGATGCGGCGCCTCACCTCCGGGTCCTGGTGGAACATACCGAACTCGTAACGAATACCGTGACCAATGGCGGGTACTCCCAACGTAGCTAAAGAATCCAGGTAGCATGCTGCGAGACGGCCCAGCCCACCGTTTCCGAGTCCAGGCTCGCTCTCTTCCGAGATAATCCGATCCAGGTCGAGCCCCAGTTCCTTGGTGGCTTGCCGGATGGGATCCTCCACTCCCAGGTTGAGTAGATTGTTCGCCAGGTGTGGTCCCATCAGAAATTCCGCGGAAAGATAGCACACCAGGCGGACATTGTGCTCGGAGTAACTTCTCCTGGTCTCCAGCCAACGTGCAAGGATACGGTCCCGCACCGTGTACGCCACGGCCATGAAATAGTCCATGTCGGTAGCGAACTCCGGATCTTTGCCCATCACGTAGCGCAGGTTTTCAAGGATCGCTTGTTTCAGCGTTTCGACCTTAATCCCGGTCCGGTCATCATCGACGGCCGCCAAACCATTTTGTACGGGTTCTTTCTGAACGGAACGGTTCATAAAATGTCCAACTTTCCGCGGAACGCGTAGAGGTGCAACGAAACGAATGCTAGAGGCAGCCCCATACAAAAACAAGGCTGCGGGACGAATCTTAACGACTCACTCATTTCAACTTGGTTACAGCCCCCTTCATCTTCACGAGCTATTAACCATAACGGTCGCATTCTGAGTTATGGCCAAGCTCGACTTCAACCGGGTTCTGCGCATGACGCTGGGCGTGCTCAGTCTAGGGCTGTTTGTCGGGCTCGCACTTGCCGGCTGGCAAAGGTCAAAGACGGAACATCTGACCCTGGCCGCAGGCGCATCCAGCGGAGAAAGCTACATCCTGGGTAACGCGCTAAAAACAGTAGTGGAGCGGCACAACCCCAGGATTCGCATCACTCTTCTCGAGACCGGAGGTTCAGTCGAGAACCTCAGAATGCTGGAGGACGGGCGGGCGCAGTTGGCTACGGCACAGTCCGACATCCTGCCCGGTCCCAAGGCTCGAGCCTTGGCGGTACTGTACGACGACACCTTCCAGCTCCTGGTGCCTAAAGATTCGCCGGTGCAAAGACTGGTGGACTTGCAAGGCCGGCGAATCGCCCTGGCGCAGAGCGGAGGACAATTTCAATCCTTTCTCCATGTGGCCGACCATTTTGGCCTGCACAGGGAAGACTTTCAGTTTGTCGGCGCCGGCGATCAGGATGCCGGAGACGCCTTTCAGAATGGACGCGCCGACGCGATCTTCAGGGTTCGTGCGATCGGCGATCCCTCGATTCAGCAGTTGGTGCAATCCGGAAGGGTGCGGTTTCTTCCCATTGAGCACGCTGCCGCAATGAAGATCAAATACCCGGCCTTTCAGTCGGCCCTGATCCCCGTGGGCGCATATTTGGGAAACCCTCCTATCCCGGCGCAGGACTTCCCCACCGTGTCGACACAACGGACCCTGCTGGCGAGCGATCATGCCAACGCTGCTGCCATCCGAGCCGTCACTGAAGCCCTGCTTGAGCGGCGCCAGGAGATGATGGACGAGATACCGGCCAAAATGACGGAGGTGCGCCTACTCCTGGTGCAAACCCGCAGACCGCAGCCGCAATCGGGCCTGGGCCCCGCCCTGCATCCCGGTGCTCTTAGCTTTTACGACAAAGACAAGCCGTCGTTTCTGCTGGCCCATGCGGATTATCGGATTATGTAGGTTTGATCTTGACGGTGGGCCTGATGGCCGGATCCTGGATCTGGGAACTGAAGCGATGGATGCAAAGGCAACAAAAAAACAACGCGGACCAATACAGCAACCGTGTAGTGGCATTAATTAGCGGAGTCCAGGAGGTGACTTCGTTAGCGTCTGTGGACGAAACCTGGCGCGAGTTACTGAAAATTCTTACCGAGGCCGTGCGCGACCTCGACGCGGACAAGCTCTCCGAGGAGTCCTTTAATTCATTCCGGGTCATTCTGCAGATCGGGATGGAGGTAACGAAAGAACGCCGCGCCCTGTTAAGCTCCACCAGCACTGCAACCAGGCCTGTCGCTGACTCTGTCCATTCGACGGTCTAGTCGAGCTGATCCTTGATTCGATCCATCTCGAAAACAATGCCATGGGCGGCGAATGAGAAAGAATCTCTACGCAGCAGCTGCCCATCCTCATATCGGTAATAGGCGCCATCTTGAGGGTCTACTACCCATACTTCAGGGATCCCCATCGTTCTGTAGTCTTCGAGCTTGCGCTTGAGGCGCTGCACCGTGTCCTCGGGTGACAGGATTTCGAAGACTGCCAGCGGCGGGTGGGTAATGATCTGCTCGATGGGTTGCGCGCGGTCGAGCACCGTTACATCGGGAACCCGAAAACGTGTCGGCGACACTTGAATGCGGAGCTCCGGTTTGACGCGGACATCCCATTCTTGTGCGTGTTGACGGAACCAGAAGCAAATCGCTTCCTGCCAAGCGGCATGGTCGTACTCTCCCACAGCTCGCTCCTCGATCGCCCCATCCACATACTCCGCGTCGGGCTCATAGCAGGAGCGCAAGTAAGCCTCAACGGGAACATGGGTCGTGGTCGCCATAATGATCTCTAGTTTACTCTCGGTGAAAACCGAAGGGGTGCCCCAGGTCTCGCTTTTGAGACCTGGGATCCGCGCAACCTGTCCCGGCGTGCCGTGGACCCCGTCCCGCAGGAAAAACCCGTCAGGGCCGGCATTGGCCAGCGCCCACAAACACAGCACACCGGCTCCGGCCAGCAGCCCGAGGAACGGAAACCAGCGCCACTTAGTAATAGTTGATTATTATTCCAGGCTCGATTGAAACCTTCGACAAGCCTTTTTCCCCCAACCCGGAGGATATCCGCTTAGTTCCCGGTGCGACTTTTTAAAAGTCCGTAAAAAAGTAGTTGCAATAAACATGGTCTTCCTACATCCTTATGGAACTTTACAAAGTAATTTCCAGGCTCGTGCAAGGCGCGCCTGCCGGCCCCCAGACTCCTGCGATTCTGCGAGGTTAGAAATGCAAATTCTTCGAGAGTTGAAAAGGCAGTTCGTCATCCCTTCCGTCGCTGTCCTGGTTGGCCGTTCCTCTTATCTCTGTTTACTGCTGCTGCTTTGTACTGTGCAGCTGCGGGCAGACGTCACTGGATCTATTCGCGGCTACGTCCGTGACAAGTCCGGCGCCGTTCTCCCCAACGCAGCCGTCACCGCCGTGCAAGCCAGCACCGGATACACCCGCACCGCCACCAGTGACGGATCGGGCCAGTTCACTCTCCTCGCTTTGCCTCCAGGAACCTACAAACTCACCGCATCGGATGCCGGCTTCGATCAGGGAGTCATTGACCAGGCCATCCTCAACGTCAACGACGCATTGAACTTTGACTTCACTCTGCAAATCGGCAACGTGAACCAGACAGTCTCCGTCGATGCCAGCGCGGTGCAGGTTGAGACCTCAAGCACGTCGCAAGGAACGACGATCACCTCGTCCCAGATCCTCGCTATGCCGCTCAACGGCCGCTCCTACCTCGATCTGCTTTCCTTGCAGCCAGGGGTCGCGCCTACGAATACCAACAGCGGTTACAACGACCGCTCGCCCTCCTCGGGTCTTTACAGCTCCTCCGGGAATGTCTCCACAGACGGTATGCCGGAAGGGGGCAACGCCTTCCTGGTGAACGGTGCCGAGGTGAACGAAACCAAGAATATGGGAGCCGGCCTGATTCCCGACGCCGATTCTGTGGCCGAGTTTCGCCTCATTACCAACAGCTTCGCCGCGGAGTACGGCAAGTTTACCGGTTCGGTGATGAACACCGTGACCAAGTCTGGAACCAATAGTTTTCACGGAACCCTCTTCGAGTTCTATCGCAACCAGAAGCTGGACGCGATCAACTACTTCGACAGCACCAGGGCCGAGTTGAAGCGCCATCAGTACGGTGGCGTGCTGGGCGGCCCCATCTGGAAAGACCGGCTGTTCACCTTCACCGATTTCCAGCAAACCCGCCAGGTATCGGGCTCCAGCACCGGAGTGGTCCAGGTTCTCAGCAACGACGAACGCAACGGTATCTTCTCCGACGACATCCTCAACACTCCGGTGCAAGGCGACGCCTGGGCCGCCACATTGCAGAGTCGCGGCGGCGGAGTCATCCATGGAGCAGGAGGGTCGTGCGCACCTCCGGCTTGTACCCCTACCCTGTACAACCAGCTCGGCACCGCTGTGATGACCACCGACAGCAACGGTAACTCCGTGCCCGGCCACAATATCTCCGCCTACATCGACCCCGTATCGAAGTTAACCTTGCCGCTGATTCCCATGGCTAATCTGCCGGGGGGCTTCGACTATAACGACTCCAGTCACAAGGGATCGATCATCGATACCAACATGGCCGAGCGCATCGACTTCGTGAATCGCAAGACAGGCGATTGGGCGTTCTACTATCACTACGACGATGCGACCGCAGTCAATCCGGTCTACAACCAACAATACTTCGGCCAGGAAAATCTGCCAGGGTTCCCTGTAACCGTGCCCTCACGCAACCAGCTCTTCACGTTCAGTAATACAAAAACCATCGGCGCTACTATGGTCAACGTTGCCCGTATCTCGTTTTTCCGGACCGCTGTACACACCGCCAACCCGTCGGCGAGCTCCGCAATCTCTTCCTACTCCAAATATGGGTTTAATACGGATCCAGCCAATGGCGGCCTGATCAACACCGGTCCTAGTGGCTACCCGTCCTCGGTGCCCTCCCTGTTCTTCAACTCCTTCACCATCGGCAACAACTGGTTAAACCTCTATCAGCCTGACACGACCTATTCGGTAGGGGACACTGTAAGCAAAACCGTCGGCAATCACTCCATAAGCTTTGGTGCGGATTTCCGCTACTACCAGCTGAATGCTCGCAATGCTTGCGGACCGAACGGATATTTCTCGTTTAGTGGCCAGGAGACCGGTGCGGATGTTTCGGATTACTTCATCGGCGCCCCCGGACAGTTCGTCCAATGCTCGGTTCAGTTTCTCGACAACCGCACCAGGTACTTCGGGTTTTTCGGCCAGGACTCCTGGAAAGCGACTCCCAACCTCACCGTTAACTACGGTCTCCGTTGGGATATCCCCAGGCCATGGAGCGATATCTATGGCCGTTTGACGACGCCGGTTCCGGGCGTGCAGTCGGTCAAGTTCCCCGACTCGCCCCCGGGCAATCTTGTTCCAGGGGATCCAGGAGTTCCGAGCACCATCTCTCCCATGCGGTACAACAACTTTGCGCCTCGCTTCGGTATAGCCTATGCACCCTCAGGCGGCATTTGGGGCGCTGCAGGCAAGACCAGCATTCGCGCGGCGTACGGTATCTACTACCTCGGGCCGGCAGATCAGGGCAACTTCGGCATCCTGGGCGATGCGCCCTGGGGCCTCTACTGGTCCTCACCCCAGCCGACACAGTTCGCGAGTCCTTACATTACTCGCGCCAACGGAGTAACGCAGGGACAACACTTCCCGTTTGCCTACCCGCAAGGAGCTGGGCCATTTCCCAACTTCAAATTCGGCAATTTGATGCCTCTCTACGTGCCTGGTTACTACAACAAAAACAAGACCATGGCTGCCCAGCACTTTAACTTGTCCCTCCAACGCCAACTCGATAGAGCGACTGTACTCACCATGTCGTACGTGGGAACCCTGGGACACCACATCGAGCGCAACGTGAATATCCTTTGGGGGAGTGCCCCACTTTGCCAATCGCTTCCCGGCTGCGGCCCGGGCGGCGAAGGCGGCGTCTACCAGCTAAATGGCCAAAATATCTACGGCACTCTCGTAGGCGCAATCGACAACCAGACCATCAGCCCCAACTATCACAACTCGAGCGGCGGGCCGGTGGTTGCCTTCGCCGAATCGAACTACGACCAGAACTCGGGTCTCTCCAACTACAACTCACTGCAGGTGTCGGTGGAACGCCGTTCTCGCGACATTACCTACCTGGTTGGTTATACCTACGCCAAGTCGATGGATACTGTTGCCGCCCTTTACGATCCGCGGACGCTGAACGGTAACAACTATGGCTTCTCCACCTTTGACTTGCGCCACAACCTGGTCGCCAGCTACAACTGGGAGCTTCCCTTCTACCGCTTCCTTGGCCCGCACCGTTACAGCCAGGGATGGCACATAACGGGCATCACCCGCTTCAACACTGGCTTCCCCGTGAACATGCAGAGCAGCGGTGACTTTGCTCTGACCGGCGGAAGCGTCGGCTTGGACTATCCCAATCAGGTGGCTCCTATCAAGAAACTCAATCCTCATTTACCGGCGCATACATATTTCGATACTGCGTCGTTCGCGAGCGACCTTAGCTGCGGCTACGAAGTTTGCGGCGAGACAGGCACCGCCAGGCAGTACCTCTTCCACGGCCCGGGCACCATCAACACCGACGCGGGCGTCGAGAAAGACACAAAACTCACCGAGCGGACCCAGCTCAACTTTCGCATCGAGATGTTCAACGTCTTTAACCACCCCAACTTCCTCACCAACGCTACAGTGGGCAACGCCAACAGCGGCCAGTTCGGTCAGGTCACCAACACCGCGCCGGGCCGTGTCGGTCAGATCAGCGGCAAGTTCATCTTCTGATCAACCCGGGAGATTTTGTGAGAGAGTATTTGTCATGAAGATGAAACGCTCGGCTTGGCTTGCTGCCACCGTCCTGGTCTGTAACCTGGCTATCGCGCAAACACCGGCCCCCCAGAAGAAGCACCTGCTCGTTCTAGGGGAAGAAAAGGGATACCGGCACGAATCTGTATCCCATGCCATGGCTGTCATCGAGCAGCTCGGTGAGAAGACAGGCCTGTGGGATACCGTAATCCGCACCGATACGGAAATTCTGACCAAAAAGAAACTCGAATATAACGCCAAGAACCTCAACAATTTCGACGCCATCCTTATGTTTACCGGCGGCGACCCGGAGATGGACGCACAGCAGAAGGCCGACTTCCTCTCCTTCATCCATGATGATGGAAAAGGATTGATCGGCGTTCACGCCGCGGCCATCACCTGGGTCCATTGGCCCGAGTTTGTCGATCTGCTCGGCGGAGACTTCGATGAGCATCCCTGGCAAACCTTCGATGCGCCCATCATTGTCGAAGACCCGAGCTTTCCCGGCATGCAGCAATGGCCCCACGAGTTCACCCTGCGCGACGAGATCTACCAGGTGAAGGACTTCTCCCGCGACAAGGTAAGGGTGCTCATGCGTCTCGATCCCTGCAAGCTCGATCTCGCGAACCCCAAGGTGCATCGCAAGGATCGTGATTTTGCTGTCACCTGGGCAAAGTCATACGGAAAGGGGCGTGTTTATTACTCGACCCTCGGGCACTCAAAAGAAAATTGGGACGATCCGCGGGTGCAGAAGATGTACACCGAGGCGATCAAGTGGGCCATGGGTTTGGAGTCCGCGGACATCGCTCCAGAGCCTGCGCCGGCCGGCGATACAGCCTGCAAGTAGACTAAGCGAAAGAGGTACCCAACCATGTGGAAGTTGCTGGCAGTTCTGTTGCTATCCCTGGGAGTTGCTTCGGCCGAAGAAGTTCATCCCATCCTTGCTCTCGGTTCGCCTGCGCCTGACTTCGCGCTTCCCGGTGTTGACGGCCAGGTACATAAGCTGAGCGACTATGACTCCAGCCCGGTTTTGGTAGTGGTCTTCACCTGCAACCACTGCCCTATCGCGCAAATGTATGAGCGTCGCATCCAGCAGTTGGCGGCCGACTATAAAAGCAAAGGTGTCGCCGTAGTAGCCATTCAACCAAACGATCCTCAAGCCATACGCATCGACGAACTGGACTCATCCGATGTGAGCGATAGCCTGCCCGAGATGAAGATCCGCGTGCAGTACAAGCACCTCACGTATCCCTATCTGTACGACGGCGACACGCAGCAGGTAACACGGGCCTACGGTCCACAGGCCACGCCCCACGTATTCATCTTCGACCAGCAGAGGCACCTTCGTTATGAAGGGCGCATGGACAACAGCTACCGGATGGAGCTGGTGAAAACCCAGGATGCTCGCAATGCGATCGACGCTCTGATCGCCCACAAAGAAGTAGCCGTCAAGCACACCCGCGTCTTTGGCTGCTCCACCAAGTGGAAGGAGAAGTCAGCAGCCCGGATAGCGGCGCTCGAGAAGATCAACGAGCAACCGGTCAGCGTGGACATGGTCTCCAAGGCCGAGTTGACAAAACTGAGCAAGAATCCCAGTCATCAGATGATGCTGGTGGACTTCTGGGCTACCTGGTGTGGCTCCTGCATCGTGGAGTTCGCCGATCTGCAGAACACGCTGCGCATGTATGGCGCCCGCGACTATTCCGTGGTGACGGTCTCCGCGAACATGCCGGATGAAAAGGCCGGCGTATTGCGTATCCTGCAAAAGCAGCATGCGACCAGCAAAAACTATCTCTTCGACTCGCAAGACACCGCCTCGCTACAAACCGCCTTTGATCCCAAATGGGATTCAGCGGTGCCCTACACCGTCCTTCTATCGGCAGACGGCAAAGTGCTCTACAAGCAGCTAGGCTCCGCAGACCTGCTGGAACTTAAGCGGATCATCCTGGCAAACCTGCCCTCAGACTATAAAGGCTTCAATCAATACTGGAAAAACAACTAACCGGCGAACCCTGAGTTATAACCACGGCATCGGAGATCGGCGGCAAATCCGTCTCGTACAACCAGCCTCAACCGGAAAGCACCCGTGACCCTGCCGCCTCGATCGCCAGGTAAACAGCGCCATTCACCTGCGCATCGGCCCCCAGCGTACTGCGTAACAGCTTCGGTTGTACACGCTTATCCCGCTGCTCAAGAATTTCTTCTGTCGCTTTCCAAAACACCGGGTGCATCCCCACGCCGCCACCTAACACAAAGAGCGGGCAGTTGAGAACAACCGCGAGGTTATAGACCGCATAGGCCAACGTCTGCGCCGACCTTTTAAGAATGGTTTGCGCGAGCCCATCTCCCGCACTCGCGTGGTCGAATATTTCCGTGGCGACCAGTTCTCTCGGGAGTTTAGTAAGCTCCTCGCGCCAGGCACTCTGCCACTGCGACCGGATACCCTCACCGCCAACAATACTCTCGAGCGCCCCTGGCTCGCCCCTCTCCACTGGCTGCACGGAAGTTCCGGGCACCAGCAGATAACCAATCTCGCCCGCCGACCAACCCATCCCGTGAAACAGTCTTCCATTCAACACGATGCCCGCGCCAATTCCGGTGCCTACCGCGATAAAGACGAAATCCCGCACCCCCAACGCGGCCCCGATCCGATACTCCGCGAGCGCCGCCATATTCACATCATTCTCGACCGCTGCCGGAACACCCAACCTGTCTTCCAGCATCGCGCGCAGCGGGACGTCGCGCCACCCCATGAGATACGAGGTGGCAATCACCACGCCCTCGTCTACATCCGTAACCCCGGGCGCGCCCGCTGCCACTGCACGAAGCAAGCTGCGCTCAATACCATTTTTCCGCAACAGTTCTTCCACGCCCTCGTGGATCAGGCCGACGACCACATGAGGGTCGCGAATACCTGCCGTCGAAACCCTCCACTTAGCCACAACCTTCCCGTCCATGCCGGCGAGCGCAAGACGCAGGCTGGTGCCTCCGATGTCGGCGCCCACGACATACCCGGCTTCCATCTCCTGCGAATTCCCAACAGCGCGGGACAATTTCTGTTGCAACATCAACTCACTTACCTCGGATACAAATGGCTGCACGGACGGGCCTGTCTGTTATTACGGCGCAACTGCCGGTTGCCTCGCGCTGATACTTTCCAGCTCACGCCCCTTGGTCTCCGGAATCACAAAGGCCACAAAGAACAGTGTCAGGATGCAAAATCCCCCGTAGATGATGAGGGTGAGCGAAGTGCCTGCAGCTTTAATGAGAGACAGAAATGTAAGCGAAACCAGAAAGTTTGAAGTGCCGAAACTCAGGGTAGCCGCAGCGACCCCGCGGCCGCGCACCCGCAACGGAAATACTTCCGAAACCAGTATCCATGCGATCGGCCCGATACTGAAAGCGTAGCAGGTGATAAAAAACATCAGGCAGGCCGTGGCAATTTTGCCCAGCGAGGGCCCCAGTTCCGCGTGGAAGCAAAACGAAAGCACCAGCAGCGCGGCTGTCATCCCGCCGATGCCCACATAAAGCAGAGGTTTCCGCCCTACCCGATCCACCAGGACGAGGGCAATCACGGTCGCGAGCACATTCGTAACGGCAACCAGAAGTGTCGCGAAAATCGCGCTCTTATTCGAGCTGATCCCGGCAAGAGAAAATATCTGCGGTCCGTAATAGAGAATCGCGTTGATCCCTGTAGCCGGGATCAACACCATAAAACCGACGGCGATCAACAGCGACCCGCGCACTGCCGGACTCCAAAGCGCGCTCCATCGGCGCTCCATTTTCGTCATCAGGCTAACCCGAATGTCTTCCAGCAGCAGGCTTGCTCCCGCCTCATCGGTGTAGGACTTGAGCACGGATTCCGCTTCCGCCAACCTGTTCTGCACGAATAGCCAGCGCGGACTCTCCGGCACGGTGAGGACCATGAACAAAAAAAACACGGCGGGGATGAGTCCAAAACCAAACATCCATCGCCATCCCTGCGATGCGGCAAACCAATAGCCCACCAGGTCCGCCAGCGCGATGCCCAGCGTGAGGGCAAACTGATACAACCCAATCAGCATGCCGCGCGATTGCGGGGGAGCAAGCTCGGACACATATACCGGCGCCGTGACTGAAGTAAAGCCGACCGCGATCCCCAGCAACCCGCGGGCAACGAACAACACGTAGACATTGGGCGATAGCGGGGCCAGGATCGACCCGACAATGAAAAGGACTGCCCCCCAAACGAGCGTTTTGCGTCTGCCGATGCGGTCGGCGACCGTGCCCCCTACCAGTGCGCCGATCATCACACCGATCAGCACTGCAATGACCAATACTTCTTGCATCACCGTGGAAAGGTGGAACGAGTCGCGCACATAAATCAAGGCCGCAGCAATCACACCCATGTCAAAGCCGTAGAGAATACCACCCAAACCAGCAATGAAAGATACCCTCCGGATGAACGCCTGGTTCACGTACGGCTGGACGGCAGCTGGCTCATTCACTTACGTTTCACCTATCGAATGATACCTTTATCCAGACACTTTTCTACCGAATTTTGAACCTCTTGTTAACGAATCTTTTCTAACAAAGTAGTGCGCAACGATAACGGAGGAAGGTGACATGGAAGGTAACAAAATGGAAGCCCCGCGCTGGGTTGGCGGGGTCGAGCCGGTGAAGGACCTGCTCACCGCAACCGGTACCCAGATCCTGGAAATCGAGTGCCGGCAGCAACCGGAACGGCTTCGCGAGTTGCTCCGGGAGTACTTCTTCAATTCCGCTATCAAGGCTGAGCTGAAGAAGTTCCACGACCTGGCTACGAAAAAGGGTCCGGTGTTGTTTATTGGCATGGGTGCCTCTTATTGTTCTTCCATCAGTGGGTCGGTTCTGCTGCAATCACACGGGCGGCCTTCCTTCTCGGTTGACGCCGGAGAGTGGCTAAACTATGCAACCTCGGTGTGGGACGACGCCGCCCTCTCGATCCTCCTC
>JBAVQC010000330.1:0-2372 GCA_049693715.1 Acidobacteriaceae bacterium | reverse complement strand
GACTAAAGGCCCACTCCGCCATGTTGGTTTTTGCCAGCACGATGGCGCCGGCAGCCCGCAGGCGCGCCACCATGGCGGCGTCCTGGGCGGGCACAAAGCCGCGCATGGCAAGCGATCCGCCGGTAGTTTGCAGGCCTCGGGTGTCGTAGTTGTCCTTGATCAACATGGCGATGCCCCCCAGCGGAGGCAGGGTGTGGGTGGCGGCAAAGTTGCGATCGCAGGCGTCCGCCTCGGCCAATGCATCAGGGTTGATGATCACAATTGCGTTGAGCCGTAACCCGTCAATCGGCGTCTGATCGTAAGCCTGGATGCGCGTCAGGTAGCCGGCCACGATGGCGCGGCAGGTGGTTCGTCCTTCACGGATAGCCCTTTGCGTTTCCACAATGGTCGTGCCGGCCACATTGAAGCTGCCGGCCGCAGTTTGCCCGGAGGTCAGCCCGCATTGGGCGAGCGGCAGAAGGCACAGGGCATGAAGGATGCGCTTCATTATTGTCTTAGGTAG
This sequence comes from Acidobacteriaceae bacterium, assembly GCA_049693715.1. Classification (GTDB taxonomy): domain Bacteria; phylum Acidobacteriota; class Terriglobia; order Terriglobales; family Acidobacteriaceae; genus PALSA-350. The sequence continues at coordinate 1,870 of JBAVQC010000330.1, read as the reverse complement.
AGATAGCACATCCACGAGAGACGGCCCGGCCGGCGCTCCTGGATGTTTTTCCCCTCGATCTGGCGTTGTCGTCAGGCCCTCGCCTGAACAAAGTGCGACCAAGTACACTTGATTACATCTCTTTGTGTGTGTGATTAACCCACTGCGAGTAAACATTCTCAGGGTGCTATTCCGCCCGGGATTGGGGCCACTTCTCTAGTGGGCGCATCCTTGCCATTCCTCGCGCGCATCTTCAGAGCGTTTCGCTACCGTGACTTCCGCCTCATGTGGTTCGGGGCGTGCGCCTCCACCATCGGTACATTCGTACAACAATTTGCCCAGAGCTGGCTGGTCTACGATATGACCAAAGACCCCTTCTACCTGGGTCTCGATCTCTTCCTGGGCCAGCTGCCCATCATCATGTTTTCTCTGTTCGGCGGGGTTTTCGCCGATCGCCTGGACAGACGGAAAATGTTGCTGACCTCCCAGTACATCCAGATGACCTGCGCTTTTTTGTTGGCATTTTTATTTTTCACCCACGTCGTCCAAATCTGGCACATCCTGACTCTCTCGTTCATCGTGGGACTCGGCCAATCGTTTGGCGGGCCGGCATATTCCGCGCTGCTGCCCACCCTGGTTGGCCCCGAGGACCTGGCCAACGCCATTGCCATGAACTCGATCCAGTTCAACCTGGCGCGCATTCTGGGCCCGACCATCGGCGGGGCTACGTATGCCCTGTTCGGCGCCACCTGGTGTTTCACCCTGAACGGCATTTCTTACCTGGCGGTGATCGCCTCGCTGTTCATGATTCACGTTAAGTTTGTGCCGGCGAAGTCGCGCGAGCCGGTGATGCACAGTATGGCAGAGGGCATTCGATTTATACGATGTCGCGACGGGATGACTCCGCTGGTCGTGTTAGCGTTCTGCACCACGTTATTTGGCTTTTCGCTCACCGGCTTCCTGCCCGTCTTCGTCCAGACCATTTTTCACAAAGGCCCCGAGACGTACACCCTGCTGCTGGTTTTCTCCGGAGCGGGATCGATTTGTGGCGCGCTGATTGTCGCCGCTATGGAAAAGTTCAAGGGGCAGCAGCGCCTCACGGTGATGATCCTGACCTTTTTGGGATTCGCCATCGCTGCCTTTGCCATGTCCAAGTGGCTTCCCCTGTCCTGCCTGCTGATCTTCTTCACCGGCGTTGCCGTTATGGCTTCCGCCTCGCTCATGTTGTCGCTGGTACAGCTCATTACCACCGACGCCATGCGAGGACGAGTGATGAGTGTGTACAACCTGGCGTTTCGCGCCGGTATACCTCTGGGTAGTCTGGCGCTGGGGAAGCTCATCCCTATGTTCGGGGTTGCAAAGGCCCTGGCCGGCGCCGGCTTCATGCTGGTAGCAGTGTCTCTCTACTTCCTGATGGCCAAGGGAGAAGTGAACACCAACGACCCGCTCAATATTCCCGCTTAGGCACCAGCCCTACGAACCTACAAGGACAGGCAGGTTCAGCAACGTGACCGGTTCTTGTCCGACCGCCAGCCGTGTCAGTGTCAGCACCGTGACGTCGTCCTCCTGCCCGAACGCGACCGCCTCTTCGGAGGCTTGGAATGCACTTGGTCTGCTCCCGAAGAGAACCTCCAGCCGTTCAAAACCATACAGCTCTCCTGACTGGTTGCGTGCTTCCAGCAAGCCGTCGGTATAGAGAGAAAAATGATCGCCCTCGCGCAACTGGATTGCCACTTGCTGGTAAGTGGCGCCCAAGTCGAGCCCGAGTGGGAGAGCCCCCGGCAGGTCCAACTCGCGTTGGTTCAAAAATGGAGCCGGATGGCCAGCGCTGGCAAGGATGCAGCTTCCATCAGCATTCAACAGCACGGCGATGCAGGTAGCGAATCCGCCC
>JBAVQC010000329.1:0-18788 GCA_049693715.1 Acidobacteriaceae bacterium | reverse complement strand
CTCTTAAGGAAAGGCGCATGATGTTCGACAACGCCACCAACTTTTGCAGGAAATCCGGGATAGCGTAGCGGAGGGACCTGCGGTTCGCTTCACGCGGAAGCAAACTCAGCTGGAAGTACCACCCTCTCCTTGTCATCCCGACCGGAGCGAAGCGTAGCGGAGGGACCTGCGGTTCACTTCACGCGGAAGCAAACTCAGCTGGAAGTACCACCCTCTCCTTGTCATCTCGACCGGAGCGAACCCGGATTTCCTGCGTCGCTTACATTAAACAAGGCCGTGTATGCGCCTTTCTTAAGGAAAGGCGCATGATGCTCGACAACGCCACCAACTTTTACAGGAAATCCGGGATAGCGTAGCCGAGAGATCTGCGGTTTTCTTTCCCTCACGCAGGGCTTACTGTAGCTGGACGGAGGAACACATGGCTCGTATGCATCTCTTGTTGGTTCTCGCTCTGACGCTCTCCACTCACTCCTGGGCAGAATCACCATCCGAGACCGCCATTCATCACTTGATGGACCAGCAAGCCGCCGACTGGAACCGGGGCGATGTGGACGCCTTCATGAAAGCCTACGAGGACGCGCCCGCCACCACATTCGTGGGCAAGACCGTTGAGTACGGCTATGCCACCATCCGCGAGCGTTATAAGAGGATTTACCCGACGCCTGCGGGGATGGGCAAACTAACCTTTACTAATCTGGCAATCAGGCCGTTGGACCCCAATTACGCCGTCGCCACAGGAAATTTTCATCTGGAACGAACCGCCGCAGGCGGTGGAAACGCGGATGGAATCTTCTCCCTGGTGCTGAAGAAAGATCCACAGGGCTGGAAAATCATCCTGGACCACAGCAACCGCACCAACTAAACAGGCTGCGCTGGCAGGTAGGGCTTCAGAGTCTGCGTGAGAACGACCGCGACGAGATCGAGTCCCGCAGGGACGGCTGAACTTAGCCAGGACGCAGTCCTGGGTTTCCATGCACCATGGAAAAGTCCCGAAGGGACGACTGAAAAAGTCAACGAGACGTGGTCCTGGATTCGGGGCGGGTCGGAACTCTCAATCGCGGAATATCTCGAGATGTCGGGGTAACTTCCAGTCGTCCCTGCGGGACTTTTCGTCACTCGAATCTCTACCCAGGACTGCGTCCTGGGCTAGGTTCAGCCGTCCCTGCGGGACTCATTTTGCGATCGGTAGGTTCTCACGCCCGCACTCTTGAAGTCCGCATCGACGCTGCCTATTGCGGCACGATTGAACAGGATGCTGAAAAATCAAAGACCGGCGCAAGAAGCGTACCTCAGGGACAGGGGCTAAAGCCTGTACACAAATCACAACCATGACGCCTTTAGAAGGCACTGAGGTACGCCCTTCACCCGCTCAGATCTGCAGTACTTCCCGTTCCTTATTGCGGCACATCTCTTCCATTCGCCGGATCTCATCGTCGGTGAGCTTCTGTATTTCCTCAAGCGACCTCTTCTCTTCATCCTCTGAGATCTTCTTGTCCTTAGCCGACTTCTTGATCAAATCATTCCCATCGCGACGGATATTGCGCACCGCTGTGCGATGGTCTTCCAGCGTCTTATTGAGGTGCTTGACCACTTCCTTGCGCCGCTCTTCTGTCATCGGCGGAATAGGAATCCGGACAACCTTGCCGTCGTTCTGCGGATTGAATCCCAAATCGGATATACGCAACGCTTTCTCGATATCGGCGATAATGCTTGGATCCCAAGGCTGAATCAGGATCAGGTTGGCATCCGGAGCGGTGACCTGCGCCACCTGGTTGAGGGGCATGTCGCTGCCATAGTAAGGGACCTTGACCTGGTCGAGCATGTGCACAGAGGCGCGGCCCGTGCGTGTGGATGCGAGCGTAGCGCGGAAATCGTCGACCGCCTTTTCCATCCGCGTCTTCAGCTGTTGCTCGGTATCTTTGAGGGCGGGAATACTGCCCATTACTGAGACTGCCATGTTCTTACTCCCCCGAAATTAAATGGCCATCGCCTGCTCGCGCGCGTGATACGAAGAGCGCACCAGCGGTCCCGACTCCACGTGGCGGAAGCCCATACTGAGAGCCTCTTCGCGCATATACGCGAATTCCTCCGGCGTGTAATACCGCGCCATAGGCAGGTGATCTCTCGATGGACGCAGGTACTGTCCAATGGTTAACACATCCGTCCCCACGGCTGCGAGGTCGCGATAGACCTGCAGCAGCTCATGCATTTCCTCTCCCAGGCCAACCATGACGCCAGACTTGGTGGTCATGCGCGGATCGACAATCTTGGCATACTCCAGCAGCCGCAGCGTGCGTTCATAGCGTGCGCCCGATCGCACCGCACGATAGAGCCGCGGGACCGACTCTGTGTTGTGATTCAGCATCTCCGGCTTCGCCTCGACCACAATGCGGATAGCTTCTTCCTGACCCTGAAAGTCCGGGATCAGCACTTCTACCTGGCAACCGGGAGCCTGGCGGCGAATCTCTTCGATCACCACGGCAAAAGCGCGCGCGCCTCCCAGAATATCGTCGTCGCGATTCACGCTGGTGATCACCGCGTGCTTCAACTCGAGTTTGGCCACCGCTTCCGCTACCCGTCGCGGTTCGTCGAAGTCGATCGGATCCGGGCGCCCTTTAGGCACAGCGCAGAAACCACAGCGCCGGGTACACGTATTGCCCAACATCATGAACGTCGCGGTGCGTTGGTTCCAGCACTCGCCGATATTCGGGCAGTGGGCAGACTCGCAGACGGTATGCAGGTTGAGTGACCGGGCAAGGCTCTTCAGTTCGTGGTAATTCTCGCCCACCGGCGCACGAGCCTTCAGCCAAGCGGGCTTGGGAGTAGGACGCCGTGGGCTCTGGTCGATCTGCACAAGGTCAAGCACGCTGGTCCAATTGTACCGTGGCTAGCGAAGGCGCTCGATAACCTCCGATCGCACCAGGTACAGAAAGAACACCAGGTTAATCACGATCATGACCCCCCACTGCGCCTGGCGAAAGCGGAACAGGTTATAGCATCCAAAACACACGCAGCAAAAGACCGCGCCCAGGGCCAGCGCCCATCCCCACCGGCGCAGGCGGATCAGGCCCAGTCCGGCAACGGCAAAGACGGTGCACAGGATCAGGATGCCAACCCTGGCCCCTCCAGGCGGGTAATGGCCGGTCAACACGCCGAGCACTCCGATCAGCGCCAGCGCCAGCATCCATAGCGAAATCGCCGCCATTCCGGGCAGAGGTAGTTTGGAGTGGGTCATAACGTATGCAGATAGGCCATCAGATCTGCCAGCTGCTGATCTGTCAATGTATTGCCCATGGCGGGCATCATGTTTCTTCCCCGCACAATCACCGCTGTGACTTGAGCATCGCTCGCCGCCATACCACTGTGCAGATAGGGCTTGCGAAACAGACCTTCGAGCCCGGGACCGTTCATGCCCTTTTCCGTGTCCGCAGAGTGGCAGCTGGAGCAACGGCTCACGAATACCTGTCGGCCCGCGGCCTCTTGCGGGGTGAGCTCGCCCAAGGGCTTCGAAGGCGGCAGCCGATGGCACCCACACACCGCCACCAGGCCCAGAAGAAGAACCTTCTTCAACGTGACTCCATCAATTTGCATCGGCGATCGCCGCGACGATCTTGTCCATTGCCATCCGGTCCGCGGGCAAAGCCGGACTGTGATCGGTGCACATAATCGAGAAAGCGACCGTCTGGCCGCTGCGAGCCACCAGGTAGCCGCTTAACGCGCGTGCTTCTCCCAGCGTTCCCGTCTTGGCGAAGACCTTGCCGTCGAGCGCAGCCTGCTTGAAGCGGCCCGAGAGGGAGCCATCGACCCCGCCCACGGGAAACGAAGTGCGAAAGGCCTCGCCCCAACTCTGCCGTGCCGCGTAGCTCAGCAACGTGGTGAAAGCCCGAGGCGTGACCAGGTCTTGCACCGAGAGCCCGCAACCGTCAAAGAGAACGAAATCTGTCGGGGCGATACCGGCGGAGATGAGGAACTGCCGCACCACCCGCGTGCCTTCAAGCACGGATCCGTCTGAGCTCTCGAACTTGCCCAATGTTCTGAGGGTGATTTCGGCGTGCAGATTCTGGCTGACCTTGTTTGTCACCACCAGGTCATCGCCCAGAGGCGGCGATACATGCGACGCCAGCACGTTGGGTCCCGCGCTCGGGGACTGAACGGTTTCAACAGTGATCGGGTGCAGCGCAACGGGTTGTTGCTGTTCGGCCAGAAAGTCGCCGGTATCGGTGGACAGGCGATGCTGCGCCCGGGCTTTGCCGCTGACCTTAACTCCACGCGCCAGGAGCATCGCCCGCAGCGACCGCGCAGCATATTCCGCCGGGTCCTCGATAGCCAGGGCAGCGTGTAGACCCGGTTGACCGAGGGGAGTCCGGCCAAAAATCCGCACCGTCATGGAACCCGGCGCCCGCTCGACCCCCGGCTTGACCGGGTCCCCCGGAGAGCTGGTGGTCAGGGAATTTTCGATGGCGTAGTAAGGCGTAGCCGGGACCCACGTAGGCATCGCCATGTCACCCACCTGCGCCGCCGGAGCGACATTGAGATAGACCTCGTTGTCGTTGATGCTTAGCGCCGACACGGGTGCCCCGTAACCCCACTGCAGGTCATCCCAGCTCCAGCCGGCGCCATAGCGTTCGAAGAGAAACCAGGTGTCGTCGCCCACGATATCTCCGGTTACGGAATGCACTCCATGCTGGACGATCTGGTCGGCCATATCCTCGAGAGCTGCCAGCGGCGGCCCCGTACGTTCCGTCTTCACCCCAAAAGGCATAGTCCGGGCAGATATGTTGGCATCACCCACCCCAAAGATGGTGACGTCGCCGCGAACCTCTCCCCCGCCCACGGCGGCGCTGCTCGAGACCACCGTGGTCAGCGTAAGACCGCTGGGCAACAGGGCGTAGGCTGCCGCGGTAGTGAGCAGCTTGGCATTCGAAGCCGGGTTGAAGTACTGCCCGTCATTGAGCTTGTAGATTGGGCTGCCGCTGAGCCCAACTACCGAGATTCCCCAATGCGCCTGGCTTACGCCGGGATCGGCAAGGATGTGGGCCACCGCCTGGGGGAGGGGCACCTTGTGCGCAGCTTTGTGCGCACCAGGCGGAAAGAAAAGGCCGCCAAGCAACAACAGGCTGAGATAGGGGGAGCTCGGTAGCATGTGTCTTCGCGGAGTGTACCTCACTAGAATGGCAGAGATGCCCTTTGCCTTGCGTGCCCGCTGCGACTGGAAGCTGCGCACCCGGTCCATACCGCTAGGGGAGCGGACCGTGGTGATGGGAGTGCTGAACACCACCCCTGATTCCTTTTCTGACGGCGGGGCTTTCGACAGCCCTGCGGCAGCCATCGAACACGGGCTGCGGATGTTTGAGGAGGGAGCTGACATCGTTGATATCGGCGGTGAATCCACCCGGCCTGGAAAGCACAAGCCGGTGGGCATTGGAGAAGAAATCGACCGGGTCCTCCCGGTGCTGAAAGGCATTTTGCGCCATCACCCGGGAGCAATTTTGTCCATCGACACTTATAAATCCCAGACGGCGACGGCCGCACTCGAGGCCGGGGTTGAGATCGTGAACGATGTCAGTGGGTTCTTATGGGATAAGTCCATGGCCCAGGTCTGCGCCGGAGCCCGCTGCGGCGTAGTCCTGATGAACACCCGGGGCCGCCCGGAAGAATGGCACGCACTGCCCCCTGTCGATCCAGACCGGGTCGTACCAATCGTCAAGGAGGCGCTGCGGCAGCGGCGAGACGACGCTTTAAAAGCAGGAATCGCGCAGGAGCAAATCGTCCTCGACCCCGGCTTCGGCTTCGGAATCATCGCCGAGCAAAACTACTCACTCCTCGCGGGTCTGGACGAGTTAATTATCTTGGGACACCCGCTGCTGGCAGGCGTGTCCCGCAAGGGCTTTCTAGGTAAGAATGTCCCCGCCGACCGCCGAGGAAACGCCTCTTTGGCCGCCGTCACCGCGACCATTCTGGCCGGCGCCCACCTGGTAAGGGTTCACGACGTACGTCCGAGCCGGGAAGCGGCGGCCATAGCCGACGCAATCCTCGCGGCATCAATCTAGGGTTTCTCTTTTCCACCCCTAATGCTTGGCTTCCTCGTTGCCACCCGTAATCCGGCTGGCCTCAAAGCTCACAATCCGCCACTGACCATCCCGGTTGCTATAAACCCGGGTGTACCGGTATCGCCCACTAATATCACGATCCCCGTTCTTGCCCACCAGCTCGGCCTTCGACGTCACCACCGCCGTATCCCCGTAAATCCTTACCTTGATGTCGCTTAGGTCCAGTTGGGTGATACGGAGAGACCCACTCCGCCGGCGGCTGAGCTCATCCGCCTTGGTTTCCAGTGTCCCATTGGCGCTGATGCCAAGGTAGTCATCGGCCAGCAGCCGTTCGACCACGGAGACGTTATTGGTAATCTGGGCCTGACGCCAATCGAGCTCCAGCCCTTCAATCGCTTTATGAGCATTATCCCGGTGGGGGAAACCAGCATGCGCCTGACCTCGAAACCCGCACGCCAGTATGAGCACAAGGGACAGTCTGCCGACCGTGGTACACAGCCAACGATGCTCGAAATGAGCGCCCATAAGCGTATCGGATGTTAGACCGCGTCGAAAGCTGAGTCAAAATTGAAACTTCAGAGTGACAGTTTTCGCGGTTGAACGCAATGCCACAGGGATTGGACGGCAATCGCCTTAAACCACCGCGGTCAAATTCTCGACCTCTCGCTCCCGCATCAGCTGAAACAGTCCCCCGACGGCGTACTTCTTGAAGTGAGGAGTGGTTCGGTGGAACTCGCTGGCCGCCCGGTCCCGGTATTGCTCGTAAATCACAACCATGGTCGGGTCGTCCTCCTCAGTGTGCGGAACGTAGCTGACACAGCCTGGCTCCTGGCGCGAAGCGAGGGCCAACTGGCGCAGTATATCGCTAACGTTTTCACGATCTTCTGCGGCGAATCGCATACGTACGATAAAGCTGACCATTGTGCCTCTTAATCTATCCGATCAGTTGGAGTGCATCCAGTCCAGCGCAGTCGAGAACCCGGGTAGAATCATTGTCTGCTCCCGGTCGGGGCCGGTCGAAACCATGCCGATGCGGGCGCCCGACTCCGCCTCCAGAAACCGAAGGTACTTCTGCGCCGCCGCGGGTAGCTGGTCGAACTCGGTAATCCCCTCGGTGGACGTCTGCCACCCTTCCACCTTGGTATAGACCGGCTCGATCTTCTCCAGGCCGCTCACATCTGCCGGGATGGTGTCCGTGCTCTTGCCGTCAATCTGGTAGCCGGTGCAGACCGGGATTTCGGCGAAGCTGTCGAGCACGTCCATCTTGGTAACCACCAGCCATTCTGTGCCGTTGATCTCGTTGGAGTAGCGCAGCAGCGGCAGATCAAGCCAGCCGCAGCGGCGCGGCCGTCCGGTCACCGCCCCGTATTCCTGGCCGCGGGCACGCAGCAGATCGCTGGGCTCGCCGTGGATCTCCGTGGGGAAAGGACCCTCACCCACCCGCGTGACATACGCCTTGGTGACGCCAACCACCGTGCCAATCCTGGTCGGACCCACGCCGGTGCCAATCACCGCGCCCCCGGCCGTGGCAGATGACGAGGTCACAAACGGGTAGGTGCCATGGTCGATGTCCAGCATGGTGCCCTGGGCGCCCTCGAACATCACGCTCTTTCCCTGGTCAATGGCGTCGTTCAGCAGCTTGGCCGTATCGGTGACAAAGGGCCGGATGCGTTCCGCAGCCTCGGCATACTCGTCGTACATCTTGATCGGGTCGAGCGGACCCGTGCCGAACAGCGCGTGCGCCACCGCGTTCTTCTCGTTGCACGCGTTTTCAATGTGCGTTTTGAGCAGACTACGGTTGAGCAGGTCAATCACCCGCAGCCCGCTGCGATGCATCTTGTCCTCGTACGCCGGCCCGATGCCGCGGCTGGTAGTGCCGATCTTCTGCCGTCCGGGAGCATTCTCCGACGCCAGCTCAATCATGCGATGGTAAGGCAGGATCACCTGGGCACGATTCGAGACAAAAAGCTGTTCATCGACGTTGACCCCCAGGTCGCGCAGCTTGCCGATCTCCCTAAGAAAGGCCAGCGGATCCAGCACCACGCCGTTGCCGATTACCGCACGGCAGTCTGGACGCAAAACCCCGCACGGAACCAACTGCAGGATAAACTTCTGCCCGCGGATAATCACGGTATGCCCGGCATTGTGACCGCCTGCATAGCGCGCCACCACCGCAAACCGATCGGAAAGAACGTCGACGATCTTTCCCTTTCCCTCATCGCCCCATTGGGCGCCTAGTACCACCGCAGTCTTCGCTCGCATGCGCTCCAATCAATTTCGTGTGACGCACTCTTCCCCTGCCGGCTCGGCCTCTTGATCGAACTTCCTTAAACCTGCGTAGAGTGTGAGTGGAAATATTTGAGACAAGTCTGGCGGGCGGCGCAGCCTGTTCCGACTTTTGATCATATAACGCCGCCGGGTAGCGGCCAAGCACCTGCGACAATGACAAAAGATAAGCCATGCCGGAACTGCCTGAAGTCGAAACCATCGCCCGCGGGGTCGATGAGCGTCTGCGCGGGGATCGCATCGAAACCACCTGGTTCAGCGGGAAGCCCGAGCCCTTCAAGTCTTCTCCGCAGCTGATGGCAAAGGAGCTACCCGGCCGCCGCATCGAACGTGTCCACCGCGTAGGCAAACACATCGTCTTCGATCTTGAGGATGGCAAGGAGGACGGCCTGCAATGGATCGTGCACCTGGGCATGACCGGCCGCTTGCTCGTTGCCGAGGCTGAGACACCCGTTCCTCCGCACACCCACGGCATCCTCCATCTGGCTTCCGGGAAGGAACTCCGCTTTGTTGACGCACGGCGCTTCGGGCGCATGGAACTGCACGGTATCCCGACCAAAAAAACTACCCACTTCACAGGCACTGGCCAGGAACCATTCCACATCTCGAAGGACGAGTTCGCCGCGCTCCTCCGCCCCCGCCGCACTTCTATCAAGGCTGCCCTGTTGAACCAGAAACTACTGCACGGAGTAGGCAACATTTACGCCGACGAGAGTCTATTCCGCGCCGGCATCCGGCCCCGCAGGATGGCGCGGCACCTCAAGCGGGCGGAGCTTGACCGTCTGCACACCGCCCTGCAAACCGTGCTGAGCGAGGCCATAGCCCTGGGTGGCTCTTCCGTTTCGGATTATGTCGACGCGGCCGGGGTGGAAGGCTTCTTCCAACTCCAGCATCGGGTGTATATGCGGACTGGACAGCCCTGCGTGGTCTGCGGCACCCCCATCCATCGCATCCTCGTGGCTGGTCGGGGAACACACTATTGTCCCCACTGCCAGCGCTAGATTTCTATGAATTCCAGAATGATTGCCCGGGTCAGGTTCCATAAACCGGAAACCCAAAGCCTCGTGAGCGAGCTAACTATCTGATAACAAGTAACATGGTAAACGGCATCCCAACTGCATATAGGAACGGTAGCCAGCGACGCACGTGGCTCGCACTTGAACAGCGAGTCCGGCGCCTCAGATCCGGCGAGCAGAGCCCAGGTTCTACCGGGACCAGCCGCAAACCGGAGCTTTACGTCCCGCGGAATTGATAGCGCGAGGACCCTTGGGAGGCCAGTGATTGGCCATCATTACGAAAAGCCACTCAGCCGTGGCTTTTCGATTTTTGGCACGATTTTCGGCTGACTTGCCCTGTGTACCCTCACCCCGTAACACTATTGTTCTTACTACTGGATCCGACATCTCCGAATAGCACTTGCTCTCGGGCAGATTATCTGTGTATTATCGGTTTTGCCTATCGAGCGGCTGAAGCCAGATCTCAAATGAGCCAGGCTCGCCGCAATTCTCGAGAGTCAATAGGGTTTTTCTGCCGCGTTCGCACTTGCTGGCCCAAATAGTGGTGTTTGGTCGCTGGGCCAATCAATAGCGGTACAGACAACACCAGTAGTTTGTTTGAGAGATCAAACCATAGGTTCCACCCCCAAACCGTAATCTCTTGGAAAAGTTCCTTTTGAGTGCGTGGACGTGGCCGCTGGCCATCAACCAAGTGGAAACATGAGTTGTAGCTGATCTCTGCCTTCCCCCTTCCGGGGAGGGTCAAACATGAGCAGGCTGCAAGAATTGCCAACGCACCGGGATGTGCATGCATGACAGAGCAAAATCAACCACAGGCCCAGCCGAATCAGGCCCAGCCTGCTGGTCAGAGTGAAGGGCAAGGGCATCGTCGCCGGCGCCGCAGACGTAAAGGATACGCAAACAGCCAGGCAAAGGGTCATCCCAATGCCGAGACTGGGCAAGGGGCCGCCCAGGCCCATCCGCCAAAAAAGGCGGCTAAGTCTAAGTCGCCCGGACAAAACCGGTTCACGGCCAAGAACGGCAATGGAAGCGCCCACGGAGCCATGAACAATGGCAGCAACGGGGGAGGCCGGCGCAAAGGCAAGCAGCGCCGTCAGCAGACGTTCGTCGGACCCATGGACCACAGCTACCGTGTCGTCAACGGCAACACCGCGGACGCTCCCTATGCTCAGGCGGAATTCCGTGGCAACGGCCAGAACGGCCACTCCCAGAACGGGCATTTTGCGGAGAGTGCTCCCAGGGAGTCGATCGTCGTCCCCGTTCGGGAAGACGCACCGACCCGCATCTTCTGCTTCATCGAAGACCTCTTTTTCCTGGCCAAGATCCAGGAAGCCGCGCGGAAAATCGGCGTGAAGGTAGCCTTTGTCAAGGCTGACAAGGACATTGTGTCGCGGCTCGCGGATGTGCCCGAAGGCACGCGTCCCTCGCTCATCGTCTTCGACTTGAACAATGTCGGAGCCAAGCCGCTTACTCTGATTCCGCGCCTGAAGAGCAAGATGAAGCGCGGTACTTCGGTGATCGGCTTCCTCTCCCACCTGCAAGGCGACCTGAAAGCCAAGGCCATGGAAGCCGGCTGTGACATGGTGATGCCGCGTTCCGCCTTCTCCCAAAACCTACCCAACCTGTTGCGCCGTCACGGGCTGGATGCAGAACTGGAACCAATCGAAGCGTAGCCGGAGCCGGCAACAGACGAATCGCTTTCACCGCATCGGATTAACTCATTTGTAGTTACAAATACCTTCAGCCCGGCGGCCAAAGCATAGCGCGGCCGCCAAGCAAGTGAACGTGAAGGTGATCCACCGTCTGGCCGCCATCGGGCCCGGTGTTGATGACCGTACGAAAACCCTGCGATAACCCTTCGCTCTTGGCAATGCGCGCCGCAACCAGGTGAAGATACCCCAGCATTTCCTGGTGTTCCGCGCTCGTCTCTGCCAGCGAAGCAACGTGTTTGCGCGGCACGACCAGGATATGCGTAGCAGCCTGGGGATTGATATCGCGGAACGCGTACACGCGATCATCCTCAAACACCTGCTTCGAAGGAATTTCGCCGGCAACAATTTTGCAGAACAAACAAGCCATGGGAAGGCAGCTCCTTCTGTAATCATCCTACTTGCTGAAGTATCGCGGGTGGCCGCCAGGCCCCCACGGATCGTATCCTGCGGCAAACGCTTCACGCTCGGCGATGGGCGGATGGGTATAACTCCAAAAAACCACAAAACGCGAGGGGAAAGGGTACTCCAGCGATTCCTCCCCCAGTTGTTGGAATGATTGCGCACTTGCTTTCTGTGGGTCGGCAACAAGGCCATGGACTGCCTCGCTGCCGAACACGTCCGCCTGGTGCTCCTGCGCGCGGCTGACGCTGTTGCCGATGGGCTCAGCAACAAAAGAGAGGACAGTCAAGACCAGCAAAAGCACCGCCACTGCCGCCCAGTCTTCCAGCGATGCAATATGCCAACTCGGTCCATACCCGCGCACCAGAAAACCCGCCAGGTGGGAGCCAATCCACAAGAAGAACAGAGACAACACCGCCCCAATAGCGAGACCACGTTCAATGTGATGCAGCACATAGTGGCCGAGCTCATGGCCGAAGACCAGCAGGATCTCATCCGGAGGGGAGTGCTTGATGGTGTTGTCCCACACCACGACGCGCTGTGAGGATCCAAAGCCGGTGACGTAGGCATTCGAGCTGGTGTACTTCTCGCTCGCCTTCATGAGAAACATGCGTGCGGGTGGAATGGAAACCCCGGTCTTCTCGATCACCCGTTCCAGTTGCTGCACCAGCGCTGGATTGCTTTGTGCCAGCGGTTCAAAGTGATTGAACATGGGGTCGATGACCAGCGGCAGCACAAACACCAGCAGAACTTCCATCGGCAGCGAAATCACCCACAACCAGAGCCACCACCGGCGTGATTTGCGAATCAGCGCGAAGACCACAGAAACAACCACCGTACTGGAAATCAAATCAAGCAACAGAGCCTTGCCCCAGTCGAGAAACCAGCTGCCCCAACCCTGGATCGACTGACCATAGGCAAGCGAAATGTGGTGGCCCAGGATAGACAGTGGAAGGTGGAACAGCGACCACATCAGCAAAAAGACCGGAGCAAAGCAAAGCCCCTGCACCCACGGTTTCGGCGTAACAGATCTGGCCCAAGCGCTCAGTCGCGCAGCCCATCGGAGATTCAGAAAAGCCAGCAGAACCAGCACGCTCCAAGCCGTGGAGCCAAAGTCGAGGCCCGTGCGCCAGTAGTAAAGCGAACGGGCACGCTCCAGCACCTCCGGAGGAAGCGTATACACAAGGTTCGGAGTTGCAGCCAGCATGACGATCGAAGTCGGTAGCAAAACCATCATCATCAGCTCTCCCCCGAATCGGTTTCTTTTCGTCCCCCGGCCGCATCAATCAAGCCGAACCAGATACGCCTCCCCCTCACTCGGCTGAAGACTACGCGCAATTTCAACCGCGCGTCCCTTGTCGTCCCCCGCCGGCCGGATGCGCACCCAATGCCCGGTAGGCCCGGTAAACTCGATCACATTCGCAGTACTATACTTCCGCGTGAGCTGGTCCCGCAGTTTATACGCTCCCCGTTCACTCTTGAACGCCCCAATCTGCACGCACCACCGCCCTCCGCTGTCGAGCGAAGAAGGAGCAGCAAATACTTCCACCCGCACCCGGGCCACGCCCGGCCTCCACACGCCAATCGCCTTCGCGGATGCCAAGGAAAGATCGAGCACGCGATCGGGAACAAAAGGCCCGCGATCGGTAATGCGCAAGATAACCGACTGTCCAGTCGAAAGGTTGGTCACCCTGATCAGCGAATTCAGGGGCAGCGTGCGATGAGCCGCCGTCAAAGCATCCTTGTTGAAGATTTCGCCGTTAGCCCCGCGCCGCTTGTCATAAGGAGGCCCGTACCAGCTGGCGGCTCCCTCTTCGCTATAAATCACCGGGTGCGACGCGACGAACGCAGCATCCGCCTGATTATCGGCGATCGAACCCGGTGCGTTCGGCGACGGGGCCGGGCTGGAAACCGGCGCAGATGAGGGAGCAGACGGAACCGGAGCGGGAGCCGGAGGAGACAGCGCAGGCGGCGAAGCAACCGCCACCGGCTTGTGCCGGCATCCTGTACCCGAAACAATCGCCGCGCTCACCAACATCACTTGTGGCAGCGTGCGCAGCAGCCGGCAGCGCCACGCCACCTTCAGCTCACTCCGCTGCCGTGACGATCGTCCATCTGCTCAGCTAATTTGTGCAGCCGGTCCGCAGCAGCGCGTAGGCCATCCGACGAGCCCTGCCGCAACTGCGGCACAACTTGATCGTTGAGATAGTCGATCAGCTTCTTCAGCTCTTCTTCCACCCGCGGTTTTACCTGGTTAAAGCGTTCGTCCACCTTTTTGCCGAAATTTTCAAAGCGGCTGCTGCTGTTGCCCTGGTCAACCATAGGCCCTCACTTCTGCATCTCTCCCACAAGGCTTTTTATGGGGAGTGGCATCACAGGTAGAGTACCGCACTGGAACTGGCGCCGGCGACTTGTCCAGGCCTTGCGTCCGGCCCCCCTCCCGTTCGCATAGACTGGAA
Organism: Acidobacteriaceae bacterium; assembly: GCA_049693715.1. Lineage (GTDB taxonomy): Bacteria > Acidobacteriota > Terriglobia > Terriglobales > Acidobacteriaceae > PALSA-350. The sequence continues at coordinate 4,866 of JBAVQC010000329.1, read as the reverse complement.
ACGAGGAATTCTGAAACCTAAGGGGTGCCTTGGCTAACTCTTTCCGCATTTGTTGCCGCCTTCTTCTCTTCTCGCTGGTGGTTGCCGGCGTGGGCATGACGCAGACGGCTACGGGAATATCCGGGTCTATGCTTGGCTCAGCCTTGCCGGATGAGCCCCAGGCGCAGCAGCCGGCCCAGTCATTTACGCCGGGGGCACGACAAATGGCCGTTGCGCCGTTACCTCCGCAGCGAAAGTACGCCCAGACCATTGAGCCAGGGCGGCAGGCGCAAGACCTGTCCGGCGCCGACAAAATGATCTTCTCCTTCACCGAGGTGGCCAGGCCCATCACCCTGCTCCCCGCTCTTTACTCCGCCAGCTATGAGCAACTTTTCAACACCGATCCTAAATACGGGCATGACGCCGGAGCATTTGGAGAAAAGTTCGGTGCTTCCATGCTGCGTTCTGCCAGTGTCCGCGTTTTTTCCGACGGGCTGCTTGCGGCTGCCTTTCATCAGGATCCGCGCTACTACCGCATCGGCCATGGCAACATCTTTCGCCGCACTCTGCTTTCCGCCAGGCAGGCAGTGATTCGCCGCGGGGACAATGGAAACGATCAGTTCAATTATTCGGGGATTGGCGGCCGTGCCGTCGCCGCTGCGCTGGTAGTCACCTACTATCCCGAACCGAGTGTTACCGCCAGGGTCGTCGGGCTCACCTTCGCGTCATCCATTGCCACGGACGCCGGTGGCGACCTGGTACTGGAATTTCTGCCCAACATTATCCGCAGGTTTCCGATCATGCAGAAGCTTCGCCTCGAGTAATCGAGCGCAGCATTTCCTGCGTCGGGACAGTTGATTATGAACAGAAGCGTTCTTAACCGGGCTCTGCTGTTGGCGGCCATCCTGCTGGTACGCCCACTCCTCTTCGGGCAGCAACAAACTCTGCCCGAGGCGCCGCAGCCCGCGGCCCCAGTTCAGGAACCAGGCCAGGAACCCGTGCTGGAACCAGCCCCCGGCGATATCAACCCTGGCACCCGATTTCCCGGCGGAATCTTCCATCGCGGGCAGGGGAACAATAACCGCCGTCCTGGTTTCCCGCCCGTCAGCCCACCCGCTCCCGGAGGATTGCGTGTGCCTCCCGCCGCCCGCCCCAACGTCTTTGGCAGGCCTACGGAGTGCCTCACGGATTCCTCCACTCCTGCCGAGAGACTCATGAGCTGCAAGCCCACCATCAATACGTTCGCCCGCTTCCTTGACACCTCAACTCCACTGCCGCTCACGCCCAGGCAGAAATTCGTTCTGGCGGCGAGAAACGTAAGCGATCCCTTCAACCTGCTGACCATCGCCGCGGTTTCTGCGATCACGGTCGCAGAAGACTCTCATACCGCCGACGGGCCCGGAATCCGAGGATTCGCCAAGAATGCAGGCGTGTCCCTGTCTCAGGACTTGACCGGCGAGTTCTTTGGCACCTTCCTGATTCCCTCCCTGGCCCACCAGGATCCGCACTACCGTCGCCTGCCGAATAAACCCTTTGGCAAGCGCCTCCTCCACGTCGTCGACGCGGTGGTGATCGGCCAGAGCGATGACGGAACCCCCATCTTCAACTACGCCACCGTCGTAGGCACTATTTGCACCAGCGCCGTGGGCAACCTCTACGTACCCGGCCGCAGAAATAGCTTCGGAGCCAGCACCGCCCGTATTGCCACCTCACTGGCCACCGACCCGATCGGCAACGCGATTACGGAATTCGTGCCCGACCTGGCGCGTCGCGTCAATATCCAGGTCGTGATCGTCCAAAGGCTCATCAATCGCGTAGCCATCGCCGAAGGTGCGCAGTCGCAATAACCCGAACGTGGGCCAGGAACCCAAGCATGAACACAGATAGATACGGTCGTGGCACGCCCTCAAGCCGTTAAAATCCATCATTTGCCGTCCGGCTCCCGTTTCTCGCCGTTCACCGCGACTCGTTTTTGATTAGCAAGTAATACTCGTACCCTATACCTGGGTAGGCCTCGCCTCATCGGCGCCCAACCATCAGATTCTTAAGTTCCTTCGGCCCCAGCAACGCAGCTTCAATTTAGTCAGGAGACCTTATGTCGAGAGCCGTCAAATATTCAGAGAGAGCGGTAACGATCCTTGCCCAGGGCGCGTGGTCGGTCTTTGAGCGGGTCAACCGCATCAGCCCCAACGCTTCTTTCACGCCCAAATGGTCTGAAAAGCCCCTCCTGAAGTCCTACCAGAAAGAAAAGCCTCCGCTAGGTTGGCCCCGCAGCACTGATTCTCTCTGTCCCAAGTGCGTACCGGAGATCCGCCAGCAGATCATCGACGGCAAGCTGCCCCACGAAGTGCTCCTGAACGAGAAGGTGGGCGAGATCAAGGCCCAGATTATCGAGCGCGACGGCAAGATCCTCATGATCAAGGACTGCCCCAAGCATGGCCACTTTGAAGATGTAATGGCCATTGATACTGAGTTCTTCCGCCATCTCGAAGAGGTCTTCCCCGGCCGCGACATCAAGGCCCACAACGACGACAAGCTGCACAACCACGGCACTTCCACCGTGACCCACGGCCGCGGCTCAGTCTTGACCATTGATCTGACCAACCGCTGTAACATGATGTGCGACCCCTGCTTCATGGACGCCAATCAGGTCGGCTTTGTCCACGAGCTCACGTGGGACGAGATCAAGACCATGCTCGACAACGCGATCTCCATCAAGCCGCGTCGTCAGATGTCGGTTCAGTTCTCCGGTGGTGAGCCCACCTTGTCGCCCTACTTCCTCGACGCCATCGCCTACTCCCGCAAGGTTGGTTACAACTCCGTGCAGGCTGCCACCAACGGCATCGAGTTCGCCAAGAGCAAAGAGCTTTGCCGCGCCGCTGCGGAAGCAGGCCTGCGCTATGCCTACCTGCAGTTCGATGGCATCGGCAACGCCGCCAACTCGCACCGCAAGGTCGGCAATCTGTTTGACGTCAAGCTGCAGGCCATCCACAACCTGCATGAAGCCGGCGTCGACATCGTTCCCGTCACCACCATCATCAACGGCATCAACAACGAGCAGGTGGGGCGCATCATCCAGTTCGCTCTCGACAACCCAAAAAAGATCAACTTTGTCAGCTTTCAGCCGGTATCCTTCACCGGCCGTGACGAGGATGTCAGCGACGAGCGCCGTGTGGCCCAACGCTACACCCTGAGCCACATGGCCCACGACGTCAAGAACCAGACCGGTTTGGGCGAGCCCACCCGCGATTGGTTCCCCATCAGCTTCATGAGCACCTTCTCCGATTGGGCTGACCTGGTGCACGGGCCGAACGCCGATTGGGGTCAGCTCTCCTGCGGCTGCCATCCCAACTGCGGCATCGGCATGGCGCTGATGATCGACAAGGAAACCAAGGAAGCCGTTCCCGTTACCGCCTTCCTGAACGCCGATCGTCTGGCCAAGGACGTGGCCAAGATCAACGACGCAGCCCGCGGGAAGTTCCTATCCGTGGCCGGCGTGACCCTGGCTCTGCTGCGCAACTACGATCCCACCAAGTCGCCCAAGCACTTCAAGATCCTTGACTTGCTGCAGAAGTTCGACAAGTGCTTCGGGGCCACCGGCCGCAACTACGGCAAGGTCACTGGCGACCGCACCATGGCGGACATCGAAAAGCGCCGCGCCGACCGCTGGAACTTCCTCTTCATCGCCGGTATGTGGTTCCAGGACCTCTTCAACTACGACTTCCGCCGCACCGAACAGTGCATCATCCCCTACGCCACCCAGGAAGGCGAAATCTCCTTCTGTGCCTACAACACCGGCGTGGGCTGGCGCAATATCATCGAGAAGATGCACATGACCGCGACTCTGACCAAGTGGTACGAGGAGCACGGGCGGCACGAGATCTTCGCCGGCGGCAAGAAGGTCGGGATGAACAATGCTACCCACAACCTGGTCCTCAACCAGGACCACGTCACGGCCGCTGCCAATGACACCCTCGACAAGCTGGGCATTGCCAAGAACTCGCGGGAAGAGAAGCTGAAGGCCCGCGACGAGAAGATCAAGTCGGATGCGGAAAACGCGAAGATGGCTCGGCTCTATCGCGAGCATGTCCTGGGAGAGAAGCCGAAAGAGGGCTTCATTCCGCTCGACACGTTGATTGCGCCGGCGCCCAAGGTGGCGCCCAAAGCACCCAGCGAAGAACCCGTAATGGGCGACTAAGCAGTTCTTATAACGGAGTGCAGAAAGGCTGCCGACGGGCAGCCTTTTCTGTGCTCCAATGAAGAGCGATGCGCACCATCTGGATGACAAGTCTGCTAGCTGCCTCCCTGGTTGTTGGTCTTGCCGGCTGCACCATCTACGGCGAAAAGAAACCGCCCACCCTAAAAAGCACCACCAGCGCGGAGCAGTACGAGCGCATCTTCTGGTCCACGGTAAAGGCAAAGAAGTGGGAGCAGATCCCCGGCATGCTTGCCGCCAACGTGATGTACAGTGCCGGCGGTAAGATCCTCAGTAAGGATCAGGTGATCCCCTATCTACAATCCGCCAACATCACCGACTTCAACATCACCAGCATGGTCGTCAAGCCAAACGGTCCGGATATGACCCTCAACTACAACCTACAACTTTCTGCGGCCGGCACCCCCATCCAGACCTACACAGCAATCAGCGTCTGGCAGGAAGTTGAATCGGGCTGGATCCTCATCGTGCACACCGAACAACCGCAAACCTCAACGTCACCGTAGTCATCGAGATCTGCGGTTTCCCCTTCACCGTCAATCCATTCCATCTGGAAGCACCACCCTCTCCCTTGTCATCCCGAGCCGGTGACCTCGCCTGCGGCGAGGTCATGAAACCAATGAACAAAACGCGGCCCAAATCTGCTGTTGATTCTATGTGGTTTAACATTT